>LJNT01000080.1:0-33811 GCA_001314685.1 Rhodobacteraceae bacterium HLUCCA09
TGCGCTGTATCAAGCAGTGCGAGGCGTTCCCTGTCGCAGGACAGGGAGTGCGTTTCGCAATGTGCGCTACGAATGCGTTGCTCAGATCGCTCGGCGTGGAGATCTACGCCTCCGGGCATCGGCGCTGGCCAGACGAGGTGAAGGCGCAGGTCGTGGCCGAGACACTTCGCCCCGGCGCGACAGTCAACGCCGTGGCCGCGCGGTTCGGGGTGCAGCCGAACCAGCTCTCGGCCTGGCGGCGCCTGGCGGAGGACGGCGCGCTGGTCCTGCCGGCGGCGATCGATGATGCGCAGGAGCCGGTCTTCGCGCCAGTCGTGGTGCGCGACGCAGAGCCCGCGGCGCCCGAGGCCGACGAACGGCAAACCGGAGGCGAGGTCCGGAGCGCCGTCGGCGATGTCGTGCTCCATCTCGACGCCGGCACATCCGCCGGGCGCATCGCCGAGATCGTCCGCGCGCTCGGCCTGTAGGCCTCGGTAAATGTAGGCGCCATTAGTATTCCACGACCGAGCGGATCGATTCGCCAGAATGCATCAGCCCGAAGCCGTCGTTGATCTTGTCGAGTGGCATGGTGTGGGTGATCATCGGGTCGATCTCGATCTTTCCCTCCATGTACCAGTCGACGATTTTCGGCACGTCGGTCCGGCCGCGCGCGCCGCCGAAGGCGGTGCCCTTCCACGTGCGGCCCGTGACGAGCTGGAACGGCCGGGTGGAAATCTCGGCGCCCGCGGGCGCGACGCCGATGATGATCGACTCGCCCCAGCCCTTGTGCGCGCATTCCAGCGCCGCCCGCATGACCGAAACGTTGCCGGTGGCGTCGAACGAGTAGTCGGCCCCGCCCTTCGTCAGGTTGACGAGGTAGGGCACCAGATCGCCCTCCACCTCGCTGGGATTCACGAAATCGGTCATGCCGAAGCGCTCGGCCATCTCCTTCTTTGCGGGGTTGAGGTCGACGCCCACGATCTGGTCGGCGCCGGCGAGCCGCAGCCCCTGGATCACGTTCAGCCCGATGCCGCCGAGGCCGAAGACCACGCAGCGCGCGCCGATCTCGACCCTGGCGGTGTTGATCACCGCGCCGATGCCGGTCGTCACCCCGCAGCCGATGTAGCAGACCTTGTCGAACGGCGCGTCCTCCCTGATCTTCGCCACCGCGATCTCGGGCAGGACGGTGAAGTTCGAGAAGGTCGACGTGCCCATGTAGTGCAGGATCGGCTCGCCATCCTCGGTCGAGAAGCGCGACGTGCCGTCGGGCATCAGGCCCTGGCCCTGCGTCGTGCGGATCGCCTGGCAGAGATTGGTCTTGGGGTTGAGGCAGTATTCGCATTCGCGGCATTCGGGCGTGTAGAGCGGGATCACGTGGTCGCCCTTCTTCACCGAGGTCACGCCGGGGCCGACATCGACCACCACGCCCGCCCCCTCGTGGCCGAGGATGGCGGGGAACAGGCCCTCGGGGTCGGCCCCCGACAGGGTGAAGTCGTCGGTGTGGCACAGGCCCGTGGCCCTGATCTCCACCAGCACCTCGCCGGCGCGCGGGCCTTCGAGGTTGACGTTCATGATCTCCAGCGGCTTGCCCGCCCCGACAGCCACAGCCGCGCGCGTTTTCATTGCCCGAACCTCCCGTTAAAGTGCCGCATGACCGTGGCCGAGGCAGGCCGAAGATTCAATGGGCGAGGGCGGAGCAGTATGCGGCGAGCGATGCAGGTGCGGGGCGCGATGATGGCAGGGTGTCTCTTTCTTGCGGCATGCGGGCCGCAGCAGCCGCCCTTCGAGGAGGTGACGACGCCCGACGCCTCGGCCAGCCTGCCCGCGGCCGAGCCCGTGACGGCCGCGCCGCTGGAGGGCGATGGCGACACCGAGGGCGGCTCGGGGGTCGTGACCGCGCAGGGGCCGGGCGGGCTGGTCGAGCGCCTGCCCGATACGTGCCAGCTGGAGAGCTACCAGCAATACGCGGGGCAGGACGCCGTCACCTCGGCCAGTCGGGTGGTCGACCGCCCGGTGCGGATCATCGCCCCCGACTCGATCGTGAGCCAAGTCTACGACCCGCAGCGGGTGAACTTCTACACCGACAGCGCCGGGCGCGTCGCCCGTATCTCGTGCGGGTAAGGGTGGCCATGCGCGCCCTGCGGCCCTACCTGCCCGGTCTGGACAAAGGGGGCGCAGAATGACGCTGAAGCTGCTGGGGATGTGCGGATCGCTCCGCGCCGGCTCGTGGAACCGCAAGCTGATGCACGAGGCGGCCCGTCGCTTCGGCGCGGCCGAGTTCGTGGCAGGCGACCTGCGGGTGCCGCTCTACGACGGCGATGCGGAGGATGCGGAGGGGATACCCCCACAGGTGCAGCGGCTGGCCGAGCAGGTGGCGGCGGCCAACGCGGTGCTGCTGGTGACCCCCGAATACAACCAGTCTCCGGCAGGCGTGATGAAGAACGCGCTCGACTGGATCAGCCGGGTCGAGGGCAACCCGTGGCGCGACAAGCCGGTGGCGATGATGTCGGCCGCGGCGGGCCGCGCGGGCGGGGCGCGGGCGCAATACATGCTGCGGCTCTGGATGATCCCGTTTCGCCCCTGGGTGATCCCGGGGCCCGAGGTGATGGTGGCCGGCGCCGCGAAGGAATTCGACGCCGAGGGCCGGCTGACGTCGGATCGTTACGCCACCGCGCTGGACGAGCTGATGGCGCAGCTTCGCCAGGCCACGGAGGCACGCCGGACATGACGGCGCGCGCGCTCGCCCTCGCCGTGGCCGTCGCCCTTGCCCCGGTGGCGCAGGCCCAGCAGGACGACGGGGTCGCCCGGCCGAATCTGCTCGCCGCAATGGGCCTGCTTGACAGCGAGGAGGCGACCGTGCGCCACCCGCAATACCCGGATTTCGCCATCTCGGTGCCCAGCTCCGACGAGGTGACGGCCGAGCGCCTCGACGTGCCGCAGAACGAGGAGGACGTCATCGCCTCGTGGGAGTTCCGCACGGGCGAGGGCGCGGTGGTCGAGACGCTGACCCTGACGGTCGCGCGGATCGACCTGGCCGAGCCGGTGCTGCGCCAGTTCGCCATGGCCAACCTGCTTGTGCTGCGCAGCTACGCCGAGATCGCCCGGCGGTTTCCCGGCGCCCGCTTGATCGCCTTCGGCCCGGTGGAGCGCGAGGACGGGCTGAGCGCCGTGCAGACGGTCGGCAACTTCGAGACCGGCGACGGGCGCGCGCTGGTCTTTCGCCATGTCGGGTTGATGGCGGAAGGGCGCGAACAGGCCCTGGTGGCCATCGTCAACATCGACCCCGAGCGCATGCCCGTGCGCTCCGACGACGACCTGGTCGACACCTTCGCCGGCCGTGCGCTCGAGTCGCTGCGGCTGGTAGAAGAGGACGGCGCTCCGCCGGCGGAATAGCCTAGTCCAGCACGCCCGCGTGGCGCATCGCGTCGGCGATGCGCGCCTGCACCGGCGCCGTGACGCCCGCAAGGGGGAGGCGCACCTCGCCCGAACACTTGCCGAGCAGCGACAGCCCGTGCTTGGCCCCGGCCACGCCCGGCTCGAGGAAAATCGCTTCGTGCAGGGGCATCAGCCGGTCCTGCAACTCGAGCGCCCTCGCATAGTCGCCGGCCAGCGTTGCCTGCTGGAACTCGGCGCAGAGCCGCGGCGCGACGTTGGCGGTGACCGAGATGCAGCCCACGCCGCCATGGGCGTTGAAGCCGAGCGCCGTCGCGTCCTCGCCCGAAAGCTGCACGAAGTCGGCGCCGACATACATCCGTGTCTCGGACACGCGCGCGAGGTCGCCGGTCGCGTCCTTAACGCCGACGATGCGGGGCAGGCGGGCGAGCTCGGCCATCGTCTGGGGCGTCATGTCGACGACCGAGCGGCCGGGGATGTTGTAGATCACGATCGGGATGTTCGTGGCGTCGTGCAGCGCGGTGAAATGCGCGATCATCCCCGCCTGGGTGGGCTTGTTGTAGTAGGGGGTCACCACGAGGGCGGCATCGGCGCCCACCTCCTCGGCGTGGCGGGTGAAGCGGATCGCCTCGGTCGTGTTGTTCGAGCCGGTGCCGGCGATCACGGGGATGCGCCCTGCGACGCGCGCCACCACGCGCTCGATCACCTGCTCGTGCTCCTCGTGGCTCAGCGTCGGGCTTTCGCCCGTGGTGCCGACGGGCACGATGCCATGGCTGCCTTCCGCGATATGCCAGTCCACCAGCGCGTCGAGCGTGGCGAAATCGACGCCGCCCTCCTTGAACGGGGTCACCAGAGCGGGCAACGATCCCTGCAGTCTGTCCATTCCGTTTCCCCCCTGCCTGTCGCCCGACTCGCGCCCGGTTCCCTAACTTCCGCGGTGTCCCTTGCCAAGTTCGTGATCCGCACTGTTTCCCAGTTGCACGGCGATCCGCGGCCTGTAGGGTCCGCTCCGCCGCACCGGGAGGTTGAATTGCGCCGCTTCGCCCTCGCCCTTGCCCTTGCCCTCCCCTTCGCCGCGGTGCCGGGCCAGCCTGCAGTCGCCGCCGACCCGCCCTCGGACGCTGTCGCAGCGGCGATGCGGCTCGCCTTCGGCAAGGTGCGGGAAGATGACTGGCGCGCGGCCGACGTCGCCGCCTTGCCCGCCGGCGCGGTCGGGCGGGATATCGTGGAATGGTACCGCCTGCGCGACGGCGCGGGCGAGTTCGACGAGTACCTGTCTTTCCTCGAGCGACGCGCCGACTGGCCCGACCTCGACAACATCCGCCGCAACGCCGAGGGCGCGATCCGCGCCGGTGCCCGGCCCGAGGCCGTGCTCGATTTCTTCTCGGGCCACGAGCCCGCGACCGGCTCGGGGGTGGTGCGGCTGATCGAGGCGCACGAGGCGCTGGGCCACACCGGCGACGCGATGGCGACCGCTGTCAAGGCATGGCTCACCCTGCCGCTCGGCGCCGACGCCGAGGGCGAGCTGCTGTCGCGCTACGGCGACGAGCTGGTGCCGTTTCACGAGCAGCGGATGGACGCGATGCTGTGGGCGGGGCACGACAGCGCGTGGCGTCGCATGATCGGCAGGGTCGACGAGGGCTGGCTGCGTCTGGCCGAGGCGCGGCAGGCGCTCGACGCACAGGCGCCCGGCGTCGACTCTCGGATCGAGGCAGTGCCGGCCGCGCTGCAGGATCACCCCGGCCTCGCCTATGAGCGGTTCAATTGGCGGGTGCGCAAGGGACGGCGGGAGGATGCCATCGCGCTGATGCTCGAGCGCTCCACCGGGCCCGACGCGCTGGGGCGGCCCGAGCGCTGGGCCAACTGGCGGCGCATCTATGCGCGGATGCTGATGCGCGAGGGCGAGGCGCTTTCGGCCTACACGCTGGCGAGCCGGCACTTTCTCGTCGAGGGGGCGCATTTCGCCGACCTGGAGTGGCTGTCGGGCTTTCTCGCGTTGCGCTTCCTCGACGACCCGGAGCTGGCGCTGTTCCACTTCGACCGGTTCGAGACGGCCGTCGAGACGCCGATCAGCCTCGGGCGTGCGGGCTACTGGCGAGGCCGCACCTACGAGGCGCTTGGCGAGGAGGAGAACGCCGAGGCCGCCTACCGCGAGGGTGCCGAGCATCAGACGAGCTTTTACGGGCTCCTCGCGGCCGAGGCGGCGGGTATGGAGCTCGACCCGGCGCTGACCGGCGGCGAGGAGTTCCCCACCTTCGACGAGGCCGGGCTGGCCGATGACAGCGTGTGGCAGGCGGCCGAGCTGTTCCTCGCCGGGGGCGAGCCGTGGCGGGCCGAGCAGTTCCTCCGCCATCTGGGCCAGAGCCTGCCGCGCGAGGCGGCGGGCGCCGTCGCCGGTGTGCTGCTCGACCGGGGCGAGGCGCACCTCGCGCTGCGCATGGCCAAGGCCGCCGCTGGGGAGGGGCAGCTGCTGCATGCCGCCTACTTCCCCATCGCCGAGGGGTTCGACGGCGATCTGCCGGTCGAACGCGCGCTCGCCCTCGCCGTCGCCCGCCGCGAGAGCGAGTTCGACCCGGTGGTGGTCAGCCCTGCCGGGGCGCGCGGGATCATGCAGCTCATGCCCGGCACGGCCAGCGACGTGAGCCGCGAGCTGGGCCTCTCCTACTCGCGCGACGGCCTGACGCAGGACGCGGCCTACAACGTGCGCCTCGGCACCGCGTATCTCGCCGGTCTGATCGACTCGTTCGGGCCGGCGCCGGTGCTCGTCGCCGTGGGCTACAACGCCGGGCCGGGCCGCGCGATCGACTGGCGCGCGACGTTCGGCGATCCGCGCGACGAGAGCGTCGACATCGTCGACTGGATCGAACTGATCCCGTTCCGCGAGACGCGCAACTACGTCATGCGGGTGACGGAATCGGTCATCGCCTACCGCGCGCGCCTGTCAGGCGAGACCGGCCCGGTGCGGATGCTCGACTATCTGCGCAACGGATAGCGGATAAGCGCGAGGCAAGGGGCGGGGCGACCGCTCTCACTCGGTGACCGTCGTGCCCTCTTCGGTGGTCGTCGCGTCGTCGCCGTCGCCCATGTCCTCTTCCTCGTTGCACGCCGCGAGGGCGAGCATCACGAACACGCTCAGGATCAACCGTTTCATCGCCGTGTCTCCATGCCAGGACAGTATCGACTAGCATACGTCACCGCCGCGCCACCGCTCCGCGCGAATTTTCGCGCCGGACGGGTGCCGGCAAGGAGTCGCCGAGTGCGCGCCGGGCGTCGGCGCCGGACCGCTGCGGTTGTGCGCCGCTGCGGGCGAAGCCATATAGCTGCCCGGATGGAGGTGCGCATGGACAGACGAGAGTTTCCCGGCTGGCACGGCACGACAATCATCGGCGTCCGCCGCGGCGGCGAGGTGGTGATCGCCGGCGACGGTCAGGTGAGCATGGGCGACACCGTGATGAAGGGCACCGCCCGCAAGGTGCGCCGCCTCTCGCCCGGCGGAGCGGAAGTGGTGGCGGGCTTCGCCGGCTCGACGGCCGACGCCTTCGCCCTGCTCGAGCGGCTCGAGACCAAGCTGGAGGCCGCGCCCGGCCAGCTCCAGCGCGCCTGCGTCGAGCTCGCGAAGGACTGGCGCACCGACAAGTACCTGCAAAAGCTCGAGGCGCTGCTGATCGTCACTGACGGGTCGCAGATGTACGTCGTCACCGGCGCGGGCGACGTGCTGGAGCCCGAGCATGACGTCGCCGCCATCGGCTCGGGGGGCAACTACGCGCTGGCCGCCGCCCGCGGCCTGTCGGAGAACACCGAGCTGTCGGCAGAGGAGATTGCCCGCAAGGCCATGACCATCGCCGCCGACATCTGCGTCTACACCAACGGCAACCTGACGGTGGAGACGATCAGGGGCGCCGCGTGAGCCTGAG
Organism: Rhodobacteraceae bacterium HLUCCA09; assembly: GCA_001314685.1. Classification (GTDB taxonomy): domain Bacteria; phylum Pseudomonadota; class Alphaproteobacteria; order Rhodobacterales; family Rhodobacteraceae; genus HLUCCA09. The sequence goes on from LJNT01000080.1 coordinate 7,287, forward strand.
CCGCGACGACCTGCGCGCCGCCGTGGCCGCCGGGATGATCTCCGAGGCGCAGGCGGCCTCCGTCCTCGCGCTGTCGGAGGCGCGGGCGGGCGTGCGTGAGCGGATCGACGGGCGTGACGAGCCCTTCGAGCTGTTCCGCGGCTTCAACGAGATCTTCATCGTCGTGGGTCTCGTCATTCTCTACGCCGGCTGGATGGGCGTCACCGGCCTGTCGGCCGCCACCTCGCTGGGGCCCACGGGCCTGAACTTCGCGATCTACGCCGCGATCACCATGGCCGTTTCGGGCGGCCTCGCCTGGTACTTCACGCTCCGCCGCCGGATGGTCGCCCCCTCCATCGGGCTTACGGTCATGTTCGGCCTCGCCGCACTGCAACTGGGCGCGAGCATCGGCTGGCAGCTCGGACTGAATTTCCAGGAGCGGGCTGTGTTCACCGCGGGCCTCGCGACCGTGGCGATGCTGGGCTGGTACGCCGCGTTCCGCATCCCCTTCTCGATGGCGCTGGTGGCGCTGGGCGTGTTCGCCACCGCCGGCGCGGCGCTGATCTTTCAGGGCGCCGGCCTGCCGCGGCCGGAAGAGGTGTTCCTGCTTTCGGCGGACGGGCCGTTCGCCCTGCTCACCGTCGTGCTTGGGCTTGTCGCGCTGGCCGTAGCGCTCGCCTTCGACATGTCGGACCCGCACCGGGTGACGCGCCGCTCGGCCAGCGGCTTCTGGCTGCACGTCGTCGCCGCGCCCGCCATCGTCAACACCGTGGCGCTGACCCTGTTCACGGACGGCAGTCGCGGCGCGGTGATGATGCTGATGGCCTTCCTTGCGGCGATGGCGATGTTCGCGCTGGTGATCGATCGACGATCCTTCATCGTGGCCGGCGTCGGCTATGTCGTGGCGCTGTCCGTCGGCGTGCTCGAGGACAGCGCGATGCTCGCGATCCTGCTTCTCGGCCTGTCTCTCGTCCTGCTCGGGGCGCAGTGGGAGCGGATGCGCCGCGCCCTGATGGACGCCCTTCCCACCTTCCCCGGCAAGGACCGCCTGCCGCCCTGGACCCTTCTCGACGAAAGACCCCCCGCATGACAGATCTGACCCCCCGCGAGATCGTCTCCGAGCTCGACCGCTTCATCATCGGCCAGAAGGAGGCCAAGCGCGCCGTGGCCGTCGCCCTGCGCTCGCGCTGGCGCCGCCGGCAGCTCGGCCCCGAGCTGCGCGAAGAGGTCTACCCCAAGAACATCCTGATGATCGGACCCACCGGCGTCGGCAAGACCGAGATCTCGCGCCGCCTCGCCAGGCTTGCGCGCGCGCCCTTCGTCAAGGTCGAGGCGACCAAGTTTACCGAGGTTGGCTACGTCGGCCGCGACGTCGAGCAGATCGTGCGCGACCTCGTCGACGCCGCCATCGCCATGACCCGCGAGCACATGCGCGACGACGTGAAGTCGCGCGCCCACCAGAATGCCGAGGACCGGGTGATCGAGGCCATCGCCGGCGAGAACGCCCGCGAGCAGACGCGCGAGATGTTCCGCGGCAAGCTCAAGCGCGGCGAGCTCGACGATCACGAGATCGAGCTCGACCTGGCGGAGTCCGCTCCCTCCATGCCGATGATGGAGATCCCCGGTCAGCCCGGCATGGGCGGCATGAACCTGGGCGACCTGTTCGGCAAGGCGTTCGGCCAGCGGACCGTGCGCAAGAAGCTGTCGGTGCGCGACAGCTACGACGTGCTCCTCCAGGAAGAGGCCGACAAGCTGCTCGACGACGAGCAAGTGAAACAGGCCGCCCTGACCGCGGTGCAGGAGAACGGGATCGTCTTCCTCGACGAGATCGACAAGGTCGCCACACGGCAGGACGCACGCGGCGGCGAGGTCAGCCGCGAGGGCGTGCAGCGCGACCTGCTGCCGTTGATCGAGGGCACGACGGTCAGCACCAAGCACGGGCCGGTCAAGACCGACCACATCCTGTTCATCGCTTCGGGCGCCTTCCACATCGCCAAGCCGTCCGACCTGCTGCCCGAGCTGCAGGGCCGCCTGCCCATTCGCGTCGAGCTGCGCGCGCTGACCGAGGCCGATTTCGTGCGCATCCTCACCGAGACGGACAACGCGCTGACCCGGCAATACGCCGCGTTGATGAAGGCCGAGGATGTGACCGTCGAGTTCACCGAAGACGGCATCGCGGCGCTGGCCCGCATCGCGGCCGAGGTGAACCAGTCGGTCGAGAACATCGGCGCCCGCCGCCTCTACACGGTGATGGAGCGCGTCTTCGAGGAGCTTTCCTTCACCGCGCCCGACCGCGCCGGCGAGACGGTGAATGTCGACGCCGCCTTCGTCGAGCAGAACATCGGCGAGTTGGCGAAATCTGCCGATCTCAGCCGCTACGTGCTCTGAGGGGGCTTGCGGCGGCTCCATCATCTTGGCCGAAATACTCCGGGGGAGGCGGCCCGGAACGGGCCGACGGGGGCAGCGCCCCCTGCGCTCGTCGCCGCCTCACGCCGCCGCTTCGACCGCCGCGACCACCTCGCCCAGCACGGCGCCCAGCAGCGCCTCGTCCTCGCACTCGCCCATGACGCGGATCAGCGGCTCGGTGCCCGACTTGCGGATCAGGAGGCGCCCCCGCGCGCCCATCCGCGCCTCGGCATCGGCGATGGCGGCCTGCACCGCGGCCTGCTCGAGCGGGGCCGCGCCGGGGGCGAAACGCACGTTCTTCAGCATCTGCGGCACCGTCTCGAAACTCGAGGCCAGTTCGGAGGCGCGCCGCCCCGTCTCGACCATCGCCGCAAGAAACTGAAGCGCCGCGATCAGACCGTCGCCCGTGGTCGCGTAGTCGGTCATCACGATGTGCCCCGACTGCTCGCCGCCGAGGTTCCAGCCGCCCGCGCGCATCCGCTCGACCACGTAGCGGTCGCCCACCGGCGTCCGCTCCAGCCGCAGACCGCGCGCCTGCAGATAGCGCTCGAGACCGAGGTTGGACATCACCGTGGCCACCAGCGTCGCGTCGCGCAGCCGTCCTGCCTCGGCCCAGCGGCCGGCGAGCAGCGCCATGATCTGGTCGCCGTCGGCCACGCGACCGGTTTCGTCGAGCACCATCAAACGGTCGGCGTCGCCGTCGAGGCACAGGCCAATATCGGCACGATACTGCACCACCGCCTTCGCCGCCGCCTCGACATTGGTCGAGCCGCAGCCCTCGTTGATGTTGAGCCCGTCGGGCGACACGCCGATCTCGATCAGCTCCGCCCCGAGCTCCCACAGGACCTGCGGCGCGGTGCGGTAGGCGGCGCCGTTGGCACAGTCGATCACCACCCGCAGGCCGGCGAGCGAGCGGTCGGGCGGAAAGCTCGCCTTGGCCCGCTCGACATAGCGGAAGCGCCCGTCGTCGATCCGCTTGGCGCGGCCGATGTTCTGCGCCTGCGCCGGCTCCACCCCGCTGTCGACCAGCGCCTCGATCTCGGCCTCGGCGGCGTCCGACAGCTTGTAGCCGTCGGGCCCGAAGAACTTGATGCCGTTGTCGTGATGCGGGTTGTGACTGGCCGAGATCATGATTCCCAGGTCAGCCCGCATCGACCGCGTCAGGTAGCCTACCGCCGGCGTCGGCACCGGCCCGAGCAGCAGCACGTTCATGCCGGTGGAGGTCAGACCCGCCGTCAACGCGTTCTCGAACATGTAGCCCGACAGGCGCGTGTCCTTGCCGATCACGACGCGGTGCTCCTCGCTCGCGTCCTTGCGGAAGTAGCGCCCCGCCGCCGCGCCGAGCCGCAGCGCCATCTCGGCGGTCATCGGGTGCGTGTTGGCGCGCCCGCGCACGCCGTCGGTGCCGAAAAGCGTCCGGTTCATGGCCCGTCCTCGTCCCACGCCCCCGCGGTCGCCGCCCGCCAAAGAGCGAGCGCCTGCGCCGTCTCGCTCGTATCATGGACGCGCAGCACCTGCACGCCCTGCGCCGCGCAGGCGAGCGCCACGGCGACCGAGCCGGGCGCGCGCGGCCGGCCGCCGCCGGCGCCCGAGATCGTGCCGATGAAGCGCTTGCGCGATGCGCCCACCAGCACGGGGCAGCCCAGCCCGTGAAACAGCGAGACGCGACCGAGCAGCGCGAGATTGTGTGCCAGCGTCTTGCCGAAGCCGATGCCCGGATCGACCAGGATTCGCTCGCGGCCGATGCCGGCCGCTTCGGCCGCGGCCACGCGCGAGGCGAGCCAGTCGAAGATGTCGAGCAGCACGTCGTCGTAGCGCGGATCGTCCTGCATCGTCTCGGGGCTGCCCTGCGCATGCATCAGGCAGAGAGGCACCCGCGCCTCCGCCACCAGCGCGGCCATGCCCGCCTCGAAGGACAGCGCCGAGACGTCGTTGACCATGGCCGCCCCGGCCCCCAGCGCCGCCCGCGCCACGCCCGCCTTGCGCGTGTCGATGGAGAGGGGCCGCGGCCCTCCCGCGAGCGCCCGGATCACGGGCAGAACCCGCGCCTCCTCCTCCTCCGCCGGCACCTCGCCCGCGCCGGGACGGGTGGATTCGCCGCCGATATCGATCAGGTCGACCTCGCCCGCCATCGCCCGACCGGCCGCGATCGCCACCTTGGCCTCCGCGTGCATGCCCGCGTCGGAAAAGCTGTCGGGCGTGACGTTGAGAATGCCCATGAGCCGGGGCCTGTCCCAGCCGAGTCCCATCAGCGGCGCCCGCGGCGCGGTCAGCCGCGCGCGCCAGTCCCCGGGCAACGCCTCGGCGGGTTCGAGCCGCGGTGCCCGCCCGCGCTCCAGCACCTCGACATGGGTGAACCACGCCCAGCCCCCGGCGAGCGTCGGCGCCCCGTCGGGTCGCGCTGGGCCCACCTGCGGCAACGGCCGCCAATAAGTCGTCACAGCGCCAGCTCCCCGGTCAGCGCCACCGTCTCGCCCCCCGGCACCGGCCCGCCGAGGCCCACCAGGCGCGCCGCGCCGAGCAGCCCCCCGAGCCAGGCGGCGAGCGCCGGCGCGTCCTCCGCTCCCGCCTCGGGCGCCTCGACCGCGTCGAGCACGATCTTCGACGGCGCCCAGACCACGATCCGCCCGCCCGCGATGGCATGGGCGATCTCGGTGCGCGTCTCGACCACCACGCAGCGCCGGTCGCGCCCCGCCAGCACCCAGGCGTTCTGCTCCAGCGCCAGCAGGTCGATTCGCGCCTGCGGCATCGGATGGGCCGAGCGCGGCCGGGGCAGGTCGGGCAGCCCCACCGTCAGCACGACCGGCCAGCCCTGCGCCTCGAGCTGATCGAGCCAGCGCGGCAGCCGCGCATCCCCGATCGCCGCGTTCGACAGGTGCACCACCAGCGGCCGTGCCTCGGCCCCTGCGATCACCGCCTCGGGCAGCGCCGCCGCGACCTCCGCCTCGGCCCGCCGCTCGATCTCCACGCCCAGCGCGTGCGGCCCCCGGTCGAGCTTCTCGATCCGGACGAAGACGCGCCGCGCCGCGGGTTCGGTCAGCACCAGCGCCGCCACCCGCTCGGCCAGCGTCTCGAGCAGGTTCAGGCGCTCGTCGCCCAGAGCCCGGTCGATCGCCGCCACCAGCGTGTCATAAGACAGGATCCGGTCGACATCGTCCGACAGGTCGCCCCGCGGCCGCCCCACCTCCACCACGACGTCGAAGCGCAGCCGCTGCGGCGCGCCACGTTCCTCCTGGAACGCGCCGATCTCCACCGACCGGACATGCCCGCGCAGCGAGATGCGATCGCGCGAGGCGGCGCCCGCAGCGTCGGCGCGCGCCTCGAGCGGAGAGAATGCAGTGGCGAGATCCCGTGTCATGCGCCGCTCCCTGCCATGGACACCACGCCCCTTCCAGCCCGGCGAGCGACGCGAAACGGCTCGAAACCGGCCCCGCCCTTCTTCTTGCTGCAAATATCCCCGCCGGAGGCACGGCCCCGCTTGCGGGGCTCCCGCAAGGGACCGCGCCGAAGGCGCTCCGGCCCGTCCCGCGTCAGGAGCGCGGCGCGCGGTAGAAGCGGTGCACCCCGATCGTCGCGGTGTGGGGGAACGACGCCGCCCAACGCGGGTTCACCGCGGTCGTGTGGTAGTGGGTGGCGCCGCCGGTCAGCACCCGCGGGGCGCCGTCGAGCATCACGCGCGCGACCTTGCCCGCCCGCGCCCAGGCGCGCTTTTCGTGGATCGTCTCGGCCGCGCCGTCGCAGGTATAGGTGAACTGGCAGCGGTAGCGCTGACCGGTGCCCTGGTGCACCACGCTGCAGACGCTGTCGGGGTAGGTCCGACTGTCGACGCGGTTGAGGATCACCTCGGCCACCGCGACCTGCCCGCGCACTGGCTCGCCCCGCGCTTCGAAATAGATCGCCTCGGCGAGGCAGCGCCACTGGGCCCCACCCTCGGGCCGCGGCAGACGGTCGATCCAGCCGGCCTCGTGGCGAATGGCGCGGCGCTCGGTCTCGTCGGTGCGCAACAGGCTCGGAGCGGGCAGCCCGGCGCGGGCACGGAAGGCTTCGGCGCCGGGGCCGGCGATCTCCTCGAGCCGCGCGGCGAAGGGGCGCTCGTCCACCTGCTCGGCGCCGTCGCGCTCCACCGCGCGCGGGTCCGACGAGGTGGACAGGAACGCATCGGCTCGCGCCGGGGCGGAGGGCAGGAGCGTGAAAAACGTCACACAGGCAGCGGCCAGCGCCGCTGCGGCACTCTTTGCAGGCAGCATCGTACTCTCTCGGGCTTCGACGCGGTTCCCCCCACGCCCGGGCCGCTGGCCGGGCTAGACCAGCCGGGCCACGAGTGTAAACGTCAGCCTTTCTGCCCGAACTGCGCGCAATTCGACAAAAAAGGCGCTTGTCGGGCGAGGGTGTGACAAAAAAGCGCTATGCTGTGGCCGAGGCGCCTCAGTTCTCCAGGCCATCGTCGTCGGCCCCTGACCCGACCGATTCGCGCGCGCGCAGCGCGAGGTGGGCGGCCGCGAGCCGGGCGATGGGCACGCGGAAGGGCGAGCACGACACGTAGTCGAAGCCCGCTTCGCGGCAGAAGGCGATCGTGTCGGGGTCGCCGCCGTGCTCGCCGCAGACCGACAGCACCACGTCGGGCCGGGTGCGCCGCCCTCGCTCGGCCCCGAGCAACAGCAGCTCTCCCACCCCGTCGCGGTCGAGCGTGTGGAATGGATCCTCGGGGAAGACTTCCTGGCTGACATAGGTGCCCATGAACCGGCCGGCGTCGTCACGCGACAGGCCATAGGTCATCTGCGTCAGGTCGTTGGTGCCGAACGACAGGAAGGCGGAGTGCTGCGCGATCTCGCCGGCGCGCAGGGCGGCGCGCGGCGTCTCGACCATGACGCCGAGCCGGTAGTCGAAATCCTGCCCCGTCTCGGTCTTTACCGCCACCGCCACCGAGTCGATCCGGCCGCGCACCAGCTCCACCTCGCGCTTGGCCGAGACGAGCGGGATCATGATCTCGGGCACCACGGCGGCGCCCGCGCGCCGCGATGCCTCGACCGTCGCCTCGAAGATGGCACGCGCCTGCATGTCGTAGATTTCGGGCAGCGTCACGCCGAGGCGCACGCCGCGCAGCCCCAGCATCGGGTTGAACTCCGACAGAGCCTCGACGCGGTGCGTCACGTCCGACAGCGGCAGGTCGAGCGCCTCGGCAAGCCCGCGCAATCCCTCGCGGTCGGAGGGCAGGAACTCGTGCAGCGGCGGATCGAACAGGCGGATGCAGACGGGCTTGCCCGCCATGATCTCGAACAGTTCGACGAAATCGGCGCGCTGCATCGGCAGCAGCCGCTCCAGCGCCGCGGCGCGGTCGGTCGAATTGTCGGTGAATATCATCTCGCGCATCACCGTCAGGCGCGCGGGCTCGAAGAACATGTGCTCGGTGCGGCATAGGCCGATCCCCTCGGCCGCGAAATCCTGCGCCATCCGGGCGTCTGCGGGCGTGTCGGCGTTGGCGCGCACCCCGATGTCGCGCCGCTCGTCGGCCCAGGCGAGCAGCTTTCGGAACGGACCGTCGAGACCCGGCTCAAGCATCGGCGCCGCGCCCATCAGCACCTCGCCTGTCGAGCCGTCGACCGTCACCACGTCGCCCTCGCTCAGCACCCGGCCCGAGGGCGTGACGGCCCGCCGCTTGCGCGGGTCGAGGCGCAGCCCCGTCGCGCCGACGATGGCCGGCAGGCCGAGGCCGCGGGCGATCACCGCGGCGTGGCTGGTCATGCCGCCCCGCTCGGTGATGACCGCATTCGCCGCGTGCATGCCGCGGATATCCTCGGGCGTGGTCTCGCGCCGGACGAGGATGCAGGGTTCGCCCTGCGAGGCCGCCGTCTGCGCCGCCTCGGAGCTGAATACGAGCTTTCCCACCGCCGCGCCGGGGCTCGCCGCCATGCCCGTGAGCAGCACGTCGCGCGGCGCCGTCGGATCGACCTGCGGATGCAACAGCTCGGTCAGCGCCCTCGGCGGAACGCGCAGCACCGCTTCGTCGGGCGTGATGATGCCTTCCTCGGCCAGCGTTACCGCGATGCGCAGGTCGGCGCGCGCCGAGCGCGGCACGCGGACGGCGTCGATCACCGACAGCGCGCCGTCGACCACGGTGAACTCGATCTCCATCTCTTCGCGCAGGCGGGCGCGGCACCGCTCGGCGATCTCGGTCAACTGGTCGAAGATATCGGGCCGCTCGCTCTCGAGCGAGGGCCCACGCGCGTCCTGTGCGAGGTAGATCGCCGCGTCGCGCCGGCCCAGCGCGTCGCGCCCCATCGACTGCCGCAGGTAGCGGCCCGAGACCTGCCGCTGCCCCGTCACCGGATCGATCATGCGGATCACGCCCGAACCGCTCTCGCCCGGCCCCATGCCCAGTGCCATCGCCTGCACGACGAGGCCGAGACCGGCATCGGCCGGCGCCCCGCGGGCCTGCCGCAGCAGGCGGGCCGACGTCGTCTCCCACGCCCGCGCCATGGAGCGCAGCACCTCGGCGAGTTGCTGGGCCGGATCCTGCGGGAAGGGCTCCTCCGTCTCGTCCTCGTAGGCGGCGAGTGCAGCACGCACCGCCTCGCCGCCGCCAAGCTCGGCCGCGTGCTCGAAGGGCTCCGGGTCGAGATGCGCGACGTCCTCGGCATAGGCCATCACAAAGCGCAGGTAGAGCGCGTCGGCCGCCTCGTGCCCCAGCGTCCCGGCCAGCGCGTCGGCCCTGGCGTCGCACATGCCGATGTTAAGCACCGCTCCCGGCCCGCCCCAGTCGGGGTCGCCTGAGGAGGGGCGCACCGAGACGAGCGGCGCCCGCCCGAACGCGGCGAGCAGACGCGCGGTGTCGGGGCGCTGCCCCTCGGCGATGCGGAGGACCTCGTCGAACGACAGCGCGACGGTCCGCGGCACGGGCACGCCGAGACGCACCAGCCTCTGCAGGCACTTCGCCCGCCCGCCATGCGCCCCAACCGTGATCCGCGCCTCGGGCGTGATCAGCGTGAAGTCCTTGAAATCGCGCATTTGCTGCAACGCGGCGCACCTCCGGGCCGAGGGCACCATACGCCCGCGCGGCCCCGCCGCAAGCGCCACGAATCGACGCGGGCCGGCGGGGCGTGCGCGCGTCGCCTCAGTGCGCCGGCGCGGTCACCGGGTCGAGCAGGGTGCGCCCGCCATCAACGGTCAGAATCTGCCCCGTCACGAAGCCGGCCGCACCGGACGAGAGGAACTGCACCGCCTCGGCGACCTCCGAGGGCTTGGCGATCCGGTTCATGGGCGTGTGCTCGCGGATGTCGGCCCGGAAGTCGACGTTCTCCTTCAGCGTGTCCTGCAGCGAGGCCGACAGGACCGAGCCGAAGGCCACCGCGTTGACGCGGATGCGGTGCGGCGCCAGCGCCACCGCCAGCGAGCGCGTCATCTGGTCGAGCGCGGCCGAGCTTACCGAGTAGCCGAGCAGCGCCGGATGGGTGCGCCGCGCGGCGATCGACGACAGGTTGACGATGGCACCGACCGAGGGCGCCTCGCTCCCGTCCTCTTCGGCCTGCCGGATCATCCGCTTGGCGACGAGCTGCGACAGGCGGAGCGATGTCATCACGTTCTGCTGCCAGAGCGTCTGCACGGCATCGCCGTCGGGGTCGAGCGGGTCCGACGGCACCATCTGGCGCGAGGCGTTCACGAGGATGTCGACGCGCTCGAAGGCGTCGAGCGTGGCCGAGAGCAGGTTGGCCTGGGTCAGCCGTTCGCGCAGGTCGCCGCCGAAGGCGCGGGCACGGGCGTCTTCCCCCTCGGTGGGCGCGCCGGCTGCCTCGGCCGCGTCGGACATCTCCTTGTCCAGCCGCTCCTCGTCCATGTCGGCGAACATCACGCGGGCGCCCGCATCGAGAAATTTGCGCGCGATGGCCAGGCCGACGCCGTTGGCGGCGCCGGTGACGATGGCGGTCTTGCCGGAAATGGAAAACGACATCGGCGCTCCGCGCAGCCTTCTCGTGTCCCAGCCCTAGCGCAGATCAGCGCCGGGGGCGAGAGCGGTTGGATCTCGGGCGGGAGGCGGCGACCAGCTTGTAGCCCGCCTCCTCGCCCAGCGGGCGCAGCTCGGCGAAATGGCCCTCCAGCGCCTTCTCGTAGGGCAGATGCCGGTTGGCCACGAGCCACAGCGTGCCCGACGGCTTCAGCAGGCGCGCGGCCGCGGCGATGAAGGCGGCGCCAAGCGCCGGATCGGCCTGCCGCGAGGTGTGAAACGGCGGGTTGCAGATCACGTGGTCGAAGGGCGCCGGCCCCTCCCACCGCGTCGCATCGGCCCAGTGGAAATGGGCGCGCGCGTCGCCGATGTTGGCTCGGGCGGCCTCGAGCGCGGCGTGCTCGGCCTCGACCAGCGCGATCTCGGTCAGGCCCCGCCGCTCCAGCGCCTGGAAGGCGAGGTAGCCCCATCCGGCCCCGAGATCGGCCACACGGCCGGAGAGCTTGTCGGGCAGCGCGCGGCCGAGCGTCACGCTGCCCCGGTCGGGCCCGTCGGCCGAGAAGGCGCCGGGCGCCGTGATCCAGCCCGACCCGGTGCGCGTGCGCTCGGGCAACAGCCAGTCGGCCAGCGCCTGCGGTGGGCCCGAGATCATCGCGCATTTCCCGTGCGCCTTGGCGACGGGGGCCGAGACGTCGACCCGCGCGCGCAGGTCCCTCAGGAGCGAATCGATCCCGTCGGTCTTCTGGCCGTCGACGATCACCGGCCCGCCATGGGCCAGCGCCTGGGCGACGAGACTGCGCGCCAGCGGCTTGGCCCGCGGCACGACGACGACCGCCCCCGCCGCGTCGTCGGGCGGCTCGACCGTCACGGACTGCCCGAGCGCCGCCCAGTAGGCGTGATCGGGCGCGAAGCCGTGGACGATGTGGAGGCGAGAAGCGGGCAGAGCCGACAGGTCCATCCCCGCGGGGGGACGGTAGACCGCGATCGGGCCGGCAGCGGGTAGATGCACTGCGCCGGTGTCGACCGCGAGAGTGAGACGGGAAGACGTCATCGCCGCCCTCTAGCGCCGGTCGGGGGCCGGGTGCAAATTCCTTTCGAAAAGGAATTTGCAAAAGCCTTCCTTCAAGGCTTTTGCGCCCCGGGGCCGTCGGCGGGCCTCACTCCTTCTCCATCGTGCACTGGAGGGGGTGCTGGTGGCGGCGGGCGAAATCCATCACCTGCGCGACCTTGGTCTCGGCCACCTCGTGGCTGAACACGCCGACGACCGCGACCCCCTTCTTGTGCACGACGAGCATCAGCTCGAAGGCCTGCGCGTGGCTCATGCCGAAGAACCGCTCGAGCACGTGCACGACGAATTCCATCGGTGTGTAATCGTCATTGAGAAGCAGCACCTTGTAGAGGGGCGGTTTCTGCGTCTTGGGCTTGGTCTTGGCGATCACCCCGGACTCGCCCCCGGGCGTCTCGCCGTCCTTCGAGCCGAGGCGGCGAATGCCGACGCGCACCGGGGCGGAGCCGCCGGGCGGGTCATGCGGAGGCAGATCATGTTCAAACGGCCGTGTCACGGCACTGTCGCTCCATCAAATCCTACGGGCGCCGTGCCCGGTGGCAAACGCGTCCTCAACAATATAAAGGAGGGAGCGCATCTGAAAAGGGTCGATGCGCCCCGGGAGACCCGGCCCCATGACTTCCCCCGTCGCCACTGCCGGCGCCGCTGAGGCGCCGGACCTGTCCGAGACCGTCAATGTCACGACCGTCGGCTTCGACGCCGACGACACGCTGTGGCACAACGAGCGCTTCTTCGTCCTCACGCAGGAGCGATTCGGCGCGTTGCTCGCCGACCATGCCCCGCGCGACCACCTGGCCGAGCGGCTTGTCGCGGCCGAGCGGCGCAACCTTCACCGCTACGGGTACGGCATCAAGGGCTTCGTGCTGTCGATGATCGAGACGGCGCTCGAGGTCACCGAAGACAATGTGCCCGCGCGCGTGATCCGCGACATCCTCGAGGCCGGCCACGAGATGCTCGAGCACCCGATCGAGTTGTTGCCGGCGGCGCGCGAGGCGGTCGAGGCGCTGGCGGCCAGCCACCACCGGCTGATCCTGATCACCAAGGGCGACCTGATGGACCAGGAGCGCAAGCTCGCGCAATCGGGCCTCGGCGAGTATTTCGACCGGATCGAGATCGTCTCCGAGAAGGCGCCCGGGACCTACGCGCGCATCTTCGCCGAGCACGGCGACGGGGCGGAGCGGGCGATGATGGTGGGCAACTCGGTCAAGTCCGACATCCGGCCCGCGCTCGAGGCGGGCGCCTGGGCGGTGCATGTGCCCTTCGAGCTGACCTGGGTGCTCGAGCACGCCGAGACGCCCGAGCGCCACCCCCGATTCCGCGCGCTGCGCGATCTCGGCGGCCTGATCCCGCTGGTGGCGGAACTCGGCTGACCCCAGGCCATCCTGCCGGCGGTGAAACATCTGGTGCGCGGCGGCGCGCTTGTGCCCAGATCTTGGGGCGTTGCATCAAAGTCGCCTTGAAGACGCTTGATCTTGCGTGCTTTTCTCGGCGCTCACCCGCGTGCTATACGTCGGACAAACACAAGCCGACTCCGGCATCTGAATCGGGGCGGCACGAGGCAGAACAAGGCACGCGACATGAGCACGCCCGCCCCTCGGGGGCGCCGGGGGCTTCCGGCACACCTGTATCCGATCGTCTTCGCCCTTCTCACCCTCGCCGTGCTGCTCGGCGCTTCCCTCCGCGCCGGCGCCGCGCCCTACGCCGCCATGGTGATGGACGCGCGCACGGGCGAGGTGCTGCATTCTGCCAATGCCGACACGCGCCTCCACCCCGCCTCGCTGACGAAGATGATGACGCTCTACATCGCCTTCGAGGCGGTTCGGAACGGCGAGATCGGCCTGGACGACAAGGTGACGATCTCGCGCAAGGCCGCCTCGGAGGTGCCGTCGAAGCTGGGCCTGCGGGCGGGCAGCCGGATCGAGCTGCGCTATCTGATCCGGGCGGCGGCAGTGAAGTCGGCCAATGACGCGGCCACCGCCATCGGCGAGGCGATCGAGGGCTCGGAGGCCGCCTTCGCCCGGCGGATGACCCGGACCGCCAAGGCGCTCGGCATGACGCGCACGACCTTCAAGAACGCCCACGGCCTGACCGAGGAGGGCCACCTGAGCACGGCGCGCGACATGACGATCATGGGACGGCGGCTCTTCTACGACTACCCGCAATACTACAATCTCTTCTCGCGGCAATCGACGAGCGCCAAGCTCGCCACCGTCTACAATACCAACCGCCGCTTCCTCGCCGCCTATACGGGCGCCGACGGGATCAAGACGGGCTATACCCTCGCCGCGGGCTTCAACCTCGTCGCTTCGGCCGAGCGCGGCGACAAGCGTATCATCGCCACCGTCTTCGGCGGCAATTCCACCGCGAGCCGCAACAAGGAAGTCGCCCGCCTGCTCGACATCGGATTCACCCGCGCGCCGCGCTTCGCCCGGGTGCGCAAGCCCTCGCCGCCCGACTATGCAGCCGTGGCGGCCCTGGCCCCGACCGGACCCAAGGTGGTGCGCGTGGTGCAGGCGGTGCCGACCTCGCTGCGCCCGCGGCCGCGGCCCGCGCCGGGGGGGCAGCCGGGCGAAGACGCCGCCGGCGCGCTCGTCGCTGGCCTGCAGGACGGCATCGAGGCGGCCGTGGCCGAGGCACTGGACGAGGGCGAGGCGCTCGCCGCGGCCGACCCGGCCGACGCGCCTGCAGAGGCCGTCGGGGCCGCTGCCACGCCGGACGTGTCCATGCTGGCGGGGCTGGCCCCCCTGCCGCGCCCTGACGGCCGGGTGCCCGACGGGGCGGACGGCGCAGTGGAGATCGGCGCAGTGCAGAGCGGCGTGGCGGAAGGAGGGGCCGACGGCGGGGCGGAAGGCGGGGCGGAAGGCGGTCAGACCGATATCGCCGAGGCCCCCGACACCGCACCGGCACGGGTGGAGAGCCCTGACGCGGCCGAGCCCATCCGGGTCGCGGCCGGGGCTGCCGTGCCCGTCTCGGCGGCCGTGGCAGCCCCCGCCCGCCCCTCGGCCGATGCCGCCTCCCGACCCGCCGAAGAGCCCAAGCCGCGGGAGGTGTCGTTCCTGCGTTCGTCGCCCAGCCCGGCACCGCGCCCCGTGGCGGCTGCGGCCGCGGCTGCGACCGGGGCCGCACCGCCCGAGGCGGCGACGATGACTGCCGACGCAACGGAGGCCACGGTGCGCGAAGTGGTCGCGCGGGTCTCGACCTCGGGCGGGCGGCATTGGGGCATCACGCTCGGCCGCTACCCGTCGCGCTTCGCCGCCGAGCGCGAGCTTCTGCGCACTGCGCTGTCCGATATGTCGGCGCTCGAGGGCGGCCTGCGCAAGGTCGCGCGCGAGTCGGGCGGCTTCCGCGCCAACTTCGTCGGGCTGAGCGAGGAGCAGGCCGCCATCGCCTGCCGCCGCCTGTCGGCCCGCGGCCGCCCCTGCGACACCCTCGGCCCGAGTTGAGCGGTGCGTCGCCATCACTGGTCGCGCCAGCGGTAACCGGCGATCGGGGTGTCTGAATGGGTCGAGTCGGGTGCGACCGCGCGCCTCCGCTCGCGGGCTCACTCGACCGTGATCGCCTGCCGCGCCAGCGTCTCGTCGCTCTCGAGGTAGAGCAGCTCGTAGGCGCCCGCCGCCTCGGGCATGGTCAGCGGCAGGGGGTTGCCCTCCGAAACGGCAACGTCCTCCAGCGCCGCCTCCGGCCCGCCACCCGCCGGCACCAGCACGACCCGGTCGGCCGCGCCGCCCGGCCCCTGCCACGCCACCTGCAGTGCCGCGCCCGGCGCGACCGAGGCCGGCGCCGCGAGCCGGGCCATGGGCAGGACCACCTCGAGCGGCTGCCGCGCGATCACCTGCCGCGCGCCGCCGAGGACATAGCGCACCTCGTAGCTGCCCGTCGCATCGGGCAGGCGGAGCGAGAGCGTCGGGTCGCTCCGGGCGTATTCGTAGGTCTCGTATTCGTTGTCGGCCGCGCCTGCCGGCGCGATGCTGACGTAATCGCCCGGCCCGGCGGGCCCCGACCACGTCACCTCCAGCCGGCGCCCGCGCACGGCCTCGCCCGGCGCGTCGAGCGTGGCGACGGCGTCGGTGACGGTGATCGGGCGCGAGACGAGGGTCTGCCGCCCCTCGCCGAGAATGTAGCGCAGCTCGTACTCGCCCGGCTCGGCCGGCATCGTCAGGCCGATCTCGGGCGAGCGGGCGTATTCGTAGTCGGTGTATCGACCCGATTCCGCGCCCGGCTCGGACACGGTGATGTAGTCGCTGCGGTTGCCCGGGCCGCTCCACGTGACGGCGACCTGGCTGCCCGCCATCGCCTGCTCCGGCGCCGCGATCCCTGCCGTCGCCTCGGTCACCGTGATCGCGGCGCGGGCCAGCACGGAATTGCCCTGCGAGGCGACGTAGCGCACCTCGTAGTCGCCCGGCGTGCCCGGCATGCGCAACTCGGCCGGGCTGCCGTCGCGCGCGTAAACGTAGTTGATGTAGCCGCTCTCGCCCGGCTCGCTCACGGCGATGTAGTCGCCGCCATAGGCAGGCCCCGTCCACGCGATCGGCACGGTGCTGCCGACCTCGCCCTCCGCGGGCGGCGACAGCGACACCTCGACCGGCGTCACCTCGATCTCGGCAACCGCCAGCACGTCTCGCTCTGCGTCATGGTAGCGGAGTTCGTAGAGGCCCGGGATGATCGGCATCTCGAGCGCCGTGGGCGAGCCGCCCTCGACGTATTCGAAGGCGATGTAGCCGTCTTGCGCGGGGTCGTGGACCGACACATAGTCGCGTGCCTCGCCCGGCCCCGTCCACTCCACCGCGATCTCCGAGCCGGCCACGGCCGTCTCGGGCGCGGCGATGGTTGCGCCGGGCTGCGGCTCGGCGAAGGCGACCGTCACCGTGAACGGGTCCATCGCCGTGTCGACAAGGAAGGTCGTCTCGCGGAATTCCTCGGTCTCCGTCCAGAGCGCGCCGGCATTGTAGGTGCCCGGGTCGAGCTCGAGCACCGGGCCGGGCGTGAGGTCGTTCTCGATCAGCGGGCCTCCGTCGCCCTCGGGCGCCACCGTCCAGATCACGCCCGACGTCAGCGCCTCGCCCGAGCCCTCGAGCTCGGCGCGGAAGGTCACGGCGACCGGCTCGGGCGGCGCTGCGGCCACCTGTTGCAGCGCGTCCGACAGGGCGCCGGCATCCTCGGCGAGCAGGAACTGCCCGCCGGTCGCCCCCGCGAGGCATTCGAGCTGCTCGGCCGCCTCGCTATCGACATCGAAGCCGATGACATGCGCCGTGAAGTCGATGCCGGTCTCTTCCAGCCTGCGGCCGACGCCGCAGGGATCGGCGTCGCAGGTCTCGATCCCGTCGGAGATCAGGATGACCGTCGCCCGCTCCTCTGTGTATTTCAGCCCCTCGGCGGCATGCAGCACCGCGTCCGAGAGCGGCGTCTTGCCCCTGGGCGAGATGCCGTCCAGCGCCTCGAGGATCCGGTCGCGCGTGCCGGGGGCCGGCTCGACCAGAGTCTCGATATCGCCGCACTGGCCGCGCTCGCGGTGGCCATAGGCGACAAGGCCCAGCGCCTGCTCCGCGGGCAACTCGGCAAGCAGACCGCGCAGCGCCTCCTGAGCGATGGTGATCTTGGCCACCCCCTCGATCTGCCCCCACATCGAGCCCGAACCGTCGAGCACAAGGGTCGTGCTGCCCTGCTGCGCCGCGGCGGCGAGGGGCAGGGCAAGGGCTGTCGCGGCCACGGAAAGACGGAAGAGACGGGGATGGCTCATGCTCGGCACTCCGCGCAGGGGACGGTCGGATCCATGGTATCGCTTTTCCCGCTTTCCGACGACGCCAATTCTTCGCTGAAGGTCACGCCGTCGAGGCCGATCTCGGACCCGGTGCCGGCAAGCGGCCGCGAGACGATCTGATTGCTCTCGCCCCCCGCCTCGGCCTCGGCCTCGAGGGTGCCCTGCCCGGACGCGCGGATCACGGGCAGCCCGACCGAGGCGGCCGCGCCCGCGTCGCTGCGGGCCTCGATCGAGTCGCGCCCGTCCCGGCCGCCGCAGACCAGCGGCCCGTCGATGGCGGTGCCGGCGATGCTGCCGCTGACCCGGCCGGTGAAGCCCCGAGCGCTCGCCTCGCGGGGGGCGCAATCCACCGTCACCTCGACCTGCGCCGCATCCTGCCCGAAGGTGGGGCCACTGAAGGTCGCCGTATTCTCGCCCACCTCCCAGGTTGGCGCATCGGGGCCGGGGCGGAAGCCCGAATTGACCGCCAGAGTGCGGTCGCCGACGATCAGCGTGCCATCTGCGTTGTCGGCCGGCACGAGGTAGCTGAAGACGAAGGCGTAGCCATCGCCGTTGACATCCTCATTCCGCCGGTCGTCGCCCGCGCTGTAGGCCATCCGCTGCATCTCGTTGCCCCAGCCCGAGCAATCGAGCGGCACCGAAAACGGCGCGCCGTCGATCGTGCCCTCGACCACACCGGGCACCGGCGGCGTCTCCGCCGCCGCGGCCATCGGCAGGCCGGCGACGACGAGCGACAGGGCGGACAGGCGGAGCTTCGTCGCGTTGGACACGTGGCAACTCCTTGCAGGGATATTCACGATGCAGGGGGTCGCATTTCGTTACGTGAGAGAATAGGCGAGTGCCCTAATTCGCACCGGGACGTGTCAGGCCAGCACGCTCCAGATCGCCACGCGCGCCGGGTCGTCGAGGCGCTTTGTCAGCAGGGCGGTCTGCTGTGCGGCGAGGGTGGCGATGTCGGTCTCGGTCTTGTGCGGGGTCACGGGCGCGGAGGGACAAGGGCATCGGGCTAGGGCATTTGCCCCACGTATCGACCGACCTGGCGCGTATTGTCACCCCATGACATCGCCCGTCGCCCGCCTCTTTGCCGTTCTTGCCGCCATGCTGGCCGCGCCTGCCGCTCTGGCGGGCGGAATAACGTTGCAGATCAGCGTGCTCGATCCCGACACGTTCGAGCAGCGGCCGCCCCGCGGCGACACGCGCTGGGTGATCGAGGGGCCCTGCGTCTCGGAGCAGCTCGGCGGGTTCGAGCACCGCGCGCTGCGCGCCTACGCCATCGCGATGGCCGACGCCGCGGCAGCGGCCGATGCCTGGCTGACCGAGCTGGGCTTTTCCGATTCCGACCTCGAGACGCTCGACGGCCGCAAGCCGATCGTCCTCGACGGAACGACCGAGCCCGACGCCGCGGGCTTCGTGAACTTCGCCATCGACGGCACCGCGCGGCTCGAGCTGCCGACGCGGTCCGCCGGGCGCGTCTTCGTGCAGGGGCAGGGCTCGATGGCGAGCATTCCCGCCACGATGGATCCGGCGACGCTCGAGAGGATCGGCGATATCGCCTTCACCATCGACGAGCGCGCGTTCAATTCGCAGGTCGGGCAACTCATCGCGCACGAACTGTTCCACGCGCGGGTCGACGGCGACGACGAGGTGCTCTGGCTGAACGAGGCGATGGCGACCGCGGTGGGAGATGCCTGGGGCATCCGCGCGGGCTACGGTCCCGACCCCGGACGCAAGCGGGCGATGCGGCTCGACAAGCCCTTCGACGACAATTCGGAAGATGCCCGGGGCTTTTCCTACGGGTACGGCAAGTCGCCGTTCCTGCTCTACGTGGGCGAACAGGCGGGCTCGCAGGATCGGGTGGAATACCTCGCCCGCTTTCGCGTGCCGACAGAGTCGCGCGAGGGCAAGCTGCGCGACCGCGATGCCGGCATGGGCTATCTCTACGACCGGTCGATCATGCCCGAGGGCCTGACCTTTCCGGAGGCGTTTCCGCGCTTCGTCGCCGCGCGGAACCAGATCATCCCGCGGCAGGCCGGCGGCCGGAGTGTCCTCTGGGATCCGTTCGACACCGAGGAAGACTACTACTTCACCCGCCTCTACCGCCCACTCATCGACCAGGCCCGCAGGGTGTCGAAGGAGCACGCCTTCGACCGGTCGGTCGCCGATCTCGCCGCCGACCCGATCCACCTCGAAAACACGACGCTGCGGTTCGACCCGACCGCCGAGGAGCATGAGCGGCTGATGCTGGCGCGGGGGGCACGCTGCGGCTCGCCGGAACGGGCGCCGAGATCGCCGTGGAGTACTGGCTGCGCGAGGGCACGCGCGACACGTTCGAGCGGGAGGGGACGGAGACGCCGACGCGCATCGCGGTCACCGGCCGGTTCAGCGCGGTTATCCCTGAGCGCGCGGAGATGGTGCTGCGCGCCGGCGGGTTCTTCGAGACCGCACCCCGCGCGGAGTGAGTGCCGCCTGTTTAGAGCAGGCTGTCGGGCATCTTCTGCTCGGCGGCGGCGTTGGCGCGGCGAAAGAGAATCGTCACCGCCGTCGAGGTGACGACCATGAACAGCGAGTACAGCGCCCCCACCGCGAGGATCGCCTGCTGCTCGTCGGGCGGAAAGGTCAGCGCGATGATCGCGATGGCCAGCGGCGCGTTCTGGATTCCGGTCTCGAGCGCTACCGTGCGGGCGTTGCGCGGGTGCAGCCGCAGCGCGCGGGCGAAGGCGTAGCCTATGGCGATACCGATCACGCCGAGCCCGATCGCGGCGACGTATGTCGCTGGCGCGGTCGTCACCAGGAACTGCCAGTTGCGCGGGATCCACGACAGCGCGATGAAGGCGATGAAGACCAGCGCCAGCGCCGACCCGAAGAACTCGGTGACCGCGCCGGCATTGGGGCTGAGGCGGCGCAGGCCCATGCCGATGGCCACGGGCACCAGCAGGATCAGGAGCGTGGCGATGATGTTTTCCCGCGGGATCTCGAGGTCGAGCGCGGCGGCGTAAAGCAGGAGCACCAGCGGTATCAGCACCACGCCCGCGACGGTCGAGGTGACGGTCATCAGCACCGACAGCGCGAGGTTGCCGCGCGAGAAATAGGTGAAGATGTTCGAGGTCGTTCCCCCCGGCATGCACGACACGATCAGGAGGCCCACCGCCACGGGCGGCGGCAGGGCGAGCGCCAGCGTCATCCCGAAGCCGATGAGCGGCATGAAGCCGTATTGCGAGATCACGCCGATGGCGAGGCCCTGGGGCCGCCGCAGCGCGAGGGTGAAGTCGCGCGGGGTGAGCGACGCCCCCATGCCCAGCATGATGACGAAGATCATCGCGGCCAGCAGCGCCTGTTCGAACGCGCCGACCATGCGGTTACCAGGCCTCGCGCAGGGCTGCGCCCTCGCCCGGTGCCTCGCCCAGTGCCTCGCCCAGTGCCTCGCCCAGCGCCTCGGCCCGCAGCTCCTTGCGGAGGATCTTGCCGACGGTCGACTTGGGCAGCTCGTCGCGAAAGACGACCTGCCTCGGCACCTTGTAGGCGGTCAGGTGCGCGCGGCAATGGGCGCGGATGTCCTGCTCGGTCAGGCCCCGGTCACGCGCGACGACATAGGCGCGCACCGCCTCGCCCGTGGCCCCGTCGGGCACGCCGACGACCGCCGATTCCAGCACGCCGGGATGGGTGGCGAGGCACTCCTCGACCTCGTTGGGGTAGACGTTGAAGCCAGACACCACGACCATGTCTTTCTTGCGGTCGACCACGTGGAAATAGCCGTCGTCATCCATCACGCCGATATCGCCGGTGCGGAACCACCCGCCCTGCAGCGCCGCTTCGGTCTCGTCCGGGCGCTTCCAGTAGCCCGCCATCACCTGCGGCCCCTTGGCCGCGATCTCGCCGCGCGCGCCGGGCGGCACCGGGCGGCCGTCGTCGTCGAGGCAGGCCATGAGCGTCGAGGGCACGGGCACGCCGATCGAGCCGTCGCGCGCCTTGCCGAGCGGGTTGAAGGCGAGCACCGGGGCGGTCTCGGTCAGGCCGTAGCCCTGAAGCAGCGGCGTGCCCGTCACCTCTTCCCAGCGTCGGGCGACGGCGGTCTGAAGCGCCATGCCCCCGGCCGACGCGAGACGGAGGTGGCGGGGCGGGCTGTCGAGGAACCAGGTCTCGTTCGTCAGCCCGTTGAACAGCGTGTTCACCCCGCTCATCCACGTCACGGGGTAGTTCTCGAAGGCGCGGCGCAGGTTCGACAGCGGCCGAGGGCTGGGGATCAGCACGTTGCGCGCGCCGATCCAGTACATCGCCAGCAGATTCACCGTGAAGGCAAAGATGTGGTACATCGGCAGCGCCGTCAGCGCGACCTCTTCGCCGCGCGTCAGCGCCGGGATCATCTCGAGCGACTGCTCCATGTTGGCAACGAGATTGCCATGGCTGAGCATGGCGCCCTTGGCCACCCCCGTCGTGCCGCCGGTGTATTGCAGGCAGGCGAGGTCGCCCGGGCCGAGCGCCTGGTGATAGGCGTCGACCTCGACGTGATCGCGGTGGTGGTGGGCGCGTCCGGCGTCCAGCGCATCAGGCAGGCGGATATGCGGCACCTCCACGGGCGCGACGCTGCGATCCCACCAGCGCTGCACCAGCCCGACGATGCCGCGCGGCAAAGCGGGCAGAAACTCCGCTACCTGCGTCACCACGATGTTCGGGATGGGGTGGCCCCGCGTCGCTGCCGGAATCTTTCCCGCGAACATGTCGACGATGACCAGGGCACGCGGCTCGGCATCCTCGAACTGCCGCGCCATCTCTTCGGCGGTGTAGAGAGGGTTGACGTTGACCAGCACGCATCCCGCCTTGAGGATGCCGAAGGCCGCCACCGGAAACGCCAGCCCGTTGGGCATCTGCATCGCCACCCTGTCGCCCTGCGTCAGCCCCGCCACCTCGCGCAGGTAGACTGCGAAGGCATCCGACATCTCGTCGACCTGCGCGAAGCTGAGCGTGCCGTTCATGCCGTTCGGCAGGCAGGCGGTGAAGGCGGGCGCGCGCCCGTAGGTCGCCGAGACCGAGCGGACGAGATCCCCGATCGTGCGGTAGGCGGTGCCCTCGATGTCGGTGCGGGCTCCGGCGGGGTAGAAGGCGGTCCACCGGCGGTCGGTGCCCTGCTGCCTGTGCGATGCGTCCACCTCGGCCCTCCGTGTCGGTCGGTCGCGCGTCGCGCCGCGCCCCTGCGTCGCGCCCTGCGTCGCGTAGCCCCCGGCCGCGAGAATGCACGAAAAGCGCCGCGCCGCCACGCCCCGTGTGAGCCGTCGCGCAGATGGCGTGCGGGCCGCGGCGCGAGAAAGGGCCGCGCCACCCGGCGCGGTCGGTGGCCAGCGGGAACCCGCGTTCCTGGTGTTCCGTTTTGCCCGCGCCTATCCCCGGTTCGACGAGGAGCCCATCATGCAGACTGCGACCGGCGCGCGCTGGTGGCATACGGCCACCGGATACCAGGTCTATCCCCGCAGCTTCGCCGACAGCGACGGCGACGGGATGGGCGACGTGCCCGGCATTACCGGCAAGCTTGACCACCTCGCCGATCTCGGCATCGGGTTCATATGGCTGTCGCCGGTCTATGCCTCGCCGATGGCCGACAACGGCTACGACATCTCCGATTACCGCGACATCGCCCCCGAGTTCGGCACGCTCGACGATTTCGACCGGCTGGTGGCGCAGGCCCACGCCCGCGGTATCGGCATCGTGATGGACCTCGTCGTCAACCATTGCTCGGCCGCGCATCCGTGGTTCCGCGCGGCCCGTGCGAGCCGCGATGCGCCCGAGCACGACTGGTTCATCTGGCGCGACCCGGCGCCGGGCGGCGGCCCGCCCGACGACCAGCGCGCCTGCTTCGGCGGATCGGCCTGGCTGTGGGTGCCCGAAGTCGGCCGCTACTGCTACTGCCATTTCAGCCCCGAGCAGGTCGACCTGAACTGGGACACCCCCGCGCTCCGGGCCGAGATATACGACATGATGCGCTGGTGGGTCGGCCGGGGCATCGCGGGCTTCCGGATGGACGTGATCAGCCTCATCGGTAAGGACGTCGACGCCCGCATCTACGAAGAGGGGCCGCGCCTGCACGCCTACCTGCAGGAGATGCACCGCGAGGTGCTGGCCGGCCGCGACCTGCTGACCATCGGCGAGAGCTGGGGGGTCAGCCGCGACACCGCGCTGCTCTATTGCGGGCGCGACCGGGGCGAGCTCGACATGGTGTTCCAGTTCACCCACATCCTGGAGGGGTGGGACGAGGTGCTGGGCAAGTGGCGGCCCAGGCCCTTCGATCTCGTCGCCTTCAAGCGCGTGATGGACGACTGGCAGGAAACGCTGGCCGACGACGGCTGGAACGCGCTGTTCCTCTCCAACCACGACCTGCCCCGGCAGGTCTCGCGCTACGGCTCGGAGCGCTACCGGAAGGACAGCGCCAAGGCGCTCGCCACGGTGCTGCACCTGATGAAGGGCACCCCCTTCGTCTACCAGGGCGAGGAGATCGGCATGACCAATGCCGGCTTCACCCGGATCGACCAGTATCGCGACCTCGAGACGCTCGGCCACTATTCCGAGCAGATCGCCGAGGGGGTGAGCCCCGGGGCGTTCCTCGAGGGCGCGGCGCGCTTCAGCCGTGACAATTCCCGCACGCCGATGCAGTGGAACGCGGGCGAGAATGCGGGCTTCACCAGCGGCACGCCGTGGATCGGCCTCGCCCAAGGCTGGCCCGAGGTGAACGTGGCCGCCGACCGGGCCGACCCGGGCGGCGTGGTCGCCCATTATCGTCGCCTGATCGCCATGCGGAAGGAGCTGCCCATCGTCGTGCACGGCCGCTACCGGCCCTTCCTGCGGGGGAATGCGCAGGTGATGGCCTATACAAGGTCGCTCGGGGCCGAGGTGCTCGCGGTGATCGCCAACCTCTCGGAAGAGCCATGCATGGTCGAGCTGCCCGCCCCGATGCGGGTGTCGGGCGAGGCGCTGGTGGCCACCCACGGCGTGCGCGACCTATCGGCGGGGGAGGTGACGCTCGCCCCCTACGAGGCGCTTGCCGTGCTGGGGCCGGAAGCCGCGCGGTGAGCGGCGCTCAGCGCGGCTGCATGCGCAGCGCGCCGTCGAGGCGGATCACCTCGCCGTTCAGGTAGTCGCTCTCGACGCAGAAGCGCACGGCGGCGGCGAACTCCTCCGGCTCGCCAAGGCGCGCGGGAAAGGGCACCTGTGCGCCGAGGCTCGCCTGGGCGTCGTCCGGCAGGCCGGCGAGCATCGGCGTGCGAAAGAGGCCGGGTGCGATGGCGTTGACGCGCAGGCCCGCGCGGGCGAACTCGCGCGCGGCCGGCAGGGTCATCGCCACCACGCCGCCCTTCGAGGCGGCATAGGCGGCCTGCCCGATCTGACCCTCGTAGGCGGCGACCGAGGCGGTGTTGACGATGGCGCCCCGAACGCCGCCCTCGCGCGGCTCGAGCGTGAGGATGCGCTCTGCGGCGAGGCGCATCACGTTGAACGTGCCGGTGAGATTGACGGCGAGCACCTGCTGGAACGTCTCGAGCGGGTGCGGCCCGTCGCGGCCGACGATCCTGACGGGCGGCGCGATGCCCGCGCAGTTGACCACGATGCGCGGGGGCTCTGCGCCCTCCGCCGCGCGGTCGAGCGCCTGCGCCACGTCGGCCTCGGCGGTCACGTCGCCCGCCGAGGCCCGGCCGCCGATCTCGGCCGCGAGGCGCCCGGCGCCCTCGCCGTCGCGGTCGAGCACCGTCACGCGGGCACCCGCGTCCGCCAGCATCCGCGCCACCGCCGCGCCGAGGCCCGAAGCCCCGCCCGTGACCAGCGCGCCGCATCCCTCGATCCGCATCGCTCGTTCTCCCCGTCGCCGCGAGGCCCTTGTGGGTCAGCCGGGCGCGGGGAGCAAGCGGGTGGTCGTGCGGGCGCCTCAGAGCAGCGCGTTGGGCAGCGCGAGCGAGATCGGCGGAAAGGCGATCAGCAGCGCGACGATCACAACCTCGCAGGCGAGGAACCAGCCGCACCCGCGAAAGATCGTGCCAAGCGGCAGCGCATCGCCCGCCGCGCCCCTGACGACGTAGACCTGGAAGCCGACGGGCGGGGTGAGCAGCCCGATCTCGACGAACTTGACCACCAGCACGCCCAGCCACACCGGGTCGAGCCCGGCGGTGGCGGCGAGCGGGCCGAAGACGGGGATGGTGATCAGCATGATCCCGATCGGGTCGAGGAACATGCCGAGCACGAGGTAGACCGCCGCCATCGCCGCGATCAGCAGGAGGGGGTCGTCGGCCCAGGGCCCCGCCGCGTCGGCGAGCGCCGCGCCGATGCCAGAAAGCGCAAGGAACCGGGTGAACAGGATCGCGCCCACCGCGACGAAGAAGATCTGCGCCGTCGTGGTCACCGCGTCGCGCAGGCTGTCGCCGAGCGCCCGCCACCCCAGCCGCCGCTGCGCCAGCGCGAGCGCGAGCGCCAGCGCCGCGCCGGCCGCGCCCGCCTCGGTGGGCGTGACGACCCCGCCGTAGAGCGCGGCGATCACGCCGACCATCAGCGTGATGAGCGGCCAGACGCGCGCGGTCGCGCGCCGCCGTTCCTGCCGGTGGCGGGGATTCGGCGGCAGGGTCGGGGCGAGGGCCGGCTTCAGCCGGCAGCGCACCACGATCATCGCGGTGTAGGCGGCGGCCGTCAGAAGGCCTGGCAGCAGCCCCGCCATCAGCAGCGCGGAGATCGGAACCTCGGCAAACACGCCGTAGAGCACGAACATCACCGAGGGTGGGATCAGCGCGGCGAGCGTGCCGGCCGAGGCGACGACTCCGGCGGCGAGGCCGCGGTCGTAGCCGTGGCGCAGCATCTCGGGCACGGCGAGGCGGGTCATGGCGGCCGAGGCGGCCAGGCTCGATCCGCTGGCCGCGCCGAAGCCCGCCGCGGCAAGGTTGGCCGAGACGGCCAGGCCCCCCGGCACTCGCACGAGCCAGAGGCGCGCGGCGTCGAACATGTCGGTCGCCATGCCGGCGCGGGTGACGAGCGCGCCCATGAGCAGGAACATCGGGATCGCCGTCAGCTCCCAGTTGGCGGCGACCTGGAAGGGCACGGCGCGCAGCACCGACAGCGCCGCATCGACGCTGGCCAGATGCGCGAAGCCCGCAAGCGCGACGATGCCGAGCGCCGCGCCGATGGGCATGCCCGCCGCGAGCAGGCCGAGCAGGGCGGCAATGGCGGCGACCGCGATCAGACCCGTCGTCATGGCCGCGGCGCCCCGGTCTGCGGCGCGATGGTCGCCTCGCCCGTGGCCGAGCCGCGGGCCCGGCGCAGGGCGGGCCGGGCCAGCGCCACGCAGAGCCAGAGCGCGGCCAGACCGGCGGCGACGGGCAGCAGCCATCGCGCGGGCCAGACCGGCAGGTAGAGGG
>LJNT01000080.1:33818-42072 GCA_001314685.1 Rhodobacteraceae bacterium HLUCCA09
CCCGCCTGCTGCACCTCGCCCCGCTCCGTCTGCCGCAGGGCGTGCAGCCCCGTCTGCCAGGCCATCAGCCCCAGATACCCGAGCACCATGAGCCGCACCGCCATATCGACCCAGGCGCGCGGGCCGGCGGGCAGGAGGCGCACGACCACGTCTGCGCGGAGCTGCCCGCCAGTCTGCGCGAGCCACGCCCAGGGAAGGCAGACGACGGCGACCATGTACCACGTGGTCACGATCTCGGCCGTGCCGGGCAGCGGCCGGCCAAAGAGGGCCCGCCCCGCCACGTCGGCCGTGACATGAGCCATCATGGCGAAGGCGGCGAGGCAGGCCAGCCAGAGGGCGGCATGCGTGGCGAAGCGCGGCAGGTGCATGGGCGCGGGTTCCGTCCCGGCTCAGAGCGCGCCAGGGTCGACGCGGGAGAAGATCCGCTCCCAGTAGAGGGCGGTCAGCTCCTCGACCGTCTCCACCCTGTCGGTCAGAGCCTTCCACTCGTCGAAATTGGCGCGGTAGGTCGCGATGATCTCGCCCGGCGCCTCGACGCCACGCGCCTCGGCCGCCTCGATCACGGCATCGTCCTGCGCCGCGACGAAACCCTCCATCAGCGCGGCGAAGGCCGCAGGATCGGCGGCGGCGACCACCTGCATGCCGTGCTCGGTCTCGGCCCAGCCGAGCGTCTCGTGCGCCTCGCGCGTGAACTGGCCCAGCGCCTGCTCGGCCGAGACCTGCGCGCCCTTGCGCAGGTGCAGCGCGCGGTCCTCGTCGGTCAGCGAGAGCCAGGCGTCGCGGTTCATCAGCCAGCCGGTGGCGGGGCCGGTCATGCCCATCGGGTAGGCGGTGTGGTGGGTCAGGAAATCGGCATAGCCGAAAGAGCGATACCAGTTGGCCACGCCGAACACGCAGTCGATGCCGCCGGTCTGCAACAGCGTCACCGCCTCGACCAGCGTCGCGGCCACGGGCACGGCACCCGCCGCCTCCATCAGGCGCACGTTGCCGCCCACGGCGCGCACGCGCAGGCCGGCAAGGTCGCCGACCGTCTCGACTGGCTGCGTGCAGCCCAGGTTGTAGGGCGCCGTGGCCCACCCCGCGACCGGCACGATGTTGAGGCCGCGCAGTTCGTCGAGGCAGGCGGGGCAGTCGACCAGCATCGTCTGCAGCGCGGCGCCGGTGGCGGCGAGCGTCTCCTCCCCCGGCAGGACGGTCTGGTAGAGCACGTTGAGCGTGGGCACGACCGAGGGCACGTAACTGGGAATGCCCATGCCGCCCTGCACGAGGCCCGATTCGAGCGCGTCCCACGTGTCGACGGGGCCGACGAGCTGGCCGCCTGGCACCAGCCGCCAGCGCACATCCGACTCTGCAGCGATCTCGTCGAAGGCGCGGGGCAGGGCGACGCGATTGGTATATTCGGCCTGTGGCAGCCACGAGCCGTAGACCAGGTCGCGCGCGGCGGCCGGCACCGGGGCGACCGCAACGGTCAGGACGGACAGGACGATGGCGGCTGCGCCCGCGCGCGCGGGGCACGTCAGTCGTACGAACATGGTGAAGGGCTCCTCAGGTCAGGCGTGGGGCAGGGGCGCCGATGCGCCTGCCGTGCCCGCGCAGACTGGCCCCATTACCGTTAACGCCGGGTTCCCGAGCGGCAGTCCGCCACCCTGCGCTCAGGCCACCGCCGCCCAGATCAGCCGCAGGGCAATGGCCGCGAGGATCACGCGGATCACGCGGTCGAACGTGGCGCGCGAAATGCGGCGGGCGAGCGCCTGCCCCACCGGAATGCCGGCGAACAGCGGCACCACCGCCAGCGCCGACAGCGCGAGCCGCTCGGGCGTGAGCACGCCCAGCGCCCAGAGCGTGGGGATCTGCACCGCCGAGACCGCGGTGAAGAAGACCGAGACGGTGGCGATGAAGGCCAGCCGCTCAAGCCGCATCGCCGAGAGAAACGTGAGGGAGATCGGTGCCGACAGTACCCCCGCGCCCTGCAGAAGCCCCCCCACGAGGCCCATCGGCGCGGCGAGTCGATGCGCCGTCGCGCGCGCCAGCGCCCAGCTGGGCCGCGCCAGCCGCACGCCGATATAGACCAGCACGAGCGCTCCTACCGTCGCCATCAGCGCCTCGCCCGGCAGCGAGACGAGCAGAAGGCTGCCCGCCAGCGCGCCCACCGCGCCCGCCCCGGCGAAGGTCGCCGAGAAGCGGGGGGCCGGGTCGTGGCGCCGAAAGGTCCATGCCTGCCAGACGTTGGAGATCAGGTTGGGCAGGGTGAAGACGGCGACGGCCAGCGGCACGTCGTAGATCAGCGCGAGGATGGGCACGCCGAGCAGCGGCGCGCCGGCACCGACCGCGCCCTTCAGCACTCCGCCCGCGAAGAAGCCGAGCGCGCCCCAGAGAAGCCCCCATTCCATGACCGGCCTCTCCGCCCCTGCACGCGAAAGGTCAAGCGGCCCGCCCGCGCAGTCGCCTGGCCCACCACCTGTTGCCGCAGCGGAAACAAGCGGCGCTCCCGCGCGCCAATGGCGACGACAGGGCACGAAAAGACCGTTCGAATCGCCCCGCCGGCCTCTGTGTGCATAGAGTGGCGCGCCGGTGTTCAAGCGAAAGTGCCCGATCGTGATCCTGTCCCGCCGCCGCCCGCCGCCTCCTGCGCTCCATGCCGACGCTCGCCGCGGCACCGTCCTGATCCTCGGCAACTTCCGGCCCACGATCGCGCTTGCGCGGCGCCTGTCCGGGCTCGGCTACCGGGTGGCCATGGCGCGGGGCGGCGGCGGCGTCTCGGAGAGCTCGCGTTTCATCGACGAGGTGTGGGAGAACCCCGAGCCGCCCGACGGCCCTGCCTGCTTCGAGGCGCTCGCCCGCCATCTGCGCGCCCGGCCCGATATCGAAATCGTCGTGCCGCTGTGGGAGCCCTTCGTGCTCGGCCTCGCCCATCACCGGCACCTGCTGCCGCAGGACCGGCTTTACGCCACGCCCGACGACGAGATCGTGCGCACCTGCCTCGACAAGGTGGGCATGCTCGAGGTCGCCGCCCGCGCCGGCGTGCCCTCGGCCCCCGCGCGCACCGTCGCCACGCTGGAGGAGTTGCGCGCGGCGGTGCGCGCCATCGGCTTTCCGCTGGTCGTGCGGCCGCTTTCGTCGGAGGCGCCGATCGCCGGGCGCAAGGCGCTGATCGTGCGTGACGCGACTGCCTTCGACGCCGCGCTCGCCTGCTGGCCCGAGGGGCACGACCGGCTGATCGTGCAGCGCTTCGTCCGCGGCCCGCGCTACAACGTCGACTTCGCGGCGCAGCGCGGGCGGCCGATTCGCATGGTGGCGACGCGCATCCTCGCGACCAACAGCCACGACGGCACGGGCATCGACGTGCACGGCCGGACGGAGCCGCTGCCCGACGACCTCCGCCTCTACACCGAGCGGATGCTGGCGCATCTGGGCTATCACGGCGTCGGCCTGATCCAGTTCATGGTCGATCGCGCCCGCGGCGAGGTGAGCTTTCTCGAGCTCAACCCCCGGTTCAACGGCAACACCGCGGTGCCCGAGGCGCATGGTCTCGACCTCGTGCGCCTCGCGATCGATCTTGCCGCCCACCCCGACCGGCAAGAGGCCGAGCTGGTCTCGCCCGGCGGCCTGACCCATGCCTGGAGCTTCGGCGCCCTGCGCGGCATCGCCGTGTCGCTCAGGACCGGCGCGATGCGCCCTCGCGAGCTGCCCGGCGCGCTGTGGGCCGCCCTGTGCGCGGCGGTGACCGCCGATTACCACGTCATGTTCCGCTGGTCAGACCCGTGGCCGGGGCCGATGCAGGTCCTGCGCTCGGCCGGGGCCCCGGGCCGCGCCCTCGCACGGTGGCGCAGCGCCCGCCTGAAGGGCCGGCGGCCCGGCGCGGTGCCCGATGCGGATGTGGGGGCGCGCCCACAACAGGGCGCGCAGCCCGAGATCGCGGGCTGACCCCTGCCCCGGCCTCACGCGGCGCCGGGTGAGCGGGCATTCCGCCTGAATCTGCCCGTATTCCGTGCAGCCTCCCCGGCGGCGGCCGCCGCGGCCGGCGCCCGCCCTGTCGCCGCGCGTGCCCTGCCGTCAACGATGGTAGAGCAGGGCGCCTAGGGTTCCGCAGCGGCAGAGCCGCATGGTCAGGTCCGAGAGGCGCCGCCGGCGCGGCCACATCCGCGCGGGTACACGGCGGGGCAAAATCCCGGGAGAGCACTGCGCAGGGTCCGGTCGGCCTCCCCCGTTCCGCCGCCGCCGGACAGACCTCGATCCCGGCGGAACGCGGCAAGGGAACTGGACGCCATGACGACGACACGCCTTCGGGCCGCCGCGGCGGCAGCCGCACTCAGCCTCGGCCTCGGGGCCGGTTTCGGGGCCGCCCCGGCCGCCGCGCAGGAAAAGACCGAGTTCCGCGTGGCCTGGTCGATCTATGTGGGCTGGATGCCGTGGGGCTACCTGGAAGACTCCGGCATCATGGACACGTGGGCCGAGAAATACGGCATCGACGTCGAGATCGTGCAGATCAACGATTACGTCGAGTCGATCAACCAGTACACGGCCGGCGCCTTCGACGGCGTCTCCGCCACCAACATGGACGCGCTGTCGATCCCGGCGGGCTCGGGCGTCGATACCACCGCGCTTATCGTGGGCGACTACTCCAACGGCAACGACGCGATCATCCGCAAGGGCGAGGGCGGCCTCGAAGACCTCGCCGGTAAGCCCGTCCACCTCGTTGAGTTGTCGGTGTCGCACTACCTGCTGGCCCGCGCGCTGGATTCGGTGGGGCTCTCGGAGCGCGACCTGGACGGCGTGGTGAACACCTCCGACGCCGACATGATCGCCGCCTACCAGACCGACGACGTGCAGGCGGTGGTGACGTGGAACCCGCTCGTCTCGGCCATCCTCGAGCAGCCGGGCGCGACGAAGCTCTACGACAGCTCCGACATCCCCGGAGAGATCATCGACATCATGTGGGTCAACACCGAGACCCTCGCGGCCAACCCCGATTTCGGCAAGGCGCTGGCGGGCGCGTGGTACGAGGTGATGGGCCTGATGGCCGCCGGCGACGAGGAGGCGCTGACCGCGATGGCCGAGGCCTCGGGCACCGACCTCGCGGGCTACCAGGCGCAGCTTGCCTCGACCGAGATGTTCCACGACCCGGCCGATGCGGTCGCCTTCACCTCGGACCCGGCGCTGCCGGAAACGATGGTCGCCGTTGCCGCGTTCCTGTTCGACAAGGGCATCCTCGGCGAAGGCGCGCCATCGGCCGACTTCGTGGGCGTGGCCTACCCCGACGGCTCGGTGACCGGCGACCCGAACAACGTGCGGCTGCGCTACGACACCACCTACATGCAGATGGCCGCCGACGGGGCCCTCTGAGGCCGATGCCGCGCGTGACGGCGCAGGGGGTCGGGGGGCCAGCCCCCCGTCTCCTTGCGGAGACTCCCCCCGGGATATTTTCGGCACAATGAAGACAGTGGCGGCAGGGATGATCGGCAGCCGGCAGAGATATCGGCGCGACCGGTCGAGAGGCAGGCGATGCGCCTGATCAACCGCAAACCCGGGCGTACGCTGGCGGTGTTCCTCGCGCTGGTGCCCTTCGTTGCGCTGGTCGTCGCCTATACCGTCGCCTCCGAGATGCGGCTGGCGGCGAACCCGTCGGACCGACTGCTGCCCTCGCTCGCCACGCTGGGCGAGACGGCGGCGCGGCTCTTCACTGAGGGCGACCGGCGGACGGGCGAAATCCTGCTGTGGAATGACACATGGGTCAGCCTTGCACGGCTGGGCGCCGGCGTGGCGATCGCCGCGGCGACCGGTCTCCTCGCCGGGCTTGCGGTGGGGTTGCTTCCCCATGCACGCGCGGCCCTCGGCACCTTCGTCGCGGTCGTCTCGATGATCCCGCCGCTCGCCATCCTGCCGATATTGTTCATCGTCTTCGGTCTCGGCGAGACATCGAAGGTTGCGCTGATCGTGCTCGGCATCACGCCGGTCCTGATCCGCGACATGAGCCAGCGCGTGCTCGACATCCCGCGCGAGCTGGTGGTCAAGGCCGAGACGCTCGGCGCCTCGTCCCTCGTCATCGCCCTGCGCGTGGCGCTGCCGCAGGTCATGCCGCGCCTCGTCCAGTCGGTGCGCCTCTCGCTCGGGCCGGCCTGGCTCTTCCTGATCGCGGCCGAGGCCATCGCGTCCGAGGCCGGCCTCGGCTACCGCATCTTTCTCGTGCGCCGCTACCTCGCGATGGACGTGATTCTGACCTACGTCGCCTGGATCACCCTGCTCGCCTTCCTGATCGATTGGGCCCTGCGCGCCCTGTCGCGCCGCCTCTACCCCTGGGCGGGGGGCACGCTGTGACGGGCCCGCACCCCGTGGCCCCCCGGCCCAGCCCATCATCTTGGCCGAAATACTCTCGGGGGGGCGCGCCGGAGGCGCGTGGGGGGCAGACGGCCCCCCTCCCCGTCTGCCGCTCGCGCCGCGGCAGGAGACACGCATGAGCTTCGTCACCGTGCGCGACCTGTTCCAGAGCTACGGCGGCCGCCCGATCCTCGAGCGCGTCAATCTCGACGTGCCCGAGGGGGAGTTCGTGTCGATCGTCGGCGCCTCGGGCTGCGGAAAGTCCACATTCCTGCGGCTGCTCCTGGCCGAGGAGCGCCCCTCGCGCGGAGAGATCCGCATCGAGGCGCAGCCGCCGGCGCAGGAGCCGGGGCGCGAGCGCGGCATCGTCTTCCAGCGCTACTCGGTCTTTCCGCACATGACCGTGCGCGACAACGTGGTCGCGGCCGAGGCGTTTCCTGCCCGCTGGGGGCGGCTGGGGCGGGCCGCGGCGCGGGCGGCGCGCGACCGCGCGCAGCAGACGCTCGAGCGGATCGGGCTGGGGCACATGGGCGAGGCGTGGCCCGCCCAGCTCTCGGGGGGCATGCAGCAGCGGCTCGCCATCGCGCAGGCACTGACCGCCCGGCCCCGCATCCTGCTGCTCGACGAGCCGTTCGGGGCGCTGGACCCCGGCACGCGGCTCGCCATGCACGACTTCCTCGCCGAGCTGCGCGCCGAGACCCGCATGACGGTGTTCATGGTCAGCCACGATCTCGAGGAGGCGTTCAAGCTGGGCGACCGCGTGATCGTGTTCGACAAGCCTCGGTGGGACCCGACCGACCCGGGTGCATACGGCGCCACCATCACCTACGATTTCGACGCCCGGAACGGGGGTATCCCGTTCCAGACCATCCCCTCGACCCGTCTGACGGAGGAGACGCATGTACTTCAGCCCGCCTGAGCGCAGCCGCTCGCACCACCCGGCCGACCGCCGCGCGCCCGGCCGCCGCCACCACCACCCCGACCTGTCGAAGCTGCAGGGCTGGAAGGCGGCGCGGGCCGAGGCGGAGATTCCGGGCGCCGAGTGGGAGAAGGAAAAGCGCTGGGCGCTGAAGATGGGCCTGACGGCGGCTGACTCGATCGAGGACCGCTCGATCCCCACCTTCGCGCGGGGCGAGCTGCCGCATTACGCGGGCATCAATACCTTCCTCAAGGCGCCCTACGCCGAGGATGTCTCCGAGGTCGGGCTCTACGACGCGACCGTGCTCGGCGCCCCCTTCGACGGCGGCACCACCTACCGCCCCGGCACGCGGTTCGGCCCGCAGGGGGTGCGCAAGATCAGCGCGCTCTACACCCCCTACAACTACGAGATCGGGGTCGATCTGCGCGAACAGATGTCCCTCTGCGACGCGGGCGACATCTTCACCATCCCCGGCAACATCGAGAAGACGTTCGACCAGATCAGCCGGGCCGTCAGCCACGTCTTCTCGTCCGGCTCGCTGCCCATCATCATCGGCGGCGACCATTCCATCGGCTTTCCCTGCGTGCGGGGGATCGCCGAGTGCACCTCGAAGACCATCGGCATCGTGCATTTCGACCGGCACGCCGACATCCAGGAGAAGGATCTCGACGAGCGGATGCACACCACGCCGTGGTTCCACTCCACCAACCTGCCCAACGTGCCGGCGAAGAACCTCGTGCAGGTCGGCATCGGCGGCTGGCAGGTGCCCCGCGAGGCGGTGAAGGTCGCGCGAGAGCGCGAGACCAACATCATCACCATGTCGGACATGGAAAGGATGGGCATCGACCGCACCGCCGAGATGGCGCTGGAAATGGCCTGGGACGGGGCCGACATGGTCTACATGTCGTTCGACGTCGATTCGATCGATTGCGGCTTCGTGCCCGGCACCGGCTGGCCCGAGCCCGGCGGGTTCCTGCCGCGCGAGGCGCTGGCGCTGGCCTCGAAGGTCGCCGCCGAGGG
>LJNT01000061.1 GCA_001314685.1 Rhodobacteraceae bacterium HLUCCA09
GAAGGCGCCGCCCGCCGTCTTGTCGAGCGTGAAGCGGAGAGAGACCTGCACGGCCCATCCGAGCGCGCCCCAGTCGATCACCGCCTCCTGCCCCTTGAGAATGCCGCGCGCGCGCAGCCGCTCCAGCCGTCGCCAGGCCGCGGTGGGCGTGCAGCCCGCCGCCTCGGCCAGCGCGGGCGTCTTCATCGTGGGCTCCGCCTGGAGATGGCGGAGCAATCGGCGGTCGAGATCGTCGAGCATGATCCTTGCAGATTCTGGCAATCCACGAATGAAGATGGTTCATCTTTCTTCATTCGTGCAAGGAATGCAATCGCTCTCGCGCCCCTGCGCCTATGCTCCGCCCGTCACGACAGCACCGCGAGGGAGAGGGACATGCGCGTCTATTACGACCGCGACTGCGACATCAATCTGATCAAGGACAAGAAGGTGGCGATCCTCGGCTATGGCAGCCAGGGCCACGCCCATGCGCTGAACCTGCGCGATTCGGGGGCCAGGAACCTCGCCGTCGCCCTGCGCGAGGGCTCGGCCTCGGCGAAGAAGGCCGAGGCCGAGGGGCTGCAGGTCATGGGGATCGCCGAGGCCGCGGCGTGGTGCGACCTGATGATGTTCACCATGCCCGACGAACTGCAGGCCGAGACCTATCGGACCTATGTGCATGACAATCTGCGGGAAGGCGCGGCCATCGCCTTTGCCCACGGGCTCAATGTGCATTTCGGGCTCATCGAGGCGAAGCCCGGTGTCGACGTGTTGATGATGGCGCCCAAGGGGCCGGGCCACACGGTGCGCGGCGAATACCTCAAGGGCGGCGGCGTCCCCTGCCTCGTGGCGGTCGACAACGACGCCTCCGGCCGCGCGCTCGAGATCGGCCTGTCATACTGTTCGGCCATCGGCGGCGGGCGCTCGGGGATCATCGAGACGTCCTTCCGCGAGGAATGCGAGACCGACCTCTTCGGCGAGCAGGCGGTGCTCTGCGGCGGACTGGTGGAGCTGATCCGCATGGGCTTCGAGACGCTTGTCGAGGCGGGCTACGCCCCCGAGATGGCCTATTTCGAGTGCCTCCACGAGGTGAAGCTGATCGTGGATCTCATCTACGAGGGCGGCATCGCCAACATGAACTACTCGATCTCGAACACGGCCGAGTATGGCGAATACGTCAGCGGCCCGCGCATCCTGCCCTACGACGAGACCAAGGCCCGGATGAAGGCGGTGCTCGACGACATCCAGCAGGGCCGCTTCGTGCGCGACTGGATGGCGGAGTGCAGCGTCGGCCAGCCCAGCTTCAAGGCGATCCGGCGCAACAACGACGCACACCAGATCGAGGAAGTGGGCGCGAAGCTGCGCGAGATGATGCCGTGGATCACCGCGGGCCGCATGGTCGATCGCTCGAAGAACTGACGTCCCGGCGCCGGGGCCCGGCCCCGGCGCCTCGCGTCCTGCCCACGTTTCGGGCTGGACGTCGCCGCAGGTGCTGGCATTGAAGGCAGCATGGCGACAGAGACGGCGCATCCCCCCTCGCCCGACCATCCGGGGGCGCTCAACTGGGCGCTCCTCGTCGCGCTTGGCGTGATCTGGGGCGCCGCCTTCATGGGCATCGCGCTGTCGCTCCGGGGGTTCGATCCGATGAGTGTCGCCGCCCTGCGCACGGTCTTCGGGGCGCTGGCGCTCCTCGCCATCGCCTCGGCCCTGGGTCAGGGGCCGGGGGCGCTCTGGCGCGCGGGCGGGGCGCGCGGCCTGCGCTTCATCGCCACGCTCGGCGTCACGATGGTCGCCGTGCCCTACGGCCTGCTCGCCTGGGCGTTGCAGCACGTGCCGTCGGCCTTCGCCGGGGTGGCCATGGGGGCGGTGCCGCTGCTGGTGCTGCCGCTCGTGGCCATCTTCACGCCCGACGAGGGGATCGGGCCGCGCAGGCTCGCGGGCGTGGGCCTCGGCTTTGTCGGCCTCGTCGTGCTGATCGGGCCCGGCGCGCTGGCCTCGGGCGCCGATGCCGCCCTCGCGGGCCGGCTCGCCTGCATCGCCGTGGCGTTCTGCTACGCCGTCTCGATGGTGGTGACGCGCCGGGCGCCACCGATGCCGCCCGTGGGCTTCGCCGCCGGCACGCTCGTGGCCGGCTCGGTCGTGCTGACGCCCTTGATGCTGGCGGTCGAGGGCTGGCCTGCGCACTGGCCCGCAGGCCCCACCGCGGCGCTGCTGTTCACCGCGCTGCTGCCCACGGCCGTCGCCGCGGCGATGCGCGTTCAGATCATCGTCACGGCCGGCTCGCTCTTCATGAGCCTCACGAACTACATCGTGCCGGTCTTTTCGGTGATCTTCGGCATCGCGCTGATGGGCGAGACGCCCGACGCGGGCCTCTATGCGGGGCTCGGCCTGATCCTCGCCGGGATCGCGCTCGCCCAGTCGCGCGCCCTGTCGCGCAGCGCGCCCTGCTCGCCCGGTTTCGCCAGCGCTGAGCCTCAGGCTTCTTTCTGTTCCAAATACGCATGGCGCCCCCGCGCCGCCCGGCAGACCCTCGCCGCATCAGCGCGCCATGCCCGCCCGCATCACCGCCTGCCGCAGGGGCCGCAGGTCGTAGACGGTGCGCAGGCCCGCCAGCCGCAGCGCCTGCAGCACGGGCTCGCCCGAGCGGGTGACGCGGTTGAAGAGGTTGATCGCCGCCACGCGGGCCCGGATGTCGGGGCCGCGCGTGCGCGCGAACGTCGCCAGCATGTCGGGGGCGCCGAGGCGCGCGGGCTCCTGCGCCGCAAGGTCGCGCAGCGCGATCACGTCGTTGAGCGAGGTGTTCAGCCCCTGCGCCCCGATCGGCGGCACCACGTGCGCCGCCTCGGCGAGGATGGCCGTGCGCTCGGCCACCAGCCGCTCGGCCCGCTGCGACACGATCGGCCAGACACGCCGCTCCGAGGCCAGCGTGAGCGGCCCCAGGTGATGGCATGAGCGCGCCGACATCAGGGCGTCGAACGCCTCCTGATCCATCGACGCCAGCTCCAGCGCCCGTGCGCCCGGGTTCATCCAGACGATGGCCGAGGCGGGGCGCCCCTCGACATCCGGCAGGGGCACCATGGTGAACGGGCCGCCCTCGTTGTAGATCTCGGTCGACACGTTCTGGTGCGGCACCGGGTGGGTGACGGTGAAGGCCAGCGCCTTCTGCCCGTAGCGGGTGACGTCGACCCCGATGCCCGCCGCCTGCCGCACCGCCGAATCGCGCCCGTCGGCGGCGATCACCAGCTTCGCCGCCACGCTGTCGCCCGAGGCCAGCCGCACCAGCGCGCCGCTCTCCCGCGTGACCATCGAGGCGAAGCGGGTATCGAGGCGCAGATCGACCGCGGGCTCGCCGGCCAGCACCTCCATCAGCGCCTTCGAGACGCGCCAGTTGATGAGGTTCCAGCCGAAGCAGTCGAGGCCGAGATCGCTGGCACGGAACTCGCGGCTGTCGCGCATCTCGGGCGGCCAGCCGGCGCTGTCGACGATGCGCAGCCCCTCGAGCGGCACCGCGTCGGGGCCGAGCGCCGACCAGAGCCCGATCTCTTCATACAGTTCCTTTGCGGGCTGCAGGAAGGCGGTCGAGCGCAGGTCGGAGCCGTCGCGCCGTTCCTCTGTCACCGGCGGCGCGGGCGAGGCCAGCACCACCCGAAAGCCCGCCCGACCGAAGGCGAGCGCGGCCGACAGGCCGGCGATGCCCCCCCCGGCGATGAAGACGTCGGTCTCGGTGCGCGCCATGTCTGCCCTCCGTTGCCTCTGCAGGAGAGCTAGCTCCCGACCGAGATGATGACCAGCACGACCATGATCACGAGGGTGAGCGCGACGAAGGTCACGAGCAGCGCCGGCAGCCCCCAGAGAGCCGTCACGCCCGCCAGCAGCACGACGAGCGCGAGGAGGCCCAGCCAGATCTCGCGTTCGCCCGGGTCGCGCGCAAGACCGCGCCACCCGCGATCTCCGGTGTCCGGACGGTCGTCGGGCGTGGTTTGGTTACGGTTGGCCATGGTCCCTCCTATCCTCGCTCACACCCGGCCTTAGCCGAGGTCGCGCGCGCGAGGAATGCGGCAAGGTCGTCGGTGTGGTGGTGGATGTGCGGCGCCTGGTGGGGGGCGGGCGCGACGTGGACGGTGCGCATTCCGAGGCCGTGCGGCACGGCAAGGTTGCGCGGATCGTCCTCGAACATGGCGGCCCGGTCGGGCGAAAGGCCGTCGGCGGCGAAGACGGCAGCGTAGGCTTCGGCGCGCGGCTTGGGCTGCAAGCCCGCCTCTTCCACCCCGTAGAGCGCATCGAAGAGGCGCGACAGGCCGAGCGCATCGAGCACCCGCTCGGCATAGGCCGCGGTGCCGTTGGTGTAGACGATGCGCCGCCCCGGCAGCCGGGCGATGGCGGAGTCGAGCGCAGGGTCGGGGGCGAGGCCGTCGAACGAGATGTCGTGCACGTCGGTCAGGTAGCCGGCCGGGTCGATCCCGTGCACCTCCATCAGGCCGGCGAGCGTGGTGCCGTGGCTCTGCCAGTAGGCGTGGCGCAGCCGGTCGGCCTCGGCCTCGGTCAGGTCGAGCGCGGCGGCCACCCACGCCGTCATCTTCCGCTCGATCTGGTCGAACAGGCGCGCCTCGGGCGGGTAGAGCGTGTTATCCAGATCGAAGACCCAGGTCTCGACATGGGCGAAGTGCACCGCGACCATGCGCGAGAGGCTAGGGCCGCGCGGGCCCCGGCGCAAGAGAGAGGCGAGAGGCGAGAGGCGAGAGGCGGTGAGGATCAGGCCGGCGCAGGCGGACGACGAGGCGGCGCTGCGCGCCTGCGCCGAGGCGGCCCATGCCCGCTACGTGCCCCGGATGGGGCGCCGCCCGGCGCCGATGGACGCCGACTTTGCCGGGTTGATCGCCGCCGGCGCGGTGCATGTCGCGAGCGGCCGCGACGGCACCGTCGAGGGCTTCGTCGCCTTCTACCCGCAGGACGACGCGATGCTGCTCGAGAGCGTGGCGGTCTTGCCCGATGCCGCGGGGCAGGGCCGCGGGCGCGCGCTGATCGGGCATTGCGAGCAGGCGGCACGCGCGGCCGGCCTCGGCGCGGTGCGCCTCTACACCAACGAGGCGATGGTGGAGAACCTCGCGCTCTATCCGCGTCTCGGCTACATCGAGACCGGGCGGCGCGTCGAGGACGGCTTCAGGCGCGTGTATTTCGAGAAGCGGCTCGGCTGAGACCCGCGCGGCGCCCGTGCTGTCGTTGCGGCAGCCTTTCCCTCGCGCGGCGGGGGCGGTAGGCCGCCGCGCAGCGGAGGGAGGAGGCCCGCCCATGACCAAGCCCTGCATCATCTGCGTCGCGCTGACCGGGTCGGTCCCCCGCAAGGAGGACAATCCGGCCGTCCCGATCACCGTGGCCGAACAGGTGGAGAGCGCCCACGAAGCGTTCGAGGCCGGCGCCGCCATCGCCCATTGCCACGTCCGGCTGGACGACCAGACGCCGACCTCCGATCCCGGACGCTTCGGCCGGCTCAAGGAGGGGCTCGCGCGGCACTGCCCCGGCATGATCGTGCAGTTCTCGACCGGCGGACGCTCCGGCGTGGGCGCCGAGCGCGGGGGGATGCTGTCGCTGCGGCCCGACATGGCCTCGCTCGCGGTCGGCTCCAACAACTTCCCCACCCGTGTCTACGAGAACCCGCCCGAGCTGGTGGACTGGCTCGCGGCCGAGATGCGCAGGCACGACGTCAAGCCCGAGATCGAGGCGTTCGACCTCTCCCACATCTTTCAGGCGGCGAAGATGGCGCGCGACGGGCGGCTCGCGGCACCGCTCTACGTGCAGTTCGTCATGGGGGTGAAGAACGCGATGCCGGCCGACCGTCCGTCGTTCGACTTCTTCGTCGAGACGCTGGCGCGGATTGCGCCGGGGGCGGAGTGGTGCGCGGCAGGCATCGGGCGCCACCAGGTCGAGGTGAATGCGTGGTGCGTCGCAGCCGGCGGGCATTGCCGGACGGGGCTGGAGGACAACGTGCGCCTCGACCGAGACCGGCTCGCGCCGTCGAACGCGGCGCTGGTGCGGCGCGTGGTCGATCTCTGCGCGCGCCACGAGCGGCCCGTGGCAGGCCCGGCCGAGGCCCGCCGCATCCTCGGGCTGCGCCCGGCGACCGTCGCGGCCTGAGCGCGCGCCGCCGGCCGGCAGACCGTGCGGAGAAGCGGGCGCGTGCCGAATTAACGTCACATTAACCTTAACGAGTCACGAAGAGGCACGGGCGTGCCGCGGGGCGCATGCCCGCGGGGCGCGGTGCCGGGGGGCGTGCGCCGCGATGGCGCCGCGCCGGCCGCGCTCGCTGGCCAGAGCCGCAGGAGGAGGCCCCCGGTGAGTCTTGTCGTCGATCATCATGGCCCCCCCGCCACGGGCGAGAACCCCTCGCGCAGGGGCCGCCACGGCGCGGCACCTCATCTGAGGCTGCTGACCGAGGACGACCTCGCCGCACCCCAGCCGACCCTCGGCACGCCGCGCCTGCACCTCGGGCTGGCGAAGGACGACGCCGCCGCCCGCACGATGGTGCTGCGGGCGCCGCCGCGCGAGGCCGCTGCGGCGCCCGCCCATCCGCCGCTCACCGCGCCGGCGCCGGTCGCGCTTCCGCCCTCCCTGCCCGCCGCCGCGCCGGGCCGACGGGGCCTGCCCTTGGGCGAGCGGCTGCTGCGCCGTGGCGCTCTCGCGCCCGGCCACCTCGTGCGCGCCCTCGCCCTGCAGACCCGCGAGGACTCGCGCCTCGGCGAGATCCTCGTGGCGCACCGCTTTGCCTCGGAAGAGGCGGTGCGCGATGCACTGGCCGAACAGTGGCGGGCCGAACCGCTCGACCTCGAGACCATCCACCCCGATCCGCGGCTGGTCGACCGGGTCGGCGCCGAGCGGTGCCTCGCCCTCGGCGTGGTGCCGGTGCGGCGGGTGGGCAGCGTCACCCTCGTCGCCACCGCGCGGCCCGAGACGTTCCACGCCTGCCGGAGCGAGGTCGAGGCCGCGCTGGGGCCGGTGGTCGCCGCCCTCGTGGCCGAGCGCGCGGTCGGCGACGCGATCCGGCGGCTGCGGGGCGGCGCGCTGGCCGAGGCGGCCGAGGCCCGCACGCCGGCCCGCCTCTCGTGCCGCGACTGGAAGGGGCGAAACACCGCCGCCCTCACCCTTGCGGCTCTGCTCGCCCTCGCCGCGGCGGCGGTCGCGACACCCATCACCACGCTATGGGCGTTGACCGCCGTGGTGATGGCGACGCTCGCGGCCACCGCCGCGCTCAAGGGCTTCGCGCTGGGCGAGCTCGTCCGCCAGGTGCGGGCCGAACGGCGGGCGGTTCGCGCGGCGCAGAGCGGGGAGGCAACCGCGTCGACGCTCGTCGAGCCCTCGGCGGCGGTCGAGCCGCGCCTGCCGCGCATCTCGATGCTCGTCGCGCTGTTCGAGGAGGCGGGCATCGCCGACGCGCTGATCCCCCGCCTCGAGCGGCTGCGCTACCCGCGCGAGCTGACCGACATCGTGCTGCTCGTCGAGGAGGGCGACCACGTCACCCGCGCCGCGCTCGCGGTCACCCGCCTGCCGCGCCACATGCGCTGGGTGACGGTGCCGCCCGGAACGGTGATGACCAAGCCGCGCGCGCTGAACTACGGCCTCGGCTTCGCCCGCGGCGAGATCGTCGGGATATGGGACGCCGAGGACGCGCCCGACCCCGACCAGCTCCACGTCGTCGCCGCCGGCTTTGCCCGCGCCGCGCCGCACGTCGCCTGCCTGCAGGGCGCGCTCGACTTCTACAACGCCCGCACCAACTGGCTGTCGCGCTGCTTCACGCTGGAATACGGCACCTGGTTCCGCGGCTTCCTGCCGGGGCTTCAGGGCCTCGACCTGCCGATCCCGCTCGGGGGCACGACGCTGTTCTTCCGCCGCGCCGCGCTCGAGACGCTGGGCGGCTGGGATGCGCACAACGTCACCGAGGATGCCGACCTGGGCATACGGCTCTACCGCGCGGGCTTTCGCACCGAGATCGTGCAGACCACCACGCGCGAGGAGGCGACGTGCCGCCTGATGCCCTGGGTGCGGCAACGCTCGCGCTGGCTGAAGGGATACGCCATCACCTGGGCGGTGCACATGCGCCGGCCCGTGCGACTGTGGCAGGAGATGGGGCCGAGGGGCTTTCTCG
Organism: Rhodobacteraceae bacterium HLUCCA09; assembly: GCA_001314685.1. Taxonomy (GTDB): domain Bacteria; phylum Pseudomonadota; class Alphaproteobacteria; order Rhodobacterales; family Rhodobacteraceae; genus HLUCCA09. Next base: position 8,114 of record LJNT01000061.1, read on the forward strand.
GGTTCAACGCGCTCTTCGTGGGCACGCTGGTACAGTTCGTGCTGACGCCGGTGATGCTCAGCTTCTGGCTGCTCTCGCTCGGCGCGATCCACCCGCTCGCGGGGCAGGTGCCGCCGCTGCTGGGCTGGGCCTGCCTCGCCCTCTTCGCGGGCACCGAGGCGATCTCGCTCGCGCTGACGCTCATTGCCAACCGCGCGCGCGAGCGGCGCTGGCTGTGGTGGTGGATTCCGACGATGCAGGCCTATTTCCCGCTCGCCACGCTCGCCGCCTACAAGGGCCTGTGGGAGCTGATCTCGCGGCCCTTCTGGTGGGACAAGACCGAGCACGGGCTGCACGGCGAGGAGGAGACTGCGCTCCAGGACAGCGGGGAACCGACCCCTCGGGCCCCCGCTCGGGCCGGCAGCGCGTCGGCGGTGGGCGTCGTGCCGGCGGCCGCGGAGTGAGGCGGCCCGGGGCGCGTCAGTAGCGGACGTCGCCCTCGCCGTCTGTCTTGAGCCGCTGCACGAAGGCGATCGAGATGTGCGACTTGAGCGCCTCGTAGGCGCCCTGCTCGTCGCGCGCCTTGATCGCCGCGACGATCTTCTCGTGCTCTTCCAGCGCCTTTTCGCCCCGCCCGGTCGCGGCGAGCGAGGTCGTCGCCATCAGCGCCATCGAGCGGTAGACGAGGTCGAGCTGCTGCACGAGGTAGCGATTGTGCGAGGCGAGGTGGATCTGCCGGTGAAAGCGCCGGTTGGCCCGCGCCAGCGCCGAGGGGTCGCCCACCAGCGCCCGGTCGTCCTCGATCATCTGCTCGAGCACCTCGATCTCTTCGGCGGCCGCGTGCCGGGCGGCGAGCCGCGCCGCCAGCCCTTCGAGCTCGGAGCGCACGACGTAGAGCTCGGCGAGCTGGTTGTGGTCGAGCGAGGCGACGATCAGCGAGCGCCCGTCGCGCGCCAGCAGGCTCTGTGTCTCGAGCCGCTGCAGCGCCTCGCGGACGGGCGTGCGCGAGACGCCGAAGCGCTCGGCCAGCTCGCTCTCGACCAGGCGGTCGCCGGGGCGGTAGACCCCGATGTCGATCGCCTCGAGGATCATGTCGTAGGCGTCTTTCTGCGGGGTCTTCTCGACGGGCAAGGCCTTGGTCTCCGTGTGCTTCACGCCTGTTGGCGGCGCGCTAGGCTAGCCGCCGCGCGTCGGCGAGCGCAAGACGCGGGCGGCGCGCTGGCCGCGGGCGTGGCCGGCGCGTCAGCCGCGCGTGCCGGCCATGGCCGTGGCGAAGCGGTGGAACAGATAGGCGCTGTCCTGGGGGCCGGGGCTCGCCTCGGGGTGGTACTGGACGGAGAACACGGGCCGATCCTCGAGCCGGATGCCGCAATTCGAGCCGTCGAAGAGCGAGACGTGGGTCTCGCGGACACCGGCGGGCAGCGTCTGGCTGTCGACGGTGAAGCCGTGGTTCATCGACGTGATCTCGACCTTGCCGGTCTCGATGTGCTTGACCGGGTGGTTGGCGCCGTGGTGGCCGTGATTCATCTTGATCGTCCGCGCGCCGAGGGACAGCGCCAGCATCTGGTGGCCGAGGCAGATCCCGAAGATCGGCAGCGCCGAGCGGTCCATCACCTGGCGGATCATCGGCACGGCATACGCGCCCGTCGCCGCCGGGTCGCCGGGGCCGTTCGACAGGAACAACCCGTCGGGCTGAAGCGCGAGCACCTCGTCGGCGGTGGCGGTGGCGGGCAGCACGGTCACCTCGCAGCCGGCCGAGGCGAGGCAGCGCAGGATGTTGCGCTTGGCGCCGTAGTCGATAGCGACCACCCGGTGCCCCGGCCCCTCGCGGCGCGTGTAGCCCTCGGGCCAGGCCCAGCGCATCTCGTCCCACCGGTAGGATTGCGCGCAGGTGACAGCCCTGGCCAGATCGCGCCCCTCGAGGCCGGGAAAGGCGCGCGCCGCGGCCACCAGCGCCTCGATGTCGAAGGCGCCCGACGGGTCGTGCGCGAGCGCGACATGGGGCGCGCCCTGCTGGCGGATGGCGCGGGTCAGCCGGCGCGTGTCGATCCCGCCGATGCCGACGCGTCCGCGCCGCGCCAGCCAGTCGGACAGGGGCTCGGCCGCGCGCCAGTTCGACGGCTCGGTCGGATCCCACTTGACGACCATGCCCTCGGCCACGGGGTCGGCCGTCTCGTCGTCTTCGGGGTTCACGCCGACATTGCCGACATGGGGGAAGGTGAAGGTGACGATCTGCCCGGCATAGGAGGGATCGGTCATGATCTCCTGGTAGCCGGTCATCGCGGTGTTGAAGCAGAGCTCGGCCTGTCGCTCGCCGGTCGCACCGAAGCCGCGCCCGTAGAAGAGCGTGCCGTCGGCGAGGGCGAGGCAGGCGGTGGGACGGGGCTGGGGCATGGCATCGTCTCCCTTGGGCCGGGCACGGGAATTGGGCACGTGCGCCGGGCGCGGCCTCGCTCGCACCTAGAGATGGGCGCGAAAGGGGTCAAGACAGCCCCGCCCTGCGGCGCTTTGGCCCTGCCTTGCCCCTTGCGCAGGCGGGTCGGGTAACGCCAGCTTCGTGGGTGGGAAACGTGCATGGCACCGGGCGGAGGCCCGGACAAGGAGAGGCCGGCGCCATGAGACGCATCAAGCCCGAGGAGTGGCCGTCGCTCGTGCTGCGCGGCACGGCGATCGTGCTGATCGTCATGCACCTGATCGCGGGCGTCTTCGTCTACTCTCACTTCGTGTTCTTCCTCACGGCCGCGGTCCTCGCGCTGCTCCTGTCGAAGGAGATGTACGAGGAGATGGCCATGCGCTTCTTCAAGCTGAAATCCGACACCTACGAGCGCGAGATGGAAGAGGCCCGCGCCCACCCTGCCGGCGCGCGCGACGTCACCCCCCCCATCGACGCCGAGGACGTGCCGTGGATCGCGGGCTCGGTCGAGACCGCGGCCCGCGACACCCGCGACGTGGGCCCGCCCGAAGGCGGCGGCCCCGACCCCGCGCCGCCGCCCGGCTCGTCCGGGCGCGGGGAGGGCGATCCGCGCTGAGCGCCCGGTGCCCCGCGGGCCCGGCAGTTGCCGGCGCCGGGGGGCATCGCTACCTGTGCAGGTGACACGAGGGGCGGGCAGGAGCGCCCGGGATCCCCGGAGCCCGAGATCCCCGGAGGACGAGACCATGACGGACATGAAGGCGCGGGTGACCGCGGCGCTGAAGGATGCGATGCGGGCGCGCGAGCCCGTTCGCCTCTCGACGCTCCGGCTGATAAACGCCGCGATCAAGGACCGCGACATCGCCCGGCGGGGCGAAGGCGATCAGGGCGGGATAAGCGATGCCGAGGTGCTGCAGATCCTCGCCAGGATGGTCAAGCAGCGGCAGGAGAGCGCGAGCGCCTACGAGGAGGGCGGGCGGCTCGAACTCGCCGAGCAGGAACGCGCCGAGATCGCCGTGATCGAGGAGTTCCTGCCCCGCCAGCTCGATGAGGGCGAGGTCGAAGCCGCCATCGGCGCCGCGATCGCCGAGACCGGCGCCGCGGGGCTGCGCGACATGGGCAAGGTGATGGCCGCGCTCAAGGCGCGCCATACCGGGCAGATGGATTTCGGCGCGGTCGGGCCGCGGGTGAAGGCGCGGCTGGCGGGCTGAGCCTCAGGCGATGGCGAAGGCGGCGCGGGCGCGGGCGGTCGCGTCCGGCGAGAGGGGAAAGCGGCGCACGAACCGTGTCTTGAAGCCGGTGCGCCCGCGCCGCGCGCCGAAGTTCTCGCCGTGGTTGACGATGTAGAGTGCCGAGGGTCGCGCCAGGGGGTGCAGGGGCCGGCCGGCGAGGCGCGCGAGATACGGGAACATCCGGTGCTCGTGGGCGGTGAAGGCGCCGATCAGTGCAGCGTCGTCGTCGCCGCCCCGCAGGTCGAAGCCGAAGGCGGCGCAGGAGCCGCAGAGCTTCCAGAACGCCTTCTGCCCCGGCTCGGTCAGGCTCTGCGGGCGTGCCTCCGCCCACAGCCCCTCGGCCGCGTCGAGCACGTAGCCTCGGGTGACGAGGTAGCCGCCACGCGCCCGACCCTCCGTCATCTCCTGCACGACATGCGGCGCGAGCAGGTCGTCGGCGTCGAAGGGCATCGCGTAGCCCCGCATCACGCCGGCCTCGGGCAGCGCGCGGGCGAGTGCGGCGAGCTTGGCCCACTTGTCGTTGCCCTCGACCGGCCGGGCGAACGGCAGAAAGCGCACGCGCCCGTCGCGCGGCAGACCCTCGGGCGCGTCCTGCCCGCAGATCAGGGCGCGCCAGCGGGGCGAGGTCTGGCGGCGAAAGCTCTCGATCGTGCGGGCGAGGCGGGCCGAGACGGCGCCCCAGTCGGTCACGTGGTGGCGCCCGACGAGCGGGAGGAGGAACACCACGTCGGGCGACGGGGGCGGCGCGAGGCCACGGGCGCGCGCGGCGAGAGCGGCGACCTCGGAGGGCTGCGGGCCGAGGCGCAGCGCCAGCGCCGGCGACAGCGCGGCCGCGGCGCGGAGAGCCGCGCGCCTCGTCCTGGGTGTCGCGGGGGCCTGGGCCATGCCGGAGCGCTAGGGCAGAGGCGCGGCGCCGGCAAGCGCAAGCCGGCTCAGGGCCGCGTGTCCGGCCCGCCGAGACCGGCGCCGAGGCCCGTGCTTGAGAGCCGGCGGGTCAGGTCGTCGTAGAGCGCCGCGCGCTCGTCAGCCGACAGGAACGCACCGATCTCCACCTCGCGGTCGCCGCCCTTGAGGGTGACGTAGTTCGGCACCGGCCCGGCCTCTTCCTGGAGCGCGACGCGCACCCAGTGGGGGTTGGCCTCCCACCGCCGCTCGGCGCGGCGCGGCTCGCGGCGCACCAGCGCCACGCGGTCGTCCCACAGGGTCAGCTCCTCGGTGAGCAGGAGCGACCGGTCGTTCACGCGAATTAGCCACATGGTCAGGCCCAGCGTGCCCATGGCGAAGGGCAGGATCGCCCACATCACCGGCGAGCCCAGCACCGACAGCATCGGCACGCAGATCAGCGCGAAGGTCGCACCGACGAAGAGCGCGTAGCCCCGGTTCGTCATCGAGCGGTGCGGCCAGAGGCGCAGGCGGGCACGCGGCCCCGCGTCGCCAGGCCGGGCTTCCGCATGGGCAGCCCCGGAATGCTCCGGGGCCGCGTCGCGCATCTCGTCCCATGTGTAGGGCATGACGGCCTCAGTGGGCGTGCGTCTTGTCCCAGTCCGACTGCTTTGGCAGCGTCTCGAACGTGTGCTCGGGCGGGGGCGAGGGCAGCGTCCACTCCAGCGTGTCGGCATGCTCGTTCCAGTAGTTCGCCTCGGTCACGCGGGCGCCACGGGTCAGCGTGTAGTACATGATCCCGAAGAACAGGATGAACGAGCCGAAGGCGATGAACGCACCGATCGAGCTGACGTAGTTCCAGAAGGCGAACGCCTCGGGGTAGTCGATGTAGCGGCGCGGCATGCCCTGGCGGCCGAGGAAGTGCTGGGGGAAGAACGTCAGGTTCGAGCCGATGAACATCAGCCAGAAGTGCACCTTGCCCCAGAACTCGGGGTATTGCCGCCCCGACATCTTGCCGATGTAGAAGTAGATTCCGGCGAAGATGGCAAAGACGGCGCCGAGGCTCATCACGTAGTGGAAGTGCGCCACGACGTAGTAGGTGTCGTGGTAGGCGCGGTCGATCCCCGCCTGGGAGAGCACGACGCCCGTTACCCCGCCGACGGTGAACAGGAACAAAAAGCCGAACGCCCAGAGCATCGGCGTGCGGAACTCGACCGAGCCGCCCCACATCGTGGCGATCCAGCTGAATACCTTGATGCCGGTGGGCACCGCGATGACCATGGTCGCCAGCATGAAGTAGGCCTGCTGGCTGACGCTCATGCCCACCGTGTACATGTGGTGCGCCCAGACGACGAAGCCGAGCACGCCGATGGCGACCATCGCGTAGACCATCGGCAGGTAGCCGAAGATCGGCTTGCGCGAGAACGTGGCGATGACGTGGCTGATGATGCCGAAGCCGGGCAGGATGATGATGTAGACCTCCGGGTGCCCGAAGAACCACAGGATGTGCTGGTAGAGCACCGGGTCGCCGCCGCCCGCCGGGTCGAAGAAGGTCGTGCCGAAGTTGCGGTCGGTCAGCAGCATCGTGATCGCGCCCGCCAGCACCGGCAGCGCCAGCAGGATCAGCCACGCGGTGATGAACACCGACCACGCGAACAGCGGCACCTTGTGCAGGGTCATGCCCGGCGCGCGCATGTTGAGGAAGGTGGTGATGATGTTGATCGCGCCGAGGATCGACGAGGCGCCCGAGACATGCACCGCGAAGATGGCGAGGTCGGTCGAATAGCCGGCCTCCGAGGTCGAGAGCGGCGGGTAGAGCACCCAGCCGAGGCCCGAGCCAAGCTGCCCGTTGCCCCCCGGCGCGAAGAGCGACGCGACGGCGAGGCCCGTGCCCGCGACGTAGAGCCAGTAGGACAGGTTGTTGAGGCGCGGGAACGCCATGTCGGGCGCGCCGATCTGCAGCGGCATGAAGTAGTTGCCGAAGCCGCCGAAGAGCGCCGGAATCACCACGAAGAACATCATCAGGATGCCGTGCGCGGTGATCAGCACGTTCCACAGGTGGCCGTTGGGCGTGCAGTTCTCGGTCGCGGTCGGCAGCATCCGCGCACCTTCCATGCACATGAACTGCACGCCGGGCTGCATCAGCTCCATGCGCATGTAGACGGTGAAGGCGACGGCGATGAACCCGACCACGGCGCTGGTGATCAGGTAGAGGATGCCGATGTCCTTGTGGTTGGTGGACATGAACCAGCGGGTGAAGAACCCGCGGGGATCCTCGTGGTCGTGCCCGTGCGGGACGGCGGCGTCGGCCATGGTGCCTCCTGTTCGCGATAATCGTCTCGGGCCGGCCACAGGGTTCGCGCGCGGGCACGCCCGGAAGTCGGGCGGACCCTAGTTGCGCCGCGCTGCGCCGGCAACGGTCACTTGGCCGCACTTGGGCAGAATATTCACGATGCCGCATTCGTGAGAGAGGCCGCGCTCACGGGAATTCGCGCCGCGGCATGACCGCGCGCACCATCGTCAGCCCGGCGCCCAGCGCGCCCACCGTGAAGATCACCTGAAGGCCCGCAGTGGCCGAAACGACCAGCGCCGCCGGCGCCTCGGCGGGCGGCAGGGTGGAGAGCTCGAGCAGGCCGATGATGCCCTGCGCCGCCGCACCCCCCGGCACCATCGGGATGCAGCCCGCCACCGCCAGCGTCTGCCCCGCATGCGAGACGCGCAGGGGCGGCGCGCCCAGCGCCTCGACCCACAGCGCCACCGCGACGGCGGCGAGGAACGACGCGGCCTCGAGCGGCAGGCCCGCGTCGAGGCACAGCGTGCGCACCGCGAGCGCCACCGCGCCGGCGGCCGCCGCCCACAAAAGCGTGCGGGCGCCGAAGTTGAACAGCACGCCGAAGCCGGCCGCCGCCAGCGCGCCGAAGGCCGCCTGGTGCGGCAGCGAGGCGGGCGGCGCGAGCACGTCGCCCGCCCCCGGGCCCAGGATCAGCCGCGCGCCGCCCATGCCGACGGTGATGAAGATCAGGATCATCGCCACCGTGACGAAGCGGGCGCTGCCCATCGTCGGATAGCCCTCCATGATGTCGGTCTGCGCGTTCATCGAGGGCACGCCCGGAACGAGCAGCAGCACCGAGGCGGTCATGGCGATTCCCGCCGTCTCGCTGCCCGCCCAGGCGGCGCCGAGCCCGGCCAGCAGCGAGGCGACCAGCGCCACCGCCGCGATCAGCACGAACATGTTGGTCCCGCGGGCGGCGAGCGCCATCCGCACGCCCTGCGCCGCGGCGCTCGACGCGAGGATCGGCGCGACAGAGGCCCAGTCGGTGCCGAGCAGCCGCCCGAAGGCCGCGCAGGCGATGCCGGCCGCCAGCGCGGCGACGATCCTGCGGTGGCGCGGCACGCGGCCGGCGAGCGCCCGGGTCTCTTCCGCCACCGATCTGGGCGTCATGCCGCCCGCCTCGATGCGGGTGCACAGCGTTCGCACCGCGTGGTTGAGGCGCATGTCGACGCGGTGGTGGCCCACGCCCACCATGCGCGTGATCGTGTTGACCCCGTGCGAGACGGTCAGGGCCAGCGAGGCGTAGCCGATCCGCACATGCGGCTCCTGGGCGCCGAGCCCCGCGGCCGCCTTGCGCATGCCCGTGGCCACGACCGACGACTTGGCGCCGGTCTCCATCAGCAGCCGGCCGATGGCGAGCGCGGCCATCGCCACCTGCTCGAGGTGACGATGGCGCATCACGGTGGGATCGGCGGCGTCGGACATGCCCCCGGTCTGCACGGTGGGGCGGCATCCGGCAACCGGCGTCGCGGCCCGGCGCCGGGCGGTGACCCGTAAAGATCGCCTTTACCCCTCACTGAATAGACCATGACATGCCCAGCCGGCGCCCGAATGTGCGGGCTTGGTTCCGGCCCGAGGCCCAGAAGGGCGGCCCAGGACGGGCGACCTTCCCCCGGCACACGACCAGTCCATCCATCGCGGCGGCCCCCTTTCGCCGCAACGGTCACGAACAGCCGCCCGCGCGCCGGGGACGGGCGGAGCCGAGTGTCATTCCGCAACGAGTATCCCGAGTTCCCGTCGCCATGCCCATTGATTCCGATCCCTCCGCGCCCGAACGCCCCGTCGTGCACGAGTCCGGCTGCGCCTGCGCCGCCTGCGTCATGCGCCCCGAGCCCGACCCCGACGCCCCGCCGCCGGTCATCGACGACCGCTCGCTGTCGGCGCTGCCCACCGGCACGCTCGACCAGCTTGCCGACTACCTGCGCGAGGGCTACTGGGTCGAGGGCGGCGGGCGCGCGTTCCACTGGAACCTGACCTCGAGCGGGCTCAACCCCAACTCTGGCGTCCTGCTCTACAACCTGTCGGGCTACAGCCATGCCGACCGGTCCGACACCGACGGCATCACCGAGGCCCGAAAGGAACTGGTGCGCGAGGCGTTCAAGCTGTTCGAGGCGACGCTCGGCATCGACTTCGAAGAGACGACGTCGGATGACATCGCGACCGTCGACTTCTTCTTCGGCGACAACGATTCGGGCGCCTACGCCTCGTCGGGCTACTCGTTCTATTCCGGCCAGCCGGGCATGATCACCCGCAGCTACATCAACGTCGCCGAGTCGTGGTCGGGCGGCACCTCGACCTACGACGACTACACCCTTCAGACGATCCTGCACGAGATCGGCCACGCGCTCGGCCTCGGCCACCAGGGCTACTACAATGGCTCCGCCGGCTATCCGGACGACGCGACCTTTGCCAACGACAGCTGGCAGGCGTCGATGATGTCGTATTTCGCGCAGACCGAGAACACGACGGTCGACGCCAACTACGAGTTCCTGCAGACGCCGATGGCCGTCGACTGGATGGCGCTCGACGACATCTACGGCGCCCAGAGCCACGGCGGCGTCACCTTCGGTGTGCACAACGCCTTCACCGGCGACACGACCTGGGGCTTCAACACGACGATCACGTCGGATGTCAGCGACATCTGGGCGAACTTCTCGAGCTACGCCCACCGCACGGCGTCGACCATCGTCGACGGCGGCGGCACCGACACGCTCGACTTGAGCGGCTACGACGCCGACCAGGTGATCGACCTGCGCGCATCGGAGCGCGGGGCGACGGCGCCGCACGTCTCCGATATCGGCGGAAGCCGGGGCAACCTGACCATCGCCGAAGGCACCGTGATCGAGAACGCCATCGGCGGCTCGGGTGCCGACGCGATCCGCGGCAACTCGGCGGCCAACCACCTGCAGGGCGGCGCGGGCGACGACACGCTGACCGGCGCCGAGGGCAACGATACGCTGACCGGCGGGGCGGGCGACGACGTCGCCGTCTTTTCGGGCAATCGGGCCGCCTACACGGTGACGGGCACCCGTGACTCGGCCACGGTGAGCGGGGCCGACGGCACCGATACGCTCTCGGGCATCGAGACGCTGCAGTTCGACGACGGCACCATCGACCTGCCCGAGGCGCCGCCCGCGGCGACCGTCGGCGAAGCCGGCCGCGTGACGCTCACCCAGACTGGCCCGAACGCCTGGACGAAAGTCGCCTTCGCCGAGACGCTCACGGCCCCCTCGGTCGTCGTCGGCCCAATCTCCGGCGGCGACGGCGACCCGGCCACGGTGCGGGTGCGCGACGTCACCGAGACCGGCTTCGAGGTGCAGATCGACGAGTGGGATTATCTCGACGGCGCCCACCCGCAGGCGACGCTCGGCTGGCTCGCGGTGGAGGCCGGCACCCACACGCTCTCGGACGGAACGACCCTGCGCGCGGGCTCGGCCGTCGCCGGCGGCACCCCCGTGGCGGTGAGCCTTGCCGCAAGCTTCGACGCCGCCCCGGTCGTGCTCGCGCAGGCTACGACCACGGTTGGCGCGGGCGCCGTCGCCACCCGGCTCGACAGCGTGTCGTCGGGCGGCTTTTCCGTGCGCCTGCAGGCGCAGGAGAGCGCAGGCGCCATGCCCGTGGCCGAGGCGGTCGACTGGATCGCCGTCGAGCAGGGGGGCGGCGCCGGCGGCGGGCTCGTGTCGCTGGCGACCGGCACCACCGTGACGCAGGCCGCGCAGGCCGTGAGCTTCGGCGGCTCCTTCGACGCGGCGCCGGCCCTGCTGGCCGACATGCAGACCCTGCGCGGCGTCGATCCCGCCACGGTGCGGCTGAGCGCGCTCGACACGTCGGAGGCGTCGATCTTCGTCGAGGAGGAGGGGTCGGCCGATGCCGAGACCGCCCATGCCGGCGAGTCGGTCGGTCTCGTGGCCGCGACCGCAGGCGTGCTGAGCGGGCAGACCGTCGCCGCGGCCCCCGACCCGATCGGCGAGGTTCGCACGATCGAGATATCGCAGCCCGGCCCAGGCGCCTGGACGCGGGTGGACTTCCTGCAACCGCTCGACACCCCCGAGGTCGTGATGGGCCCCCTCGGCTTTGCCGGGCCCGACCCGGCCGCGGTTCGGGTGCGCAACATCACCGAGACCGGCTTCGAGTTGCAGATCGACGAATGGGACTATCTGGACGGCCGCCATGCCGCCGAGACGATCTCGTTTCTCGCCGTCGAGCGGGGCACCCACACCTTGTCCGACGGCACCGTGATCCGCGCGGGCTCGACCTCCGCCGATCACGGCTGGACGGAGGTGACACACGGCGCGATGAGCGGAACGCCGGTCGCCCTGGCGCAGATCGTGACATGGAACGGGCCGCAGGCCGCCACCGCCCGCCTGCGCGACGTGACCGAGACGGGCTTCCGCGTGGCGGTGCAGGAAGAGGAAGGCAACGACGGCCTGCACGCGGTTGAAGAGATCGACTGGATCGCGATCGACACCGGCACGGGCGCCGACCGGCACGTCGCACGCACGGGCGACGTGGTGACCCATGTCGCGCAGAACGTGAGCTTCGGCGGTGCCTTCAGCGGCGATTCCGACGCGCCCGCCCTGCTCGCGGCGATGCAGAGCTTCGACGGCCCCGACCCGTCGACGGTGCGTGCGCGCTCGGTCGACACCGACGGCGCGATGCTCTTCGTCGAGGAGGAGCGCTCTGCCGACGCCGAGATGGGCCACACGACCGAGGTCATCGGCATCGCCGCCTTCGACGAGGGCCTGATCTTCGCCTGAGCGGGTCGCGCCTCGGGGCGGCGGGTCACACTTGCCGCGCCGGTCGCCGCGGTTGCGTTTCGGCGCGCGCTGGGCGAAGGGTCTGCACCTGCCGCGCCCGGCGCGGCGCGCGGGAGCGGCGGCACACGGGCCGGCCCTGCCGGGCCCGCGCCCGAACGGGGCAGACAGCGATGAGCGAGACGGACGAGACGGGCGCGGCCTTCGGGCAGATCTACCGCGATCATTCCTGGGGCGGAGTGTCTCGCTCGGGCATCGGCTCGTCGCAGGAGGCGGCGCGCGCCTATGCCGACACGGTCACCTCCGTCATGCAGCGCTTCGATGTGGGCACGGTGCTCGATCTGGGCTGCGGCGACTGGGAGTTCTCGCGGCGGATCGACTGGGGCGGCGCGCGCTATATCGGCGTCGATATCGTGCCCGAGCTGGTGAAGCACCTGCGCGCCACCTTCGGCGGGCCGACCGTGGACTTCATGCAGGGAAACCTGCTCGACACGGATCTGCCCGACGCGGACCTCGTGCTGTGCAAGGACGTGCTGCAGCACCTCGGCAACGCCCAGGTCGCGCGCGCGCTCGATCGGCTGTCCCGGTACCCGCTGGTCATGCTCACCAACGATCGTGTGCTGCGCACGAGGCTCGGGTGGCGGCACCTGTGGCGGACGACGGAGATCGGCACGCCGAACGCCGACATCCCGCCGGGAGGGTGGCGGCCGCTGCTGCTGCGCGAGCCGCCCTTCGGCCTGACCGCGGAAGAGGTGCGCCGCTACACGGTGCGGAGCGGCGACAGGACGTGGGTCAAGGAAGTGCTCCTGTGGCGTGGCCAGCGGGAGCGATCCGCCTGACCCCGCCCGAGCGGGCTCCCGCGTGTCTCTCCCCGACCGACGTGCCCGCCTTGCGCGAGGCTCCCACGGCTCGGCCAAGTGCGGGGCCAAGTGCGGGGCCATCTGCGTGATCCGCGTGCCGGCCGTCTTGCGCAGGGGCGTGGCGAGGGGGACAGTCTGCGGGTCGAGAAGGGGTATCGGTCATGGGTGACGTGTTCATCGGGCTAGATGCAGGATCGTCGGTCTGCAAGGCGGGGGTGTTCGATCTGCGTGGGCGGTGCATCGCCGTCGCGTCGGAGGCGACGCCGCTCGCGCGCCGCCCCGGCGGGCGGGTCGAGGCCGATCCGGCGCGGGCCTGGGCGGCGGCCTGCGCCGTGCTCCGGCGGGCGTCCGGCGGGCTGCCCGCCGACGCGCGGATCGCCGGGCTGGGCGTGTCGGGCGCGATGGTCGGCGCCTGGGTCGTCGATGCGGACGGCCACGCGACCGGCCCCGGCATCAACTGGGAGGATGCGCGCGCCGAGGGGCTCATTCACCGGATCGAGGCCGACGGCCCCGGCACGCTGGCCGAGATCTTCGCCACGTCCGGCTCGGCGCTGCAGCAGGGCTGCACCCTGCCCGTCCTCGCCGTGCTCGCGCGGGAAGAGCCCGAGCGGCTCGCCCGCGCGGCGGCGGTGATCGGCTACAAGGACTGGCTGCGCGCGCGGCTGACCGGCACCGTGGCGACCGACGCGAGCGAGGCTGCGGTGGCCCCCGGCGACGCCCGGAGTCAGGGCCGAAGCGCCGCGATGATCGACCTTTTCGGACTGCGCGCGCACGCGCACCTGCTGCCCGATCCGCTGCCCTCGGCTGCCGTCGCCGGCCACGTCACGGCCGAGGCGGCGGCGGCGACGGGTCTGCCTGCGGGCCTGCCGGTCGCCACCGGTGCGGGCGACGTCATCGCCAACGTGATCGGCGCGGGCGGGCTGCGGCCGGGCGCCGTGACCGGCCTGCTCGGCACCACCTGCATGGTCGGCCGGACGCTCGATGCGCCGAGCTTCACGCCCCAAGGGGTCGGCCTGCTGTTCTCGCTGCCCGAGCGGATGTGGTTCCGCGCGATGGTCAACGTGGCCGGCACGCTCAACCTCGACTGGGCGCTCGCCCTGCTCTGCCCCGATCTCGCCGACCGCCCCGACCGCTTTGCGCGCGTGGCCGAGATGGCCGCCGCCGTGCCGGTCGGCGCCCTGGGCGTCACCTACCTGCCCTATCTCAGCGAGAGCGGGATCATCGCGCCGGTAGCCGACGCCGCAGCTCGGGCGCAGTTCGCCGGCCTCGCGCCGTCGCACGACCGGGCGGCGCTCATGCGCGCCGTGTTCGAGGGCGTCGCCTTCTCCATCGCCGACCTGTGCGACCTGCTCGGCGGGGCGGGCGCGATCACCCTGACCGGGGGCGGCGCCAGGAGCGCGCTCTGGCGAGAGATGATCGCCGAGGTGACGGGGCGCGAGGTCTGCGTGCCCGAGGGAGCGGAGTTCGGCGCGCGAGGGGCCGCCATGCTCGCCGCCGTCGCGGTCGGCGGCTTTCCGGGTCTCGCCGAGGCGACCGCGGCCCTGCCCGGCCACGCCGAGCGCACCCGCCCGTCCGGAGAACGCGCTTCGGCCTGGGCCGAGGCGCGCGCCCGCTACGCCGGGGCACGCGACCGAGCGCTCGGGACAGGCGCAGAAGAGGCTTGCGAATCAAAATTGGTCTAGACCATTCTTTGTATGGTATGGTCCGCTTGCCGAGGAGGGGCGTGTGTCCGACACGCTGCCAAAGTATCGTCTGATCGCCGACCGCCTTGCCGGGGATATCGCCGCGGGGCGGCTCAAGGCGGGCGACCAGATCCCGCCCGAGCGCAGCATCGCCGAGACCTACGGCGCCAGCCGCATGACCGTGCGCCAGGCGCTGCGCCACCTCGCCGAGCGCGGGATCGTGCAGGCGCGCGCCGGTGCGGGCACGTTCGTCGAGGCGCGGCCGATCCAGCAGGAGCTGTCGACCCTCACCGGCTTCACCGAGGAGATGGAGCGGCAGGGCCGCCGCGCCGAGAGCATCCTCGTCGAGGCCGCCCCCGCCGCGGCCGAGGCCGAGACCGCGCAGGCACTGAGCCTCGCGCCGGGGGACGAGGTGTGGCGCATCTCGCGCATCCGGCTGGCCGACGGCGCGCCCGTCGCGCTCGAGACGACCGAGATCGCGGCCGGTGTCACGCCGGGCCTGCTCGACCGGGCCGATTTCGCCCGCGCCTCGCTCTACGCCACGCTGCGCGCGGGCTACGGCATTCATCCCGCCACCGCCGAGCAGACGCTCGCCGCCGCCGCCGCCGAGCCGTCGACGGCGCTGCCGCTGCGCCTTGCTCCCGGGGCGCCCGTGCTGCGCCTGACCCGCCTCACCCGCGACGCCGAGGGCCGCGTCTTCGAATATGTCCGCTCGGTCTATCGGGGCGACGCCTTCGTCATGAAGGCGCGTCTCGACCTCGCCGATCCCGCGCCGCCCCGCCCCCCGGCGCCGTCTCAGCCAACGGGAGCCGCATGAACACCGCCCGCGCCTGCCTCGCCGACATCGCCCGCCGCCTCGCCGACCCGGCGCTGGCCGATCAGCTTTCCCCGGCGGTCGAGGCGGTGGCGGCCTCGGTGCGGGCCGACGGGCTGACCTACGTGTTCGGGACGGGCCATTCGCACCTTCTGGCGCTCGAGCTGCACTTTCGCGCGGGCGGCCCGGCCTATGTGGTGCCGGTGCTCGATCCGTCGCTGATGCTCCATGACGGCGCGCTCGCCTCGACGACGCGGGAGCGCGAGAGCGGCGTGGCGGCCGAGGTGCTGGGGCGCTACCCGCTCGGCCCCCGCGACGTGGCGATCGTGATCTCCAACTCGGGGGTCAACGCGGTGCCCGTCGAGGCCGCCCGCCACGTGAAGGCGGCCGGCGCCATCCTGATCGCCCTCACCTCGCGCGCCTATTCCGAGGCCATCGCGCAGGGGCGGCCCACGCTCGCCTCGCTCGCCGACATCATCATCGACAACGGCCTGCCGCCGGGCGACGCGCTGGTGCCCCTGCCGGGAACCGAGCTGCGCGCCGGCCCCGGCTCCACCGCGATCGGCGCGGCGCTCCTGCAGGCGATGTTCGCCGAAGTCGCGGCGCGGCTCGCCCGGGAGGGCCCGCCGCCCATCTACCTCAGCGCCAACATGCCCGGCGCCGAGGACAACAACAGGGGGCTGGTCGAGCGCTATCGCGCCCGCAACCCGCACCTCTGACCACCCAGCAGGGAGACGAGACGATGCGAAGGACACTGAAGACGCTGACGGCCGCGAGCCTGTTCGCCGCCCCCGCCCTGGCGCCCCTGCCGGCGGCGGCGCAGACCGAGGTGATGCTCTGGCACATGGAGCAGCCGCCGCACCGGGTGGCCCGCATCCAGGAGCTGATCGACGAGTTCAATGCGGCCAACCCCGACGTCGTGGTCCGGCAGGAGCCGCAGAACTGGGGCGAGATCTACGCCAAGGCGCCCGCCGCCGTGGCCGCCGGCGCCGGCCCCGACATGCTGTTCGCGATCCCCGACTTCGCGCCGATCCTCAAGGATATCGGCGCCCTCGCGCAGGTGGACGATTTCGTGGCCGAGCTGGATGCCGAGCACGATTTCGTCGACAGCGCGGTCGAGGCCTACAGCTACGACGGCGGCGTCTGGGCCGTGCCGCTCTACAACATGACGATGCACCTTTGGTATCGCCCCTCGGTGCTCGAGGCGGCCGGTGTCGGGTTGCCGACCACCTGGGAGGAATGGCGCGCCGCCGCCGAGGCGCTGACCGAGGACGGCCAGTATGGCATGGGCCTGCCCGCCAACCGCCAGCTCTACACCGACCAGACGGTGTATTCGGTGATGATGAACGGTGGCGCATCGGAAATCTACAACGAGGACGGCACGTTGCGCTTCGACACGCCCGAGACGGTCGAGGCCTATGCCTTCTACGACTCGATGATGGAGTTCTCGCCGCCCGACGCCGCGTCGTGGACATGGGGCGAGGCCGAGGCGTGCTTCGCCTCGCGCTCCTGCGCGATGATCCTGCAGTTCACCGTCATCTCGACCTACGAGTCGCAGGCCGAGGGCGACGCCGCCGATCTGGGCGTCGCGGCGATCCCGGTGAAGGAGGACGCGGCCGAGCCCGGCACCATCGCCTATGCCAACGCGGTGATGATGCTCTCGCCCGACGAGGCCCGGCGCGAGGCGTCGCAGCGCTTCGTGTCGTTCCTGCTAGAGCCCGGGAATTACGGGCGCTTCCTCAACATGGAGCCGGGCCTGTTCATGCCGGTCACCGCGACGGGCGCCGAGGACGACAGCCTGTGGTCCGACCCGATGGTGCAGGAATACCGCGGCCAGATCGAGACGGTCATCGCCAACAGCGCCAACGGCAAGCTCTTCGGTTTCACCTCGGGCCGCGTCTTTCCCGCGATCTCCGCGATCTCGGCGCAGAACGTGCTGGCCGAGACGCTGCAGAACGTCGTCGTGAGCGGCATGGCGCCGGCCGAGGCGGTGGCGGCGGGTCAGGCCCGCATGCAAGACCTGTCGGAGTGAGGGGGGCCGGTGCGGCGGCAGGGCACCCTTGCGCTCGTCCTCCTCGCGCCGGCGCTCGCGCTCCTCGCGGCGGTGCTGGCCTGGCCCTTGCTGGCGGGCCTTCACCTGTCGCTCCGCGACGCCCGCATCGTCGGCACGACCGGCGAATTCGTCGGGCTGGCCAACTACGCCGCGGTGCTGGGCGACCACGAGTTCTGGCGCTCGGCCCGGCTCTCGCTGATCTGGGTCGCGGCCAACGCCGCGCTCCAGACAGTGCTGGCGCTCGCCGCCGCGCTGATCCTGCACCAGCGCTGGCGCGGGGTGAGCGTGGCGCGCACCTGGATTGTGCTCAGCTGGATCGTGCCGACGGTCGTCGTCGTGATGATCTGGCGGTGGCTCTTCTCGACCTCGGGCGGCGTGGTGAACCCCGCTCTGATGGGGCTGGGTCTGACCGACGCGCCCGTGGGCTTCTTCGCGCGGCCCGAGACCGCCTTCGCCACCCTCGTCTTCATCAATTCGTGGCGGTGGTTCCCGTTCATCGCGCTGATGATGCTGGCCGGTCTCTCCCGTATCCCGGCCGATCTCTACGAGGCGGCACGGGTCGACGGGGCGGGGCCGTGGCGGCGCTTCACCCGCATCACCTGGCCGCTGCTCGCGCCGACGCTGACGGTGCTGCTGGTGATCGGCACGCTGCTGTCGTTCAACGTGTTCGACGTGATCTGGCTGATGACGTCGGGCGGCCCGGCCGGGGGCACGCGCACCCTGCCGGTTCTGATCTACGAAACTGCCTTCCGCGGCTACCGCATCAGCGAGGCGGCGACGATCGCGGTGCTGTCGACCGTGCTGCTGATGGCCTTCGCCGTGTTCGCCACGAGCCGTCTCGCGCTCGCCGGAGAGGCGCGATGAGGCGCGCGCCCGCCTGGTCGGTCGCCCTGTGGGGCGGCGTGGCGGTGATCGCCGGACTCGTCCTGACGCCGTTCTGGTTCGTGGTGACGGGCTCGATCAAGGCCCCGCAGGAGATCATCGCCCGCGTTCCGACGGTCATCCCCGAGAGCTTCACGCTCCAGCACTACGACAAGCTGCTCGCCGCCTCCGATTACGCCGGCTACCTCGTCAACTCGCTGATCGTGGCCACCGCCTCGACGGCGCTGACGCTGGCGCTGGCGATCCCGGCGGGCTACGCCTTCTTCCGACTGCAATTCCGCGGGCGCGGAGCGCTCTACCGCACGATCCTGCTGGCCTACGCCTTTCCGTCGATCGTGGTGCTGGTACCGCTGTTCGCCATGTTCGCCCGCGTCGGGCTGGTCGACACGCGGGCCGCTCTGGTGCTGGTCAACGCGGCCTTCGCGCTGCCCTTCGCGATCTGGATGCTGCGCGCCTTCTTCGCCCAGATCCCGCCCGAGATCGAGGAGGCCGCGCGGCTCGACGGCGGCCCGCCGCTGACCGTGCTGCGCCGCATCCTGTTGCCGCTCATCGCGCCGGGGATCGGCGCGGTCGCCATCTTCGCCTTCGTGACGGCCTGGACGGAATACGTCTTTGCCTCGGTGCTGATCCTGTCGGACGCGCGCCGCCCGCTGCCGGTGGGCTTCGCGGGGATCATCGGGCAGTACCAGGTCGACTGGGGTCTTCTGCTGGCGGGCGCGAGCCTCGCCATCCTGCCGGTCGTGTTGCTCTTCGCGGCGATCGGGCGGTGGTTCGTCGCGGGACTGACCGAGGGGGCGGTGAAGTGATAGGGGCTCGCTGATGTCGGAGGTCGAGCTTGCGGCCATCGCCAAGTCGTTCGGCGAGACGGAGGTGATCCCGCCGCTCGACCTGCGCGTGCCCGACGGCGAGTTCTGCGTGTTCGTCGGCCCCTCGGGCTGCGGCAAGTCGACCCTTCTGCGCATGATCGCGGGGCTGGAAGAGCCGAGCGCCGGCCAGGTCCGCATCGGCGGGCGCGACGTGACGCGGGAAGATCCGAGCGACCGCGGCCTCGCCATGGTGTTCCAGTCCTACGCGCTCTACCCGCACATGACGGTGGCGCAGAACATGGAATTCGGCCTCGAGATGGCCGGCATGCCCCGCGAGGCGCGGCGCGCCGAGGTCGAGAAGGCCGCGCGCCTGCTCAAGCTCGACCGCTTCCTCGATCGCAAGCCCCGCGCGCTCTCGGGCGGGCAGCGCCAGCGGGTCGCCATCGGCCGGGCCATCGTGCGGCAGCCCGGCGTGTTCCTGTTCGACGAGCCGCTGTCGAACCTCGACGCCGAGCTCCGCGTCGAGATGCGCCTGGAGCTTGCCAGGATTCACCGTCAGGTCGGCGCAACGATGATCTACGTCACCCACGACCAGGTCGAGGCGATGACGATGGCCGACCGGATCGTGGTGTTGCGCGAGGGCCGGATCGAGCAGCAGGGCCCGCCCGAGCGCCTCTATGCCGACCCCGACACCCTGTTCGTCGCCGGTTTCCTCGGGGCCCCGCGGATGAACCTGACGCCCTGCGCGGTCACCGGCTGCGAGGGCGGGCGCGCGCTGGTCGACGTGCCGGCGCTGGGGATCACGGGCCTCGCCGTGCCGTTGCGCGATCCGGCCGCCCCCCCGCCGCGCTCGGCGATCCTCGGGCTGCGCCCCGAGGCGTTCGCGCCCGCCGGGCAGGGCCGCGCGGCGACGCTGAAGGCCGAGGTGGTCGAGAACACCGGCGCCGCGCGCTATCTCTACACCGCGACCGACCGCGCCATCGCCCTTGTCGCCGAGATCCCGCGCGGGCAGAGCATCGGCACCGGCGAAACCCTGGAGGTCGGGGTCGCGGCCGAGGATTGCCTGCTCTTCGCGTCGGAGGGTCCGAGACTGTGAAGGTGCTTGTCCTTCCCGATCCCGCCGCCGCCGCCGACCGGGCCGCCGGCATCGTGGCCGGCCGGCTGGCGGAGGCGCCTGCCTCGGTGCTCGGCCTCGCCACGGGCGAGACGATGCGCCCGGTCTACGCCGCACTCGTGCGGCGGCACCGCGATGCGGGCCTCAGCCTTGCCGCCGCCACCACCTTCAACCTCGACGAATACGTCGGCATCGCGCCCGACCACCCCGCCTCGTTCGCCGCCTTCATGCGGCAGGAGCTGTTCGATCATGTCGATATCGACCCGGCCCGCGCGCACCTGCCGCGGGGCGACGCGCCTGACCCAGCGGCCGAGGCCGCGCGCTACGAGGCCGCCATCGTCGCCGCGGGCGGGATCGACCTGCAACTTCTCGGGATCGGGCGCAACGGGCACCTCGCCTTCAACGAGCCCACCTCGTCGCTCGCCTCGCGCACCCGGATCAAGACGCTGACGCCCTCGACCCGGTCGGCCAACCGCCCCGCCTTCGCGCCCGGCGCGGCGCCGCGGCAGGCGATCACGATGGGCCTCGGCACCATCCTCGACGCGCGCGCCTGCCTGCTCGTCGCCACCGGCCAGAGCAAGGCAAAGGCCGTGGCGGCGACGATCGAGGGGCCGCTCGGCGCGCATTGCCCGGCCACGGTGCTGCAACTGCACCCCGCCGTGACCGTGGTGCTCGACGAGGCGGCCGCCGCGCGGCTCGCCCTGCGGGCGTATTACGAAACCGTGCATCCCGGCGGCGGGGAGGCGCAGGTTGGCTGAGACCGTCCGCATCGTCGCCGACCGTCTGTTCGAGGGGGGCGGCGCACCGCCGATCGAGGGCGCCTGCCTCGTCGTGTCGGAGGGCCGCATCGCCGAGATCCGCCACGCGGCCGACGCGCCGACGCCAGACCACCGCTTCGCCGTGGTCGCGCCGGGCTTCGTCGATGTCCAGATCAACGGCGGCGGCGGGGTGCTCTTCAACGACGCGCCCACGCCCGACACGCTCGCGCGGATGGCCGACGCCGCGCGGCAGGGCGGCACCGCGCACCTTCTGCCGACCTTCATCACGGCGCCGGGCGACGCCTATGCCGGGGCGCTCGACGCGGTGGCCGAGGCCATCGCGGTGGGCGTGCCGGGCATAGCGGGGGCACATGTCGAGGGGCCGTTCCTCTCGCGCGAGAGGCCCGGCATCCACCCCGCCCGCCACATCCGGCGGCTGACCGAAGCCGACGCGGCTTGCCTCGAAGCCTTCCCGCACCCGCTGATCCTGACCCTCGCGCCGGAAGAGGCGCCGGCCGCGCTGCTCGATCGGCTGGCCGCCGCCGGCATCCGTCTCTTCGCCGGTCACACGGCGGCGCGCTACGAACAGATCGCCGAGACCGGGGCGCTGACCGGCGTCACCCACCTGTGGAACGCCATGGCCCAGCTCGGCAGCCGCGCGCCCGGCGTCGTCGGCGCCGCGCTCGCCTCGGACCGGCTGATGGCGGGGATCATCGCCGACGGTCACCACGTGCACCCCGCCAACCTCGCCCTCGCCGCGCGGGTCATGGGCGAGCGGCTGTTCCTCGTGACCGACGCGATGGCAACGCTCGGCAGCGACCTCGACGCCTTCGACCTGTTCGGCGTGCCGGTACGGCTCGAGGGCGGGCGGCTCGTCTCGCCCGAGGGCACGCTGGCCGGCGCGCACCTGGCGATGGACGCGGCGGTGCGGCGCATGGCGGCCCTCGGCGTGGCCGAGGCGGAGGCGCTCGACATGGCCTCGGGCCGGCCGGCGCGGGCCGCCGGGCTCGCCGGGCTGGGGCGGATNNNNCGCGGCGGGCCAGCGGGCCTCGCTCACCTGCCTGTCGGCCGACCTGCACGCCGAGGCGGTGATGGTCGACGGGGCCTGGGCCCGCCTACGGGAAGCGCAGGGCGCGCCTTGAGCCTTGGCAGCCTGCGCGGCCGCCTCGGGGCCACGTGCCCGGCAGCCCGCTCGACCGACCCGCGATGATGGCCGCTCATGTGCCCGACGCGCGCGCCTCCGACGCGCGCCCGCCGATGCCCGTGCGATCTGGGGCCGGACGCGCGGGCAGGGGCCGGCCGTGGCCCCCGGGTCTCATGCGGCGCGGGCCGGCGCTCGACAGGCGCCCGCATCCGTCGTGCATGCCCGAGAGCGGGGCAGCCGCGACAGGGCCTCAGTCTCGAACGAGGCCCTTGAGCGCGAAGGCCACGGCAGCCTCGAGATAGGCGTCCCGGGGCGTTTCCGAGAAGAAAAACTGCCGCAGCGCCCAGATGTCGCCGATCATGTCGAGGAAATTCGCCGCGACGAGGGGCTCGATGTCGTGGAACTCTCCCGCTGCGACGCCGTCGCGAATGACCGCCTCGTAGCGGCCGACCAGCGCCCGATAGCGCGCGATCATGCGCGCCCGCGCCTCTGGCCGCAGGCTCTTGAGCTCGCGGTTGAGAATACCGATCTGGCGCCGCCGCTCGTCCGACACGTCAAGCGCAGCCTCCATCATGCGCCGGATGCGCTCTGTCGCGCTCGCCCCGGTCGCCACCCGCTCGAGCCGGGAGACGAGGCGCTCCATCTCGTGGGCATAGACGAGCTCCAGCAATTCGTCCTTGCCCTTCACATGCGCATAGAGGGTGGGAACGTGCATGCCCGTGGCCTCGGCGATCTCGCGCATCGTGGCCTGGGCGAACCCCTTTCGCGCGATCACGTCGGTGGCTGCGGCGAGGATGCGGTCGAGCGGGGTCTCCGGCTTGTCTTCTTCGGCGAGGGGCACTCTCGGCGGGTCCTCCCCCGCGGATGCCGGGTCTTGCGGACCGACCGCCGTGCGCAGCGCATAGGTCAGCACGATCGTCGCGATGGCGCGCTCGTGATCGTCCTGGATGGTCACCATCCAGACGGACAGGCCCGCGGGCGCCGTCTGCAGGATGGCTTCTCCGGTCAGGCGGTTGGCGGGGCGGGGCGACAGCGAGACCGTCTTGATGTCGAAGGGCACCGCGTCGTGCCCGCACGCCGCGCTGCCGGCCGCGGCGAGAATTTCGGCGAAGTCCACGAGCGATGCGAGCGTGACGGGCGCCCGCGCGGCACAAGGAGAGGCCGGCGCCGTCTCGCCGACGACTCGCTCCGGCCGCACCACGAGCAAGCGAATCCCGCTCGAAGGCGCCGGCCGAGGCGCCGGAGCTTCAGCATGCGCGACCGTCGCTGCCGCGCTGCGGGCCGATTCTCCACCCGTCACGCTGTCCGCCTCCTCCATGGGCCGTGTCGGCGGCCCGCGCCGCATCGCACGGCACCAGCGATACGCGGCGGCACGGCCCTCGCGCAAGCTCGGACAAAGGCTTGACAGCGGGGACAGACGGAAGTTGGCTACGCGCGTAACAAGCGCTTGTTAATAAGCGCGGGACGGGGAGTGTCGGCGTGCAGGCACGCATCGATCATCTGTTGTGGGCAGGGCCAGACCTCGACGCCGCGGCGGCGGCGTTCTCCGGTTTGACAGGCGTGACACCGGCGACGGGCGGCAGCCATCCGGGCTTCGGGACGCGCAACGCGCTCGTCGCGCTCGACGGCGGCCGCTATCTCGAGGTGATCGCGCCCGATCCCACCCAGGACCTTGCAGGAACCCTCGGGGCCGAGCTCGCCGCGCTGCCGGCGCCGCGGATGCTGACGATCGCCTTCGCCGCCTCCGGGCTCGACGCGGTCGCCGGGGCGGCGCGGGCGGCCGGGGCGGCGCCCGGCGCGCCGATCGACATGGCGCGCACCCGGCCCGACGGGGTGCACCTCGCCTGGCAGGTCCTGCGGTTCGACGACCCGGCGCGCGGCTGGGCGGTGCCCTTCGTCATCGACTGGAAGGACACGCCACATCCCTCGGCCTCGACACCGGCCGGCTGCACCCTCTCTCGCCTCGTGCTGACCGATCCCGCACCCGAAGGGCTCTCTGCGCTGGTCGCCGCCATCGGGGCCGACGTGCCGGTGGCGCGGGGCCTCGCCCCCGGCGCGGTGGCCGAGCTCGACACGCCGAAGGGCAAGGTGGTGCTGACATGAGCGGCGCGGAGCGGACGCCGCTGACGGCCGAGGCGGTGCAGGAGATGCTCGACGCCTCGCCCTTCATCGCCTTCCTCGGGCTGACCGTGACCGAGGCCGACGCCGGCACCGGGCGCGTCGCGATGACCATGCCCATGCGGCCGGAGCTGGAGCGGGGCGGCCCGATGCAGGGCCAGTTCCATGGCGGGCCGGTCGCGGCGCTGATCGACACGGCGGGCGACTTCGCCGTGGCGGTTGCGGTGGGCGGCGGGGTGCCCACGATGAACTTCCGCGTCGACTACCTGCGCCCCTCGGGCGGCGCGGCGCTGAACGCCACGGCGACGGCCCGGCGCATCGGGCGGACGGTCGCGGTGGTCGACGTCGACGTGACCGATTCCGAGGGCCGGCTGACCGCCGTGGGCCGCGGCACCTATTCGACGCAGGTCGGCTGATGGGGGCGCTGCCGGTCACCCGCAACCTGGGCGACCTCGCCTTCGCCGGCGCCGAACCGACCGCGCCATGGGCTGTCGAGACGGACGGCGCCACCGCGACCGCGCGACTGACCTACGGCGACCTCGCCGCCGAGGCTGACGCGGTGGCACGCGGGCTGCTGGCCCGGGGCCTCGCGCGCGGCGACCGGGTGGCGATTCTCGCGGAGAACTCGGCGCGGTTCCTGATCGCCTATCTCGGTACGATGCGGGCGGGGCTCGTCTCGGTGCCCGTGAACTGGCGTCTGCCGGCCGACGCCATCGCCCATATCCACCGCGACGCGGGCGTGGCGCTGACGCTGGCCGACGCCGGCCGGGCGCGAATGGTGCCCGAGGGCGTGCCCGCGCTCGCCCTCGACGGGCCGGACTGGGAGGCGCTGCGCGACCCTGGCCCCTTCACGGCGGTGGAGGCGGGCGCGGCGGAGACCGCGAACATTCTCTACACCTCGGGCTCGACCGGCCTGCCCAAGGGGGTGCCGCTCACCCATCGCGGCTACGGCCACGCGGTGCAGGCGGCGATCGCCGCCCTGCCGAAGCCCTGGGGCGCGCGCGCCCTGGTGCCGGCGCCGCTCTACCACATGAACGCGTTGTTCTTCGCCAAGATGCTGGCCGCGTCGGGCGCGCAGATGGTGCTGATGCGCCGCTTCGAGGCGCGCGCCTATCTCGAGGCGGCGGCCGCCGAGCGCTGCACCCTGCTCACCGGCATCCCCACGATGCTGACTCTCGCCCTGCGCGAGCGCGACCTGCTGGAGGGGCTCGACCTGTCGTCGGTCGACACGGTGATGATCGGCTCCTCGCCCGTCACCGGGCGCCTCGCCGGCCAGATCGCCGATGCGTTCCCCGGCGCGACGCTGCGGATCACCTACGGCACGACCGAGGCCGGCCCCACGGCCTTCGCCCCGCATCCGGACGGGCGGCCGACGCCCCCCACCTCGCTCGGCGTCGCCTCGCCCCATGCCGAGGTGAAGCTGGTCGGCGGCCCGTCGGACGACGAGGGCGTGCTCTGGGTGAAGAGCCCGGTGGTGATGCCGGGCTATCTCAACCTGCCCGAGAAATCGGCCGAGAAGCTGCACGATGGCTGGTACGATACCGGCGATGTGATGCGGCGCGACGCCGAGGGGTTCTTCTACTTCGTCGACCGGGCCGACGACATGTTCGTCTGCGGCGGCGAGAACATCCATCCCGGTGAGGTCGAGACGCGGCTGACCGCGCACCCCGACATTGCCGAGGCCTGCGTCGTGCCGGTGGCCGACGAGGTAAAGGGCGCGCTGCCCGCGGCCTTCGTCGTGGCCCGGCCGGGGGCCACGCTCGCGCCCGAGACGGTGAAGGAGCACGCGCTCGCAACCGGCCCCGCCTACGCCCATCCGCGCTTCGTCGAGGTGGTGCCGGCGCTGCCGCTCTCGGGCGTCGGCAAGGTGGATCGAAAGGCGCTGAAGGCGCGCGCGGCGGCGTTTTCGCGCGACAGGGAGGAGACGCAATGAAGGCCATGGTGCTGCACACCCACGGCGAGATCGGCGACATCGAGTGGCGCGACGACTGGCCCGCCCCCGAGCCCGGCGAGGGCGAAGTGCTGGTGCGCGTGGCAGCCTGCGCGCTGAACTACCACGACCTGTTCACCCTGCGCGGCATGCCCGGCATCAAGGTGCCGATGCCGATCATCATGGGGATCGACGCCTCGGGCACGATCGCGGGCACCGGCCGGGGCGTCGAGGGCTGGTGCGAGGGCGACCGCGTGCTCATCGACCCGATCGACCGCGAGACTGGCAGGCTCTTCGGCGAGATGGTGAACGGCGGGCTGGCCGAATACGCGGTGGTCAAGGCGCACCAGCTTGTCCGCCTGCCACAGGGCGTGAGCTTCGAGGCCGGCGCGGCGCTGCCCTGCGCCTACGGCACCGCCTACCGGATGATGGTCACCCGCGGGCAGGTCGCCGAGGGCGCGAAGGTGCTGATCCTTGGCGCCTCTGGGGGCGTGGGCACCTGCTGCGTGCAGCTCGCCAAGCTGGCCGGCGCCCACGTGATCGCCGCCGCCTCGAGCGCCGAGAAGCTGGCCAGGCTCGAGGCGCTCGGCGCCGACGAGGTGATCGACTACACCGAGCGCCCGTTCCGCGACCAGATTATCGAGCGCCACGGCAAGCCGCGCATCGCCGGCGGCGGCGGCGTCGACGTGGTCGTTAATTTCACCGGCGGCGAGACATGGGTGCCGTCGCTGCGCAGCCTCAGTCGCCACGGGCGGATGCTGACCTGCGGCGCGACGGCCGGCTACGACCCGAAGACCGACATCCGCTTCATCTGGACCTTCGAGCAGCAGATCGTCGGCTCGAACGGGTGGGAGCGTGCCGATGTCGAGGCGCTGCTCGGCCTTGTCGAGCAGGGAAAGCTCACGCCGGTGATCGACCGCGTTCACGCCCTGTCCGACGCGCACGCCGCCTTCGCCGACATGGCGGAGCGGCGGATCTTCGGCAAGGTGATCGTCGCGCCGTAGGCGCGCAAATATTGAGGCGCCACAGGCGCGCACGCACAAACGCGCCACAGGCGCCGACAGCATCGCGCCCCGGGGCGTGACACGACCCAGAACCAGGGAGATACCCATGAGACACGCTCGCACACCCCTCGCCGCGCTCGCCCTCGCCGCGGGCCTTGCAGCGCCCGCGGCGGCGCAGGAATACTCGTTCCGGATGGCTACGATCGACGTCGAGACAGGCAACTACTTCAACTTCATCGCGGTGCCCTTCGCCGAGCTGGTGAGCGAGCTCACCGGCGGCGACGTCGAGATCCAGCCGCTGCCTGCAGGCACGGTCGGCTCGGTCTTCCGGCTGCACGAGGCGCTCGACGACGGGCTGGTGGACATGGTCAACTGGCCTGCCGCCTTCCTGGGCAACGAGGATCCGTTCAACTCGATGATCAACACCTTCCCCACGGGGCTCGGCAGCGACTCGATCCTCGCCTGGCTCTACTACGGCGGCGGCGAGGAGCTGCTGACCGCGCACCGGGCCGAGACGATGGGCGTGCATTCGATCATCCTCGGCTCCGGCCCGGCCGAGTGGTTCGCCCATTCCCACGTGCCGATCGAGACCGTCGAGGATCTGGAGGGCAAGCGCTACCGCACGCTCGGCAACTGGGCGGCGATCGTGTCGGACAAGTTCGGCGCCGCCGCAGCCACCACGCCCGGCTCTGAAGTGTATTCGATGCTCGAGCGGCAGGGCCTCGACCTGGCCGAGTACTCGCTGCCCGGCGAGAACTTCAACCAGGGCCTGCACGAGACGGCCGAATACATCATCTATCCCGGCATCCACGCTCCCGGCTGGAGCTTCGAGCTGATGGTCGGCATGGATCAGTGGGAGGAGCTGCCCGACGCCTACAAGACGGCCATCGAGACAGCGGCGCGGCTCGTCAGCTACGACAGCATGCAGCGCACGATGCTCGCCGACATGGACGCGGTGCGGAAGATCAACGAACGCGCCGAGGCGGGTCAGAACACCCTGCTCGAGCTCGACCAGGAGTTCCGCGACGCGGCCGAGGCCGCAGCCCGTGAATGGGCGGTCGAGACGGCAGCCGCGGCCGCAGAGGCGGGCAACGAGTGGCCGCAGCGCGTGGTCGACTCGCTCTTCCCCTTCCAGGATGCGTGGCGCGCCTCGTCCTACTACATGGTGACCGACACGCGTCAGTGACGCGCCCCGGCCCGCGCTCCCACAGGGCGCGGGCCCATCCCCTAGCCGGAACAGCCCATGGACCTTCTGCTTCGCCGGATCCTGCCCGCGCTCGACCGGGTGTCGGCCGCGCTCGCCGTGGTGGCGCAGGTGATGATCGTCGTGCTGATCTGCGTGATGCTCTACGAGGTCGCGGCGCGGCGAATCTTCAACGCGCCCACGCTGTGGTCGGTCGACATCGTCTACATGGTCAACGGCACGCTCTTCCTGATCTCGGCCGGCTACACCCTGCTCAAGGAGCGCCACGTGCGGATCGACTTCCTGTCGTCGCGGCTGCCCGCGCGGGTGCAGCACGGCGTGAACGCGCTGTTCTATGCCCTTCTGTTCCTGCCGCTGCTCGCTCTCACCACGGCGGCGAGCGTCGACAAGGCGTGGGAGGCCTTCGTGGAAAAGACGCTGGAGAACATGAGCGTCTGGCAGCCCGTGATATGGCCGTTCCTGACCGGCATCGCACTGGGTCTTCTGGGTCTCGCGCTGCAGGTGACGCTGCAGACGATCCGCCACGCCATCGGCGTCTTCCGCCCCGACGCGGTGCCGCTGCCCGGCCGCGCGGCCGGCCCAGAGCTGTGAGGCGGACATGAGTGGAGAAACGCTCGCGGCGCTGATGTTCCCGTGCCTGTTCGTGTTCGTGCTGCTGGGCCTGCCGATCTCGTTCTCGCTGCTCGTGACCGCCGCGATCTTCGCCTGGCCGCTCTTCGGCGACGCGGTGGCCAACCAGCTCTATGCCGGCATCTCGCAGACGGCCTCGTCGTTCGTGCTGTCGGCGGTGCCGCCCTTCATCTTCATGGGCTTCATGCTCGAGCGCTCGGGCGTGGCCGAGCGGCTGTTCGCCGCGCTGCAGCTCTGGCTCGGGCGTCTGCCCGGCGGGCTGGCGCTGGCAACGATGGGGATGGCGGGCATCCTCGCGGCGGCCACGGGCATCGTGGGCGCGGTCGAGGTGCTGATCGGCGTCATGGCGATCCCGGCGATGATGGCGCGCAACTACGACAAGCGGCTGATCTCGGGCGTGATCTGCGCCGGCGGCTCGCTCGGCACGATGATCCCGCCGTCGATCGTGGTGGTGATCTATGCCACCGTCGCGCAGATCTCGGTGGGTCAGCTCTTTGCCGCCGTGATGCTGCCGGGCGTCATCATGATCGCGCTCTTCGCGGGCTACGTGCTGGGCGTCGCCTTTGCCTCGCCGAAGATGGCGCCGGCCGAGGTGTCGGACAGAACGGTGCCGCTTGGCGAGAAGCTGAAGGTGACCGCCGTCGCGCTGGTGCCGATGGTGGCGCTGATCGTGGCGGTGCTCGGCTCGATCTCGTTCGGGATCGCTTCGCCGACCGAGGCGGCCTCGGTCGGCGCGCTCGGGACGGTGCTGCTGACCATCGCCTACGGCCGCTTCACGCTGGCCACCTTCGCCGAGGCGCTGCGGCAGACCCTGCTCGTCAACGCCATGATCCTGCTGATCGTCGTGGGCGGCACGATCTTCGCCGGCACCTTCCGCATCCACGGCGGCAACGGGCTGGTGCGCGACCTGCTCGAGGCGACGGGCTTTGGCCAGACCGGGATCATCCTCGTCATGCTGCTCGTCGTCTTCATCGCGGGCTTCATCCTCGACTGGGTATCGGTGGTGCTGATCTGCCTGCCGATCTTCGTGCCCGTCCTCTCGGCCTTCCAGATCGAGCCGCTGTGGTTCGCGGTGCTGATGATCGTGGTCATCCAGACCTCGTATCTCACGCCGCCGATGGCGCCCTCGATCTTCTACCTGCGGTCCATCGCGCCGCCCGACATCACCTACAGCGACATGTACTGGGGGGTCGTGCCCTTCATCCTCGCGCAACTCGCCACGCTGGCGCTGATCTTCGCCTTCCCGGCGCTGGCGACATGGCTGCCGGGCGTTCTGATCGACTGACGGAGACCCCGATGAAGAGCCTCGATCACGTCGTCCATCTCGTGCAAGACCTCGAAGGCGCCCGCGCGTCCTGGACGCGGCTGGGCTTCCACGTGCGGCCCGCGGCGACGCATATCGAGATCGGCTCGTCGAACGCGGTGGTGATGTTCGAGCGCACCTACAACGAGCTTCTGTGCATCGAGCACGCCGAGCCGGGGCTGCACGGCCAGTATGTCGGGCGCTTCGCGGGGGGCGAGGGTCTGGCCCATGTCAGCCTCACCGCCAACAGCCTCGCCGAAGAGCGCGCGCGGCTCGAGGGCATGGGCTACACCCCCGGCCCGGAGGGCAACGCGCGGCGCGCCATCCTCCGGCCCGACGGCAGCACCGAAGAGACCGACAGGTCGTTCCTCTACAACTGGCAGTCGGCGCATCGCTGGAACTCGCTGTTCTTCTCCGAGCACCGCAAGCCCGACGCGATCTTCATTCCCGAGTATGTCGACCACGCCAACGGGTCGCGCGACATGGTGCGCCTCGTCTGGCTCTCGGCCGATCCGGCGGCCGACCTGCCCTATTTCCGCGACAGCCGGGGGCAGGAGCCCGAGCGCACGGGCGAAGATGGCTTCGCCTTCCGCGGCGGGCGCGGCGAGCTCTGCGAGGTGCTGACGGCGCAGGCCGTGCGCGCCCGCTACGGCACGCTCCCGGGCGAGGCCGAGCCAGGCGCGCTCGGCGGCTACCCCGTGGCGATGCATTTCCGCGTGGCCGATCCGGCGGCGACGTGCGCCTTCTTCGCCGGATCCGGCGTGACGACGGCACAGGTGGACGGCGGCATCGGCGTGGGCCTCGAGGCCGCGTGCGGCGCCGTCCTCGTCTTCGAGTAGCCCCTAGCGCATCACGGGCAGCGGCCGGTTCTCGGCGATCGCCTCCATCGCGAAGCACGAGGTGACCGTCTCGAGGTCAAGCTCGATCAGCGAGCGGTAGACACGATCGAAGCTCGCCATGTCGGCGGTGACGATCTTGAGCATGTAGTCGTAGTCGCCCGCGATGCGGAACACGTCGATCACCTCGGGGATCGCCACGACGTGCCGGTGAAAGCGCGCGAGCCAGTCGGCCGAGTGGTGCCGCGTGCGGATCATCGTGAACACCACGAGGTCGAGCCCCAGCGCGTGCCGGTCGATCACCGTTTGCGCGCCCCTGAGCACGCCCCGCTCCTCCAGCCGCTTGAGCCGGCGCCAGCAGGCGTTCTGCGACAGGCCCACCCGCTCGGCCAGATCGCGCTGGGTAAGACCGGGACGCTCCTGCAGGGCCTGCAGAAGGCGACGGTCGATCTGATCCATGAAATCAGCCATGTGTCGATCATACACTGATCCTTGACGCGAAAAAGCGGGTCGGACGGCGATGAAATCGCCGCCGGTGCGCAGGATACTTCCCGAACACGAGCAGACGGGGAAACGGCCATGCAGGACTTTTTCGACGATTTCCGCGCGCGCCTGCGCGCGGGCGGCCTTGCCGGGCTGCGTGCCGGGCTGATCGGGCGCGATGCGGTCATCGAGGGGCCGTTCGGGCCGGTGCGGCTGCTCTACGCCGACTGGGTCGCCTCTGGCCGGGCGCTCGCGCAGGTCGAGGACGCGGTGCGCGAGCATGTCCTGCCCTTCTACGCCAATTCCCACACCGAGGCGTCGCATTGCGGGATGGTGACGACACGGTTGCGCGAGGCCGCCCGCGCCGTGGCGCTCGCCCATGTCGCCGGCGGCGCCGATTGCCACGCGATCTTCTCGGGCTCCGGCGCGACCGCCGGCATTGCCCGCCTCGTCTCGCTGCTCGACCTGCCGGCACGGGTGCGGGCGGGCGCGCGTGTGGTGGTGCTGCACGGGCCCTACGAGCACCATTC
Source organism: Rhodobacteraceae bacterium HLUCCA09 (assembly GCA_001314685.1). Taxonomy (GTDB): domain Bacteria; phylum Pseudomonadota; class Alphaproteobacteria; order Rhodobacterales; family Rhodobacteraceae; genus HLUCCA09. The sequence continues at coordinate 39,854 of LJNT01000061.1, forward strand.
CAACCTGCTGCCCTGGCGCGAGAGCGGGGCCGAGGTGATCGAGGTCGCCGAGGCGCCGGGGGGCGGGGTCGACATGGCCGCGCTCGACGCGGGCCTCGACGCGGCGCAAGGGGCCGAGACGATCGTCGGCGCCTTCTCGGCCTGCTCGAACGTCACCGGCATCCTGACCGACGTCGAAGCCGTCACGCGGCGCCTCAAGGCGCGCGGCGCGCTCGCGGTGTGGGATTACGCGGGCGGCGGCCCCTACCTGCCGATCCGCATGGCGCCCGCGCCGGGTGCCGAGATCGACGCCATCGCGCTGTCGCCCCACAAGTTCCCCGGCGGGCCCGGGGCCTCCGGCCTGCTTGTCGTGCGCGACACGGTGGTGCGCTCGGCCCGACCCGCGGTGCCCGGCGGCGGCACGGTGAGCTTCGTCTCGCCCTGGGGGCACGACTATTCGAGCCGTGTCGAGGCGCGCGAGGAAGGCGGGACACCCAACGTGGTGGGCGACATCCGCGCCGCGCTCACCCTCTGCGTTAAGGAGGCGGCCGGGGCCGAGGCCATCGGCGCCCGCGACGCCGCGCTCCGGGCCCGCGCGCTCGCCGAGATGTCCGATGTGCCGGGGCTCGAGCTCATGGGGCGGGATGCGACGGCGCCGGCCCTGCCGATCCTGTCGTTCCGGCTGCGCGACGGGGCCGGTCGGCCCGTCCATCACCAGCTTGTCACGCGGCTCCTGTCCGACCTGCACGGCGTGCAGGCGCGCGGCGGATGCGCCTGCGCCGGCCCCTACGCGCACCGTCTGCTCGGCATCGACGCGCCCGCCTCGGAGGCCCTGCGCGCCCGGCTGGCCCGTGGCGAGGAACTGGACAAGCCCGGCTGGACGCGCCTCAACCTGTCGTGGCTGCACTCCGACGACGAGGTGGCGCGCATCCTGTGCGCCGTGCGCGACGTGGCCCGACGAATCGACACGCTCGCGGGCCTCTACGCGGCAGATCCGGCGACCGCTCGGTTCACGCTGCGCGCAGCGGCTGGATAGCCGCGCCGGCGCCAGCAAGTCGGACGCCCGGCGGCCAGTCAGGCGCCAGCGTCGTCCGGCCCGCCAGCGTCGTCCGGCCCGCCAGCGTCGTCTGGACCGCCCGCATCTTCTGTCCTTCCCGCGATGGCGGCGAGCAGCGCGCGGCTCGCCATCTCGATATCCGTGCGGATCGCGGCGGCCAGCCGCTCGCCCTCGCGCGCCTCGATCGCGGCGAGAATCGCGGCGTGGTTGGCCAGCCCCCGGTCGGTCTGCCCGTATTCGGGGTAGATCACGTTGAGATAGGCGCCGGTGCTCAGCCAGCAGCCCTCGATCATGCGCACGAGGTTGGGCATGGCAGACGCCTCGTAGATGGCGAAATGGAACCGCCAGTTGAGCGCCATCACCTCCTTGAACGCCCCTGCCCGGTGCGCGGCCCGCAGCGCAGCATCGCAGGCGCGCAGCTCGTCGCGCGCGGCCCCGGTGATTCGCCCGGCCGCGGCGCGGGCAGCCGCCCCCTCCAGCGCGCAGCGGATGACGAGCAGCTCCTGCACCCGCGTTTCCGTCAGGACGGGAATCGAGGCGGAGCCGGTCGGCCCCGTCTCGAGCGCGCCCTCCGCCACGAGGCCGTAGAGCGCCTCGCGGGCGGGGGTCAGGCTGATGCCGAGCGCCTGCGAGACCGAGCGCACCGTCAGCCGCGCGCCCGGCTCGAACCGGCCGGCCATGACGGCGGCCCGCACCTCCTGCCGGGCGCGGTCGGCCAGCGTCTCGGGCCGCTCGACGGGTCGCAGGCCGCGCAGCGCGTCGCTCACGCGGCCGCCCCGCAGCCGATCATGGCGAGGCCGCTGATCTCGACCTTGATGTCGGGGAACGGGAAGCCGACGACGAGCGCGGCGTTGGTGGGGCGCACCTCGCCCAGCACCTCGCCCAGCACCGGGCCGACCGCCTCGAAGCTCTCGGCGGAGTCGACGTAGGTGATGATCTGCACGAGATCGGCGAGCGAAGATCCCATCGCCACGAGCGCCGCCTCGATGTTGCGCAGCGCCTGGCGGGTCTGCTCGGCAGGGTCGGGAGAGATCGCGCGGCTCGCATAGTCCATGCCGACGGTCCCCGCGACATGGATGGTCTCGCCCACCCGCACCGCGCGGCTGTATCCGTAGGCGGCCTCGAAGGCCGAGCCCGAATCGTGGTTCTGCCGTTTCTCGCTCATGCCGGTTCTCCCTCTGCCGCGACGTTGCGGCGTGCGATCTCGTTGGCCTCCCACCAGGGCACGTGCAGGTCGAGCCACCCGGCCATGCGGCCGCAATAGAGCACGAGCTCGCCCAGCACCTCGCCCACATCGGCGCCGGGCCGGCCCAGCGCGGCGTGCCCCGCCTCCAGCGCGGCCCCGGCCTCGTGCAGGTGGCAGTATCCCACCACGCGGGCCAGGGTCAGCTCCAGCGCCTCGCGGGCCATGGCGGCGCGCAGGGCATCGTCGTGGCCGTTGTCGTTGCGCCAGAGACGCCACAGCAGCTCCTGCGTGCGGCGGAACTCGCCCTCGGCGGTCACGACGGGCCCGAGGGGGATGTTCAGCCCCTCGCGCCGCAGCAGGGCGCGCAGCTCGTCCGGCTCGGCAGCCCAGGCCGCACGTCGCGCCGTGCGCAGCGCGGCAAGCGGCCCCGTCGCGTCGGCCGCGTCCGGCACGGCGGGGGGCGCGTCGCCCTCCCCCTCGGCGGACAGACGCGCGGTCAGGATGCGCTGGCCCGAGCGGCGGCGATTGTCCTCGCCGAGGTCGCGCAGCCATGCCAGATCGCCCTCGAAGCGGCCCAGCAGGCTGACCGCCGCCGTCTCGGCCTGGAGCGCGTCGTAGGTGATCTCGAGATACTGCCGGTCGGGGTAGTAGAGGAACGAGCCCGCCGGCAGGGCATGGATGTCGGCGCCGTGCTCCAGACGTTCGAGGATCGGCGTCGGCCAGTAGAGGTGCGCGCCCGCGATCTTGGAGCAGTGGATCGTCACCGCGACCGGCAGGATCGACCGCACCGCCGCCAGCGTGCGCGGCGCGTGCGCGTCGGTCAGGGCGATGGTCGCACGCTGCCCCGCGCAGTCGAAGATCAGCCGGTCAGCCATTGTGCCGCCTCCGCCTCCAACGTCGCCTCCCCCATCGCTTCCGCCGCCGCCAGCGTCTCGCGCAGCAGGCGCGCAACCAGCTCCGGCGCCTCGACATGCGGCATGTGCCCGACCCCGGGCAGCAGGTTGAGCGCCGCGTGGCCCGGCGCCGCCAGCGCCTGCCGCCAGGGGAGGATCGCGTCGTCGCGGCCCCAGATCAGCCGCAGCGGAAGGGCGCAGTCGGCCAGCGCCGAGCGCAGGTCGACGGCCTGCGTCCCGTCGGGGAACAGCCGGTCGGCCAGGGCCGCCTGCGCGCCGCGCACCGCCTCGCCCCGGCCGGCCATCGCCGCGCGCGCATAGTCGTCGCCGATGCGCTGCGGGTCGGACACCAGCCGGCGCAGCCAGGGCAGCAGGCTCTCGGGCCGGGTCGCGCGGCAGATGCCGTCGATCGTCGCCCCGTCGATCTCGGCGCCGAGGCCTGCGGGCGCGATCAGCGTCAGCGAGGCGACCCGCGCGGGGCGCCGCCCGGCGAGCGCAAGCGCCACCGCGCCGCCGAGCGAGTGGCCGACGAGGTGGACGCGCGGCGCCTCCACCGCGTCGAGCGCCTTCAGCACGGGCGCGAGCACGTCCTCAAAGCCGCCCCCGGCCGGCGCGGCCGCCCCGTGGCCCAGCAGGTCGGGCCGGATCAGGCGGCGCCCGCGGCCCAGCTCGGCGGCGAGCGCCGACCAGATCGTGGCGTCGGCGGCGAAGCCGTGCAGCACCATGAGAGGCAACGCCCCGCCCTCGCCTGTCGGCCCGCGCGCGAGCGCCGCCTCGACGTCGCGCCGCTTGATCCGGCCGCCGGGGCCGCTGCCCGCGAGGTGCCGCAGGTCGAGCCCCGCCTTGCCCGCGCGCCGCCGCGCGAGCGGAGAGGCGACCACGCGGCCCGGCTGCCCGCCGCCACGCGCCCCCGGGTCCGCGGCCGGCGCCGGGCGAGCCGCGGGCGGGGGTCCGGGCGTGGATCCTGGCGCGTCGACCTCCGCCGCCACGTCGTCCTCTCCGTCGGCCAGCAGGAAGCCGAGCGGGGCGTCCACGGCGATCTCGTCGCCCTCGCCGGCGCAAATCTCGCCCAGCACGCCGTCGCAGGGCGACTCGACCTCGGTCACCGCCTTGGCCGTCTCGACCTCGGCCAGAAGATCGCCGGCGCAGACACGCGCCCCGCGGCGGACGTGCCATTTCGTGACGACGACGGCCTCCATGTACTCGCCCCCTGCCGCGCCGATGGTGATGGGTGTCGCCATGCCGCGCCCTCAGGCCAGCGCCCGGCGGGCGGCGGCGGCGATGTCGGCGGAGTCGGGGATCACCTCGCGCTCCAGCGTCTCGGCATAGGGGATCGGCATGTCGCGCGCCGCCACCCGCTCCACCGGCGCGTCGAGATCGTCGAAGGCGTGATCCATGATCGTCGCGGCCAGCTCGGCCGTGTAGCCGCAAAAGCGCCAGCCTTCGTTGACCACCACTGCGTGGTTGGTCCTGGCCACCGACGCGGTGATGGCATCGAGGTCGAGCGGGCGCAGGCTGCGCAGGTCGATCACCTCGGCCGAGACGCCCTCGCCCGCGAGCTCTTCCGCCGCCTTCTGGGCCTCGAGCACCATCCGCGAGGTGGCGAGGATCGTCACGTCGCGTCCCGCGCGCGCCACGCGCGCCCGGCCGATCTCGGCCGGCGCCTCGTCGGCCTCGTCCACCTCGCCGCGCAGGTTGTAGAGCAGCTTGTGCTCGAGGAAGATCACCGGGTGCGGGTCGCGGATCGCGGCCTTGAGCAGCGCACGGGCGTCGGCGGGCGTCACCGGCGCCACGACCTTGAGCCCCGGGATATGCGCCACCATCGCGTCGAGCGACTTGGCGTGCTGCGCGCCGGTGCCGACGCCGCCGCCGCCCTGCGTTCGCAACACGAAAGGCATCGTGACCTGTTCGTTCCAGATGTAGTGGTAGATCGAGGCCTGGTTGACCAGCGCGTCGAGCGAGAGCGGCAGGAAATCGGCGTACATGATCTCAAGCACCGGGCGCGTTCCGGTCATCGCCGCGGTCACCGCCATCGCCGTCAGCGTCTGCTCGGAGATGGGCGTGTCGCGCACCCGGTCGCCATAGGCGTCGCGCAGCCCCTGCGTGACCTTGAACACGCCGCCATAGGTGGCGACATCCTCGCCGAAGACGAACACGGTATCGTCGCGCGCCATCTCCTCGCGCAGGGCGAGGTTGAGCGCCTCGGCGTAGCGAATCGTCGCCATGCTCAGCGCACCCCGTATGCCCGGCCCGCATGGGGCGCGCTGGGCGTGTGCGGGGCGAAGGCCGGCATCGGATCGGCCAGCGCGGCGTCGAAGGCGGCGTCGATCTCGGCGCGCGCCTCCGTCTCGCAGCGTTCGACATGGGCGGCGCCGAGACGGTCGGCGAGCGCGGCGCGCGCCAGCAGGATCGGGTCGCGTGCGCGCCACTCGGCGATCTCGGCGTCTGGCTGGTAGCCGCCCATGTCGGAGGTCGAAAAGCCCTCGACACGATAGGTTCGGGCCTCGATCAGGCTGGGCCCCTCGCCGCGCCGCGCGCGCTGCAGCGCGGCTGCCACCGCGCCGTAGACCGCCACCACGTCGTTGCCGTCGATCGTCTCGCCCGGCATGCCGTAGCCCGCCGCGCGCACGCTCAGGTCGGGCACCGAGGATTGCGCGCTGTGATGCACCGTCAGGCCGTAGGCGTTGTGCTCCAGCAGGAACACTACGGGCAGGCGCCAGAGCGCGGCAATGTTCATGCTCTCGTGGCAGATGCCGGTCTGCGCCGCGCCGTCGCCGAAGACCGCCAGCGCCACCCGCGCCTCGCCGCGTAGCTGCATCGACAGGGCCATGCCGGTGGCGGCGGGGATCGACGCGCCGACGATGGCGTTGCCGCCCATCATGCCGGTCTGGGCGTCGCCCACCAGCATGTGCCCGCCGCGGCCGCCGCAATAGCCCGTCTCGCGGCCGAAGATCTCTGCCACCACCCGGCGCGGGTCGAGCCCCCGCCCGAGATAGACGGCGTGGCCGCGATGGGTCGTCGTGACGAAGTCGTCGTGGGCCATCGCCGCGGTGGCGCCGACGCCCACCGCCTCCTGCCCGTCGCAGCGGTGGATGGGGCCGCGCGTGCGCCCGGCCTTGTGCATCTCGCCGAGCCGTTCCTCAAGGTGGCGGGTCAGCACCATCCGGCGGTGCATCTCCAGCATGTCGTGATCCGAGGGTGTGTTGGCCGTCACACTGCGCCGCTCCGTGTTATATCTGATAACACTCTTCCATCGCGCCGACCGCGTCAACCGGTAGCGATCCGCCAGCCGGGTGCGGGGACGAGCGGCCTCAGGCCCGAAAGCTCAGGCCCGAAAGACCGGGCAGGTCGCCAGCATGTCGTCGAGGTCGTGGCAGGGATAGGCGCCGGCGGCCCGGATCTCGCCCGTCACGTCCACCGGCAGACCCGAATTGGACTCGGCCGGGATCTCGTTGAGCTTGCCCCCCACCAGCACCGGAAGGTCGGCCCCGTGCCGCACAAGCTCGGCGATCACCGCCCGGGCGTAGGGCAGCGCGACGCCATTGTAGGTGCTCACGGCGATGGCGTCGGCCCCGGCGTCGAGCGCGGTGGCGACCAGCGCCTCGGCATCCACCGACACGCCGCCGTCGATCACCTCGAGTCCCAGCCCCTCGAGCGCGCCGCGAACGAGGTAGGCGCCGTGCTCGTGCACGTCGGTCGTGCCCAGCGCGACCCGCCGCCCGGCGAGCGCTGGGCGCAGGGCGGCATGCCGCGCCGCCCAGTCCCGCGCGGCCGCGTCAAGCTCGCGCGCCCAGTCGGCGGCGACGAAAGGCTCCGCGGACCCGCCCCCCGCGCCCGCGCCCCACAGCGCCTCCATCCGCTTTGCCCCCAGCCGCCGGATCGCCAGCATCAGCGCCGCCGGGTCGGCGGTATCGACCCCGCGCTCGGCCAGCCCCGCGAGCGCCCGCGCGGCGAACGCGCGCCCGCCCTCGACCAGCCGGTCGGCCACCGCGTCGATCGCGGCGGGGTCGACCAGCGCGGCATGGCCTGGCGCGGCCTCTGCCAGCCGCGCGGCGAAGAGCTGCGCGTCGAGGATCTCGTCGACATCGGGAATGCGCAGGTTCTCCGTCACCGGCACCGGGTTGACGGCGTGGCCGGTCGGCTGCCGCGAGAGCGCCAGCAGATCGACCATCAGATAGGCGGAAAGGCTCGCGTAGTTCTCGGCCGGTCCGCCCCGGTAGGCCACGGTGTTGCCGAAGATCATGCTGCCCGGCGTGTCGGTGACGCGGGCCAGCGCGGCGTGGAAGGCCGCGCGCGTGAGCGGCGCCGAGAAGTGATGCCCAAAGCAGAAGGCCAGCCGCCCGCCCACGAGATCCTCGACGATGTGCGTCTCGAGAATCGCCATGCCCAGCGCCGAGGCCATGTCGCGGAACAGGCCAGCGAAGCCGTCGTCGAGGTTGGAATGCACGAGGATCTCGGCCTCCTGCGCCGCGATGAGCCCCAGCGCGCGCAGCGTCGCCTCGGTGGTGGCCACGTCGTCGTCCCAGTAGGGCAGGCGGAAGGTGAAATACTGACCGAGATTGCCGATGGCCGTGGCGCCCGCGGCGATGGCCGCGCGGGTGTTCTCGAGCGCGCCGGGCAGGCCCAGCATGAAGTCGCCGAAATGCGCGGCCGCCGGGCTCGCATTGGTGATGCGGGCAAAATCCTCGGGCCCGTTCAGCACGATTCCCGTCCCGCGCGCGGCGCCCGCGCGGCGGTCGGGCGGGTAGCCCATCGTCCAGTCGAGGGTGACGCCGAAGCGGTCGATCCGGGCGCCGCGCTCCGCCGCCACCGCGTGCAGCTCGGCCATCGCCGCAACCGTCCGGTCGACGCTGCGAAAGCCGATATGGGCGTGCTGCATGATCCGCCCCTCGGCCATGGCCCGGCGCTTGTAGGCGGCCTCGGACGGCACGCCTTCGGCCTCGAGAAAGCGGCAGGGGCCGAGCCGCCAGTCGCGCGCCATCGCCCGGCCTTCGGCCAGAAGCGCTCGCCCGGGCGCGAGACCCCGGTCGCCGAGGGGGCCTTCGCCGGTCATGCGCGCCGCCCTCCGCGCCAGCCCGTCGCGCGCCGCCGGCCGGAGCGAATCCGGCTTGCCATCGGCGCGCATCCCGCCACCCTGCGCCCGCCCGCGGGGGCCGATGGCGGCAGAGGGGACAGAACATGACACTGGGAATCGTCGGCGTGGGGCACCTGGCCTCCGCCCTTCTGAAGAGCCTCCTGCGCGCGGGCCACCCGGCCGGCCAGATCGTCCTGTCGCCCCGCGGGCAGGGGCCGGAGCTGGCGGCCCGGCACGGCTTCGCGCTCGCCGGCGACAATGCCGACCTCGTGCGCCGCGCCGAGACGGTGCTGCTCGCGGTGCGCCCGGCCGATGCCGTGGCGGCCCTGCGCGGCCTGCCGTGGCGCCGGGGCCAGACCCTGGCGAGCGCCTGCGCCGGCGTGCCCGTCGCCGCGCTGGCAGAGGCCGCCGCGCCGGCCGGCATCGTGCGCATCATGCCGATCACCGCCGCCGAGCTGGGCGCGAGCCCGACCCTCGTCTACCCCGGCACCCCGGCGCTGGCGCCGATCCTCTCGGCCTTCGGCACGCCCGTCGTGCTCGACGACGAGGCGCAGTTCGAGGCCGCGACCGTGAGCGCGGCGATCTACGGCTGGGCGCAGGCCCTCATCCGCGAAAGCGCCGACTGGGCCGGCGCCGCCGGCGTGCAGCCCGAGGCGGCGCGCGCCCTCATGGCGCGCACCTTCGTCGCCGCGGGACGCATGGTGGACGAGCAGGAGGCGCCGGTCGACGACCTGCTCGCGCGCGTCGTCACGCCGGGCGGCATCACCGAGGCGGGGCTGGCGCATCTGGAGGCGGCCGGCACGCCGGAGGCCTGGCACGGCGCCTGCGACGTGGTGCTGCGCAAGCTGCACGGCCGCTCATGACCCGCCGCGGGGGGCAAAGACCTGCCCGCCGGGCGCCTGGTCGGTCGAGGTGACGACGATCTCGGAGATGTCGACATGGGCGGGCATCGCCAGCGCCGCCCAGATCGTCTCGGCGACATCCTCCGGCGCCAGCGCCTTCTGCGCCGTGTAGAGCTTCTCGCGCAGCGTCTCGCGGTCGCCGGCGAAGGCGGAGAGGTAGAAGTCGGTCTCGACCCGCGCCGGCGCCACCTCGGTGATCCGCACGCCGGTCCCGGCCAGGTCGTAGCGCAGCACGTGGCCCGCCTGCGCGAGGCCCGCCTTGGCCGCGGCGTAGGCCGTCGTGCCGGGCAGGACGCCGCGCGCCGCCGTGCTGGTCAGGTTGAAGACATGGCCGCGCCGGCGCGCGACCATGCCCGGCAGGAGGGCCCGCATCAACTGCAGCGGCGCGGTGAGGTTCAGCGCGACGGTTTCCTCGGTCTCCTCGGCGGTCTGCTCGGTCAAAGGGCGCACGCTCGACAGCCCGCCCGCGTTGTTCACGAGCACGTCGATCCCGACCTCGCCCAGATGCGCGAGGATCTCGCCGGTGTCGCGGATATCCGCCGGGCAGCAGACGAAGCCCGCGCCCAGTTCCGCGGCCGCGCCGGCGAGCGCGTCGCCCGACCGGCCGACGCCATGAACGCGCAGCCCCCCCGCGATCAGGCGACGGGAGATCGCGAGGCCGATACCCCGTGACGCCCCCGTCACCAGCGCGTTGCGATACTTCGTGTCCTGCATGCACCCATGTCCCCTGCCCGACGACCTTCCGCGTTGTCCGGCGACAGGTCAAGCGGCCTGCAGGGATGCACCTGGGGGCGCATCGCGTGACGTGCCCCGCCTGACGCCGAGATCCGAACATCGAGCGCCCCCGGCGGGCCCTACCGGGGCCCTCGCCCGCGGGCGTCACCGAACAGCGGCAGGCCGGGCCACGAGCCGTCGCGCCCGTGTCCCGGAACGGGAGGGCCGGGTCCTGCTCCCCCCGCCCCAGAGCCCCCGCACCGAAACCCCGGCCGAAACCCAGCACAGCCTCCCGTCGCCGGCACACTATTCCCGCTGCCTCGCCGGTGCGGGCTTCTTCTTGCTCCAAATATCCCCGCCGGAGGCCCGCGCCGCCCCTCGGGCGGCGCCACCAGGGGGAACCGCCGCAGGCGACCTTTCGATCAGCCCGGCGGCCCGGGGTCGCCGGCCTGCGGGGTGCGGCGCTAGCGGTCGAGCACCTTCACGAGGATGGCCCAGACCACGAGCAGCAGCACCGTGGCTCCGGCCATCGACAGGCTCTGCACGCCGGTCTGCGAGATGTCGACCGGCGAGACGTAGAGGGCGAGGCCCGTGATCGTCTCGGCCGTGGCCACCACGAACAGCCCGAAGAAATTGTTGCCCAGGTGCACCCCCATCGCCGCGCCGAGCGAGCCCGTCCGCTCGGTCAGATCGGCGGCGACGAGGCCAAAGGTGAGCGCGGCGAGCAGCACGAGCGGCAGGTTCGGCCCCGCCGCCGGGTTGGTGTGCAGCACGGCGAAGATCACCGCCGGAATCCACATCCACACCCAGCGGGCGCGGAACCGCACGGCCAGCTGCTGCTGCAGGTAGCCGCGGAAGAACAGCTCCTCCGCCGCGATCTGCACGAACAGGAACGGCAGCGCCAGCGGCAGCAGCGCCAGCCACCGGCCGAGGGCGAGATTGGCCTCGACCCCGCCGAACCCGATGGAGAAGCCCATGAGCACCCCGTAGATCGGCACCAGCACCGCGAGCGACAGCGAAAATCCGCGCCACCACTCGGCCCACGGGCCGAAGAGCGAGGCGGGGCCGCGGAAATGCAGCGCCGCGGCGGCGACGATGGCGCCGAGAAACAGGCCGGCGAACGTCGCCAGCAGCAGGATCACCTTGCCCGGCGTGTCGGGGCTGGCCAGCCCGTTGACGAAGGGCATGATGCCGAACGCCCCCTGCTGGCCGGCCACCACCGCCACGGCGACGCCCACGATCAGCACCGCCAGCGACGCCCACATGAGCAGCGCGAGGCCGGAGCCGATCAGCAGCCGCCAGAGCTGCGGGTAGAGGGCGGCGTCGTGCAGCGAGGCTTCGAATTCGGGGGCGCGCATGGGGGCTCCGTGGCAGCGTGCGGCAAGGGTCGCCCCGCGACCTAGCGCGCCGCGCGCCCCCGCACAATCGACGCGCCGCGCGGCGGCTCCCGCGCAGGTGGCCGCGCGCCTTTCGTCGGGCGCGGCGGGCGGAGCGGCACGCCGGGCCCGCGGCC
>LJNT01000196.1 GCA_001314685.1 Rhodobacteraceae bacterium HLUCCA09
CGCCGCGACATCTTCGACGACAACGAGCGGCGCCGCGAGCAGCTTCTGTCGGAAGAGCTCGACCGGCTGCTTGCCGAGGAGCTCGACATCTCGGCCAACGCCCGCACCACCGCCACGATCAACCGCTACTGCGCCGAGGCGCTGCGGCGGCAGCTGATCTCGGCCTGCCTGATGAGCGGCACCCGCGGCGACCTCGTGCTGACCTACACGCAGCTCTCCGACGACCAGAAGGCGCGCGCCGTCGAGTTGCGCGAGGAGCTGTCGTCGGAGCTCGGGCTCGACATGGAGGCGCATAGCACCGCGCAGGATCTCGCGCGCCTGCACGAGGGCTTCGCGGCGGCCTACAAGGCGATCTCGCCGATGATCAGCGAGACCATGAAGCAGGCGCTGATCCGCGACGCGGTGCGCGAGAAGGTGCTCAGCCTCTTCTTCCGACTCGGGCCCGTGCAGTTCCTCGTCGACATCCCGACCATCTCGGAGATCATGGTCTGCGGCCACGACCGCATCTTCGTGGAGAAGGGCAACGCGATGTTCGAGACAGGGCTTTCGTTCGCCTCGGAGCGCGAGCTCTTCACGGTCGCGGCGCGCATCGCCGGGCGCGACGGCAAGCAGCTGACCGAGGGCACGCCGATGGCCGACGCGCGCCTGCCCGACGGCAGCCGGTCCAACATCGTCGCCTCGCCCACCGCGCTCAACGGGGTCTCGCTGACGATCCGCAAGTTCGGCAACGGGCACCTGAGCGTGCCGATGCTCCGGCAGGGCCGGTCGCTCAGCCATCCTATGGAAAAGCTGCTGCGCGCCTGCGTGATCGCGCGCAAGAACATCATCATCTCGGGCGGCACCGGCTCGGGCAAGACGACGCTGCTCAACGCGCTGTCGATGTTCGTGCCCGAGACCGAGCGCATCGTGACCATCGAGGACACCGCCGAGTTGCGCCTGCTCAACCGCAACCTCGTCACGCTCGAGGCGCGGCGGGCCAATGTCGACGGCCGCGGCGAGATCTCGATCCGCGACCTCGTGCGCAACGCGCTGCGCATGCGCCCCGACCGGATCGTGGTGGGCGAGTGCCGCGGCGGCGAGACGCTGGACATGCTCCAGGCGATGAACACCGGCCATTCCGGCTCGATGACCACGGCGCACGCCAATTCTCCCGCCGACCTGGTCCTGCGGCTCGAGACGATGGTGCTTCAGGCGGGCGAGGACATCCCCGTGCATGCCATCCGGCAGCAGATCAGCGCCGCGATCGACCTCGTGGTGCAGGTGCGCAAGACGCGCTCGCTCGATCCCGGCGCGCGGCCCGACGCGCGCCAGCGCACGATCGTCGAGATCGCCGAGATGGGCGATTTCGACCCGGATACGGGCGAGATCGCCGTCAACCCGATCTTCGAGCTCGACGATGGCGGCCCGCGCCCGCACTTCGTGATCTCGGGCTACATCCCCTCGTTCTTCCAGGAGCTTGCCGACGGCAAGCTGCTCGACATCGAGGATTTCTTCGACGAGCCGGAGAAGCGCGATGCCGTTGCCTGAGCCCGCGCTTCCACTGACCGTGCTCGCGGCCGCGCTCGTGGCGGGCGGCCTGTTCGCCGGCGTCGCGCTCGCCATCCGGCTGCTCGACGGCCTGTGGCGGGGCTTGCCCGAGCCGCGGCGCGAGCGGGTCGGAGCGGTGCTCGCCACCGTGTTCGGCCCGCAGAGAGATCCCGCCGATGCGATGCTGCTCGTGCTCTTCGGCACCATCGTCGCGGTCGGCACGATGATCCTGCTCGGCGTGCCGGCGGTCTTCATCGTGCTGCCGGTCGCGGGCGGGCTGCTCGCGCCCGTGGCGCTGTTCCGGATCGCCGCGATCCGCCGGCAGCGCGCCCTCGATCTGGCGCTGCCGCTCGCGCTGCAGCAGGTGGCCAACGAGATGGGCGCGGGCGCCACGCTCGAGACCGCGCTCAAGAAGGTCGCCCGCACCGCGCCCTCGCCTGCCGACGTCGAGATGTCGCGCCTGCACCGCCGGGTCGAGGTGATGGGGATCGACGCGGCCTTCGCCGAGATGGCGCTGCGCCTCGACAGCCGCAGCTTCGCGATCACGGCGGCGGTCATGCGCGTCGGCACCTCGTCGGGCGGGCGGTTCGTCGAGGCGCTCAAGAGCCTCAGCCGCACCCTGATCGAGATCGAGCGGCTCAACCGCAAGATCCGCACCGCCTCTGAGAACGGGCGCCGCAACCTCTACCTGATGTCGCTGATCGGCCCCCTTATCGCCTTCGCCTCGTCCTTCGTGGTCGACCACCAGGCGCCGCTGCTGGAGGACAGCTTCGGCCAGCTCCTGATCGGCGTCGCGGTGCTGATGTTCGTGGCCGCGCATTTCCTCGGGTTCAAGCTGACGAGGGTGAAGGTATGACGCCCGAGTATGTCCCCCTCGTCATCGCGGCCCTGATCTTTGTGGGTGTGCTGTCGATCGGCCTGATGATCGGCGAGGCCGTCGAGCGCAACACGCGCCGCTTCAGCGCGGAGCTGGCCGACGAGTCGAGGCTTGCCGAGCAGAACAGCCGCGTCATCCGCGCGCTCGGGCGCACCTTCCGCGGCCTCGGCGCGCCGTTCGACACCGAGTGGCTCGACCTCAGGCTGACCTATGCCGGCCGGCCCTATGGCGGGATCGGCGGGCAGGAATACATGGCCGCGACCATCGTGCTGGCGAGCCTCGTGGGGCTCGGCGCGGGCGCGTTCTTCACCGCGGTCGCCGCCATGGGCGGCGAGGGCGTCTCGGCGGGCACGTTCGTCACCTGGACCGTGGTGATCGCGCTGATCGTGGCCATCCTGCTGCTGCAGGACGTCAACGCGAAGGCGCGCGAGACCTCGTTCGACATCGAGCGCGAGTTCCCGTTCTTCCTCGATCTCGCGGTGCTCGTGGTGCAGGCGGGCGGCACGCCCTATCGCTCGCTCGGCAAGTATGTCGAGGCTTCGCCCGGCACGGCCCTGTCCCACGAGATCGCCATCACCGCCAAGGACGCCGACGCCACCAGCTTCGAGGAGGCGCTGCTGCGGCTGGCCGGGCGGGTGGAGCCGACCTCGGTCAAGACCATCCTGAAGAACCTTGCGCAAGGCGAGAAGTCGTCGGGCGAGGCCGAGCAGTTCTACACCGAGCAGGCCGAGGAGCTGCGCCACCTGCGCGAGGAACTGGCCAACCGCACCGCCGAGCGGCTGCGCACCAACATCGTGTTTCCCGTCTTTCTCATGCTGTTCGGCATCGTGATCGCGGCGCTCGCGCCGACGATCATCTCGATCCGCAGCCAGGGCTTCTTCTAGGGCGCGCCGGACATGCTGAAGCAGAAGGGCATCAAGGCCGAGGTGGTCGAGGGCGTCGACCTCGAGGAGGCGGTGTTCCTCACCGGCGAGCGCGTCTCGGTGGGCTCGGGGCCCGACGACACCCTGCGCCTCGGCGGCGCGCGGATCGTGCCGGGGCATGTCGTCTTCGCCCGGGCGGAGAACGGCCGCGGCTGGGAATACTTCACTTCCGGCGCGGGCGAGGTCGAGATCTCGTCGGGCAATCCGCGGACCGGCCCGGCCAGGCCGGGCCTCACCTTCCGGCTGGGCGCCGACACGGTGCTGAAGCTGACGCGCCAGGCGCTGCCGGCCGAGCTGCTCGAGACGGGCGGGGAGGAGAAGAAGGAGATCCCGCTCGTGATCGCGCTGCCGATCATGGCCGCCGTCGCCATCGGCTTTGGCGTCTATGTCAACGCGCTGACGAGCGGCGGCTCGACCGGGGCGACGGGCCTGCGCACCGCGCCGTGGCTCACCGACCTGCCCGCCTACGGCCGCGCCCTCGACGTCTGCCTGCAGGCCGCGGGCGCCGATACCGCCCAGCGCGTGCCCGTCGGGGCGCCGGATGCCGCCTTTCGCGCCTACAGCGCCGCCGCGGCCGAGGCGCGCGAGGGCGATCTGCCCGACCTGCGCCTCGCGCTCGGCCGGCAGGTCCGCAGCCTGATCGTCGACGCCCACCTTCTGGCCGGGGAAGGCCACTTCGCCGAGGCCGCCGAGACGCTGCGCCGGGTGCCGCCGATGCTGCCCACCGGCAACGAGACCTGTCCGATCAACACGGCCGCGCGCGCCGACTTTTCCGTCTTCCAGCGACGTGCCGAGTAACAGAAGAAGGGGGCACCCGACATGAGCGACGATCACGGCAACGTTCTCGACGCCCGGCTGGCGCAGGCGCTCCAGCAGTATTTCAACGGCGTCAAGTACCGCAAGACGGTGGGCGACTGCGTGATCGTCTCGGCCATCCGCAAGCAGAACAGCGCGCCGGTCGACGTCTATGCGCCCACCTTCGCCATCGCCGGCGAGGATACCGCGCGCGCGGCGATCCTCGCCGATTTCCAGAAGGTCGAAAAGCTCACCAGCCCCTTCCTGCAATCGACCGAGCGGCTGCTGACCCGCGGCGACTTTCGCCAGACGCCGTCGCTGGCGATGCTCTCGTGCCCGGTGCCGGTCTTCGACGACGCCTTCGACGCGCGCGCGCTCGACTACCGGCTGCGGGTCTTCGAGGAGGTGCTGCGCGGGCTCGCCGCGCTGCACGAGGCCGGCGTGATCCACGGCAACCTCCACCCCGACGTGATCCGCCGCGAGGAGGAGGCGTCGAGCCTGAAGCTCTGCGATTTCGCGTGGTCGGGCGGGCGGGCGACGACCGTGACCGACCAGCCCACGCTCTACCGCAGCGCCCATGTCGTGAACACCTCGACGCCGGGCATGGTCGACGACGTCCACGCCGCCGGCATGGTCGGCTACCGCATCTTGCTGGGCGGCTACGGTCCCGAGAAGGTGCTGACGGGCCATGCCGAGCCTGCCGACGACGACCAGATCGTGTCGTGCATCCTCGGAGGCCGCCCCCGCCCCGACCGGCGCCGAGCTGTTCCCCGAGGGCCACCCGGCGGCCGACCAGGTGGCGCGGCTGCTGGCGCGGATGACGGGGCGGCTCGAGGGCTCGGCGCCCTATTCGACCGCCGCCGCCGCCCTGCGCGCCTTCCGCTCTATGGTCGACAACCCCGGCGGCGGCACCGCGATCGAGGGGGGCGCGCAGGCGTCCCGGCCCGCCGACCCGCCGCCGCCCCCTCCGCCGGCCCGGCCGCCGCGAGCCGAGCGCGCCGGCAGCGGCGTATCGAACGCCGTGGCGATCATGCTCTTCGCCGGTTTCCTCGGCGCGGGTGGGGCCGCCTACTACTTCTGGACGCAGGTGCAGGAGGCCCGTGGCGCGACCGTCGCCCTCGCCGCCGAGTTGCGCGACGCCCAGCGCATGCGCGCCACGCTGGGCGAGGACGTCGCAGCGCTGCTCGGCGCCGAGCGGCGGCTGGGCGAGGCGCGCGGGGCCGGGCAGGCGGCGTCGGCCGCTGCCGCCGAGGCGCTCGGTGCGGCCGAGGCCACGCTCGACGAGGCGCGCGCGGCGGTCGGCTCCGGCACGTTCGACGCGCTCTCGGAGACCGCGACGCGGGCCGCCGGGGAGGCCGCCGCCATCCTGCCGCTGATCGACGAGGCGCGAGAGGCCGCCCAGGCCGCCCGCGCCCGCGCCGAAGAGCTCGCCGCGCAGGCCGAGCGGGCCGGCACGGCCGGGGGCGCGCCCCTGTCGGACGCGGCCGGGGCGGCCGCCGTTGCGGAGGGCCTGACACTCGAGCGCCGCTTCGAGGAGGCCGCTTCGGGCTGGTCCGAGACCGCCGCGCTCTACGAGGCGGCCATCGCCGCCGCCGGGCAGGCCGCCGCCGCCGCCCGGTCGGGCGCCGAGACCGCGCGGGCCGAGGCGCGCGCCGAGGGCGCCGACGCTCAGGAGGACTTTGCCGTCGCCGGCCGCTTCTTCGCCGAAGGAGAGGGCCACGAGGAAGCGGGGGAATACACCGACGCGGGCTGGCGCTTCGACGACGCGACCACCTGGTTCGCCGCCGCCCGGCTCCGCACGACCGAGGTCGTCAGCACCATCCGGACCGTCCCGATCGGCAGCACGCCCGAGCGGATGGCGGCCGCCGTTGCCCTCTGCCGCGCGGCCTCGCCCGCCGGCCCGGCGGCCTGCCCCGAGGCCCGCCCGCAGGGCGAGCGCGCCCGCGAGGCGACGCTCACGCCCTTCGTGCTCGACGCGCGCGAGGTCAGCGCGGGCGAGTTCGCCACCTTCGTCGAGGCCACCGGGCACGTCACCGATGCCGAGCGCACGCGGCGCGTGATGGTGGTCACGTCGAACGCTAACGTGCGATTCCTCGAATCGGGCTACACGTGGGCCAACCCTCGCGGATCGAATACGACATACACCACCGCCCCCGATCTGCCGGTTATCAACGTCTCCATGAGAGACGCAGACGCATATTGCCGTTGGTCCGGGGGCCGCCTGCCCACCGAGGCGGAGTGGGAACACGCCGCGCAGGGGGCAGACGACCGGGTCTTTCCCTGGGGGGCCGACTTCGCGCCCGAGGCCGTGGTCTGGCGCGGTGCGCCGTCGCCGGCCATGCGCATCCCGCAGCCGGTCCGCGCCGCGGGCGCGGCGAGCCCGTCGCGGCACGTGGGCCTGTCGGGCAATGCGCGCGAATGGGTCACCACCGAGACCGGCGGCGTCCTCAAGGGCGGGTCGTGGAACACCACCGACCCGGGCAACCTGCGCATCGCCGCCCGCTTCGAGGCCGCGCCCGAGATGGCCGGCGTCGATTTCGGCTTCCGCTGTGCGCAAGACGTGGAGGACTGGCAATGACGGGCAGGGCGCGCGCGCTTCTTGTGGGGTCCCTCGGCCTGCTGGCGGCCGGCGCCGCCGGCGCAGAGGACCGGGCCGTGGTCGTGGGCATCGACAGCTACCCCGGCGTCTTGCTGTCGCGCGCGCTGTCGAGCGCGGCGGCCGATGCCGAGCGGATGCGCGACCACCTCGTGACCGATCTGGGGTTCGCGCCCGGCGCGGTGACGCTGCTGACCGACGCGTCCGCCACGTCGGGCGCCATCGTCGACGCGCTTCTCGACGAGCTCGTGGGCAGCACTGGCCCGGGGGACCGGGCGTTCTTCTACTTCGCCGGGCTTGGCGGCCGGATCGCCGACGCTGGCGGGACCGAGAGCGACGGCTACGAGGAATTCCTGCTCGCCCACGGCGATGGCGACCCCTTCGCGCTGATCCCCGAGGGGGCGCTGGTCGAGATATTCGATCGGATCGGCGACCGCGAGGTCTCGCTCGTGATCGACGCCTCGATGACCGCCCCGCCGGCGCGCGCGATCGGGCAGGGCGACGCGGTCGCCGCCCGCGCGGCCGCGTTCGGGCAGCTTCCGCCGGCGGCCTCGCGCACCGTCTCCGACGCCGATTCCGGCCCCATCGGCGCGGCGACCTTTGGCGAAGGGTCCTTCGGCACCGGCGCGGCCAGCCGCAACATCTGGGTCGCCGCCGCGCCCTCGCAGGTCGCCTGGGAGACGCCCGCGGGCGGGGTCTTCACCGACGCCTGGATCGAGGGCATCTCGGAAGGCGCGGCCGACATGAACGGCAACGGCGTCGTGTCCAACGCCGAGCTTCTGGTGCACATGCGCGCGGCCTCGGAGGCCTGGTGCGCCGGCAACGCGAGCTGCGCGGCGACGGGGCTGGGCCTGACGCCCGACTTTTCGGGCGACGTGCTCGGCCAGGTGGCCGCGCTCGACCCCGCAGCGGCCGCGCCGCCCGCGCCTGCGGCTGCCGAGCCGTCGCGCCAACCGGTGGCCGGCGGCGCCACCGGGCCCGCGACCGAACCCGCGACCGGGGGCGCAACAGGGGGCGAGGCGCCGGAAAACGCACCGGGCACGGGCGCGGCCGCGCCCGGCCGCGACACGGTGCAGGCCTTCGTGACCGACCTGTTCGCCGCCTCCAACGCGGCGGGACTGACGATCGACATCTCGACCGACGGCCCGATGCGGATCGGCGACACGGTGAGCTTCACCGTGACGAGCGCGCGCGCCGGCACGCTGCTTCTGCTCGACGTGAACCCCGAGGGCGATCTGTTCCAGATCTTCCCGTCGAGGCTGTCGGTGGCCGAGGCGGCCTCGGTCCCGGCCGGCGAGGCCGTGCGCATCCCCGGCCCGTTCGCCACGTCGGGCCGGCCGATACGGATCAGGGTGACCGAGCCGGCCGGCGACGGCATGCTGCTGGCGCTGCTGGTCGAGAGCGAGGCGCCGGTCTTCGAGACGATCCTGCCCCGCACCCTCGAACACGCCCCGATCCCAAACGCGACGCAGTATCTCTACGAGATCGTGCAGTCGCTGCTCGAGATGCAGGTCGGCCCCGACGGCAACGCCGCAGTCGAGTGGTCGGCCGCCTATCTGCCCTACACGATCCTGCGCTGAGACCCGGCCGGATCGAACGACGCCAAGAGGGAGACGAACGCCATGTGGCCCGAGATCAGATCGAAGCTGCCGGTCGCGCTGTTCCTTGTCGGCCTCTGCCCGGGACAGACGCTGGCCTGCGCGGCCTACGATGCCGTGGTCGCCGCCGTCGAGGCCGACGACCGCGCGGAGGTGACGCGCCTCCATGACGTGCTCGCCGCCGACAAGACCTGCGATGCGGCGATCCAGGACTGGGCGGGCATCTACCTCGCCCGCGAGCATCTGCGCGACGGCCTCGATGCCGGACTTGCTCCCGAGGCCCGGCGCGCGGCCCTGCAGGCCGCGCTGTCGCTCGAGACCCACTGGCGCACCCTGTCGGAGCTGGGACGGCTCGAATGGGCCGAGAAGAACTATCCCGAGGCGGCCGCCTTCCTCCGCCGTGCGCTGACCGAGATCGCCGAGGGCAATCAGGATCACGAGGCGAAACCCGCCGACATCGCCGCGCTGCGCAATCTCTACACCGACGCGCTCGCACTCAGCGGCGAGGCGGTGGCCTCGGCCGACGCGGGCTCCGAGCTGTTCCGCACCAGTTACCGCGGCTTCACGGTCGAGGAGACGCCGCTGCCGATCACCTTCCGCTACGACAGCACCGAGTTCGACGCCCAGGGGCGGCGCTATGCCCAGCAGCTGCGCGACCACGTGCTGACCCACACCCCGCCGCGGATCGAGCTCGACGGCCACACCGATCCCAGGGGCGGCGAGACCTACAACCTCGAGCTTTCGGTGGCGCGGGCCGAGACCGTGCGCCAGTTCCTGCTCGAAGGCGGCTATGGCGGCGAGATCGTCGTGCGCGGCTTCGGCGAGAGCAAGGTGCCGCCGCCGCCCGAGGGCGTTGTCGCGGGCTCGGAGGAGCATCACCGCATCGCCCGCCGCGTCATCTTCCGCGGCAGCTGAGCGGCGCGGGGAGGCCCGGTGATGGAGCCGCATCTGCTCGCCCTCGCGGTGACCGTGGCGGCGCTCGGGGGCCTCGGCCTCGCCGACCTTTGGGAGCCGGGCGAGGCCACCCGCGTCCGGGTCGTCGCGGCGGCGAGCGCCATCGTGCCGGCGCTGCTCTTCGCCCCCGCCGGCGCCAACGCGGCCTTTCTGGCGTGGACTGCGATCCTGGTCGCCCTCTTCGTGGCGCTCGCGGTCGTCGATCTCGCCTCGCGCACCGTGCCGGACGCGCTCGTGCTGCCGCTGATCGCGCTCGGGCTCGGGCATGCGTGGATGCGCGACCTGTCGGTCGGCGCGATGGCCCTTGCCGTCGCCCTTGTCGTCGGGGCGGCGCTCGTCGCGTCGGCCGTGCCCGCGCGGCTGCGCGCCGGCATCGGTGGCGGCGACGTGCTGCTCGTCGCCGCGGCGCTGGCCTGGCTCGGCCCGATGGTGGCGCTCGACCTCGTCGTGCTGGTCGCGGCCTTCCTCCTTCCCTTCGCCGGCATGGCCGTGGCGCGGCGAGGCGCCCGCCGTGGCCTGCCCGCGGCGCCGGCCGTGGCGGCGGCCACCCTGGTGCTCTGGCTGCACGGCCCGATCCTCTAGGATCTTTTCGGAGTGGACGGCGGAGCGCTGCTTCGCCAATCATGAACCAGCGGGGGAACGGGGCGTCACGGGGCGGGAGCGCGACAGGCATGGCTGCCGGCAGCAAGACCGATCACATGACGCTGGCGCTCGAGACCGTCCAGGCGGTGCTCGAATCCGAGCACGCCTTCTTCGAGGCAGTCCGCACCGAATTGCGCAAGGTCGCGCCGCTCTCGGAATTTCCGACCGTGTCGAGCCCCAACGGCATGGAATACGTCCTGCAGCTGACCCGCTTCCTGTTCTTCCTCGACGCGCTCAACTGCACCGACGCCGAAAAGGTCAGCCGCTTCATCGACCTGCACAACGCCAAGGTCGAGGCTGACATCGCCGATCCGGGCTACCCGCGCTCGCTGGTCGAGGCGCGCAAGGCGATCATCCGGCCCGAGCGCAAGGCCAAGATCGTCGAGACCGTCCACGCCTTCGGCCGCCCGATCTTCGCGATCTACGATTACGGCCATTTCCTGATCGAGAACATGTCGCCCAAGACCACCGAGAAGCTGATCGAGGACCTGCGGTACGGCGGGCTTCTCGTGCGCCGCGAGGATCACCGCATCGACGCCGACCACAAGCGCGTGCTGATCGAGAGCACCGGGCTCTTGCAGCACTACTACGTGGCCTCGCTGCTGCAGCTGCGCAGGGATATCGCGGGCAATGTCGGCGTCTCGGTCGCCGAGGACGAGACTGATCAGGCTTCCCTCGCCCAGCGAGACAGGTAGCGCCGCGCGAGGAACTCCTCGACCGCCTGCGGATTGCTGAAGCGCGACAGGATGTCGGTGCTGTTCTGCTTGCGGATGTCGGGCTGGGCGCTGTCGGGGATGGTGATGCCGACATGCGCGCCGATGCGGGCCCGCGTGTGGCGGTCAGACAGGCGGGTATACTCCACGAAGAGAGGCGTCCGCCCCATCTCGCCGAAGATGTTCATCCGCTCCATCTCGATCCGCTGCTGGTACTCGAGGAAGTGCTCGAACTCGCCGGCGTCGAACGGCACCCGGAGCTGCTCGCCGGTGCGGTCGGTATGGCGTGCCCATTCGCCCGAGGCGCGCGCGATTTGCTCGGACGAATACTGCGCCAGCAGGTTCTCGCGGCTCAGATGGATCAGCGCGGTGTCGGGATCCTCGGCGATGCGACGGGTCACCGTCTGGTCGAGATGGGCGAAATGCTTGAACGCGGCGAGCTGCAGGCCGGCGGCGCCCGCCTCTTCGCGCACCCGTTCGAGGAAGCCGGCGGGGTCGGCGTCGCGCTCGGCGAGAGCGTGGGGCGCGTCGACGGTCTCGCGGGCGTACTGGATCATCTCCTCGTGGAACAGCTCGAAGTGGCAGAGCACCCCCGGCGTCCGGTTGAGCACGGCGCAGAGCAGGGTCGAGCCGGTGCGCGGGCTGGCCAGGATCGCCAGCATGCGCGCGCGGGTGGGGCGGAGGGCGAGCGCCGGGGCCGGCGGGGTGGACGATGGGCGGAACGGCCCGGCCTCGGCGCGGGCGGGCGCGAGGCCGGGGAAGCGGCCCGAGGCGTCCGCGAGCGCCCGGAGCGCCTGCGCGTAGGCCGCCCCGTAGCCCGCCCGGTCATCGTGCGGCGGGGGATCGCCCGCCGCCGCGCCCGCGGTGCGCCGGGCGGCATCGACGCGTGCGGCGGGGTCGCGGGCGAGCCGGGCGGCGATGGCGATGTAGGCGGCATCGTCGCCGGCCACGAGGTCGGCCATGCCGTGGGCGCGCAGCCAGCCCGCGCCCGTCAGCTGCCGCAGCGCGTCGCCGGCCCGTGCCACGACCGGCGTGCCGACGGAAAGCGCCTCGCAGACCGTCGTCGCCCCCGAATAGGGGAAGCTGTCGAGCATGAGGTCGGCCGCGGCGACGAGGGCGCGCAGCCGCGCGGGCGGCATCGCCGGGCAGATCGTCACCCGCTCGGGCGGCAGCCCCGCGGCGGCGAGGCGCGCTGCGAAGCGGGCGGGGTCGGCCGGCATCGACCAGTTGGCGGCGAAGGGCGCGAGGACGAGCACCGCCTCGGGCACCTGCTCCAGCACCTGCGCCCAGGCGGCGAGCACGCGGTCGGTGATCTTGTGCGCCATGGCCGCCGAGATCAGCATCGCCTGCCCCTCTCCGAGCGCGAGGTCGGCGCGGAGCCGGGCACCGTCGGCGCGCTCGGGCGGCGGGAAGGCGTAGGCGCAGGGCGCGGCGCCCGGGATCTCGTGCAGGGGCTCGTGGTATTGCGCCTGGGCGTCTTCGGGCTCGGTCGCCGGGCAGGTGAGGGCGGCGTCGAACGAGGAAAGGCCGCTCGTCGTCGGGCAGACCGCCGTGTGCCAGACCTGCAGCGGCGCGAGGCGGTGGGCGTAGATCGCGGTCACCGGCTCGAAATCGCGAGCATAGGCCCCGGCCACGAAAATGTCGAGTTCGAGCGCCCGGATCGCCGCGACGGCCTCGTCGGTCGACAGCCCGGCCAGGCACAGCGTGCGCGCGAAGACATCGGGCGCAGGGTCGCCCTCGTCGGACATGCGGATGAGGACCGGCTCGAACCGGGCGGTGTCGAGCCCGTCATACATGCCGCGCAGGGCCCAGCCCTCGGGCGTCGGCGTCACGTCGCGCACCAGCACGCCGAGGCGCAGGCGGTCGAGCCCCGCGCGGATCGTCGGCGGCGCGGTCAGGTCGGCGCCGGCATCGGCCAGCACCCGCTCGATGGCGCGGGACTGGAGACGCGCGAGCGCCGTCACGTCGGCCGCGCCGAAGATCATCCGCGTGGCGCGGAGCTGCCGGACCGTCGCGGCGGCGAGCGCGTGGCGACGCCCGAGCGTCGGCCCCTCCTCGAGCGCGGCGAGGGCGCTCGCGAGCAGCCGGCCGAGGTAGCCGCGCCATGCGTCGTGGTCGGCCTCGGTCTCGAGGTCGGGCGCCGCGCCGAGCCAGGCGCCGATCGCCTCGGGGCTGGCGAGGAACGGCACCGGCAGGCGCGCGAGATCGCCGCCGAACGGGTGGCGCCAGGCGGGCACCAGCAGCAGCCCCGCGAGCGCATGGGCGAGGCGGCCACGGTCGCTTTCGGCGCCGGACAGGCCGTCGAGCGCGGCGCGTTCCTCGTCGGTCGCGGGCTCGCCGCGCGTCGCCTCCGCCAGGTCGACCAGCAGGCGGGCCTGGTGCTCACTGCCGAGCAGGAGCAGCGGCAGCGCCACGTCGGAGCGGGCGACCAGCGAGACGAGGGCGGCGCGGCAGGCGGCAAGCTCGCCGGTCAGGTGGGGCGCGTCGGGATCGGCCAGAAGCGCGCCGGCGCGGTCGAGCGCGCGCTGAAAGCCGGGGGCACGCGCCGCGGGCAGCGCCGGCGGCCGGGCGGAGAACGCGAGCCGCCCGCCGATCTCGATCTCGGTCAGTTCGACGGGCGCGAACTCCACCTTGTCGCCCGCGATCAGCACCGAGTGCAGCACGAGGTCGAGCCGCCCGGTGGCCGGCGCCGGCCCGACCGGAACCGCGAAGTCGCCCGCGCCGAGCAGGTGGGCCTGGGCCAGCATCGTCTCGCCGTGGCTGACGCCGAGGACGAGCGCGTGCCCCTCGGGCGGTGGAAAGAGCGGCGCCACGCGCAGCGTGACCGACAGGTCCTGCGCGTCCGGGTCCACGTCGAGCGACAGGGTTGCCTCTGCCGCGGCCGTCTGCGGACCCGTCGCGCCCCCCGTGAACCAGCCCGCGCCGAACGCATGCGCCGCGAGCGGATGGGCGAGGAAGGCGACCGTCTCGCCGAGCGAGACCGGGAGGCGGCCGGGATCGGGGCCGAGCGGGCGGAGGGCGACCGTGGCGAGAACGAGCGGCGGGGGGGCTTCGCCCTCGTCGGGCTCGAACCGGATCGTCACCTGCGTCTCGACCGCCTCGCGCAGCGGCAGGGTGGCGGCGATCCGGGCGGCGCTGCCGGTGCGGCCGTGAAAGGCGGGGGCGCCGTCGGCCTCGATCGTCAGCCGGCCCGCCGGCACGGGTGCGGCGAGGTCGAGCACGAGGCGTGCGGGGCCGGGCCGCGGGGCCGAGAGGTGGAGGCGGCCGCGCTCGCAAGCGAGGGCCGCGCCCCCTCCCGGCGCAGGGCGCCAGGCGCCCGCCTCGAGCCCGGCCCCCAGCGTGGCGAACGCCGGCTCGGGCACGGGGCGCAGGAGCGGGGCGTGCCGCCGCGTGCGGCCGGTGCCCACCTCCACCGTCCGGAGGGCCGGCGGCGGCCCGTCGCCCCGTGCCCGCGCGACGATGTGCACGCGCCGGTCGGGGTCGAAGGGCGCGCGCGGCAGCGACACCGAGGCGTGCCGCTCGTGGGGGCGCAGCTCGGCGGCCCGGCGCCCGTCGGCGAAGACCTCGATGCCCGCGTCGCAGGCCGGCTCCAGCTCCAGCTCGACCGAAAGCGGGCCGGTCGCCTGGGGCAGGCGCAGGACGAGTGCAGCGGCCTGCCCGGTCAGGCGGCAGGATGCGGCGATCTCGGGGCTGGCGGCGAGCAGGTGCGGGCGGTCTGGCGCCACGATCGGCGGCCAGCGCGGGCGCAGCAAGTCGGCGAAGCGCTCGAACGGCTGGTCGGCGTGGGCGTCGCCATGCCGCTCGATCAGGTCGGCGCGCGTGGCGAGCGCCGCGCGCACCCGCTCGGCCTCTTGCCCGAGCAGGGCGTCGGGGGCCTCCGCCAGGCCCCGAAGCGCGCCGATCACGTCGGCCCGGTTGGCCAGGCGCAGCCCCTTGTCCCAGCCCCCGGCGCCGAGCCGGGCGTAGTTGTTGGCAAAGTGGATCCGGTAGCCGCCGAGCACGCGGCGGACCACGCCCGTCCGCCCGAACAGCGCCGCGGCCCGCACCAGCCAGCAATCGGCGCTGATCCGCCAGCGCGCCTCGGGCATCGGCAGCGCCGCCGCGAGGAAGGCGCGTCCGAAGACGTTGCCCGAGGTCGGCGGGAAGGGATAGCTGCCGCGGACCAGCACGCCGGGGCGGTTGTCGGGCAGCGGGCCGTGTCCGGGCCCGTGTCCGAGGCTCGGGTTGAGGCCGAGGCTGGCGCCGCCCGCGTCGATCATCTCGAGGTCGAAGACGAGGCTCGCCATGTCGGCCGACCAGTGCAGCAGCACCGTCTCGAGCGCGTGGGGGTGCAGCAGGTCGTCGGCGTCGAGAAACAGGATCAGCTCGGCGCTCGTCTCGGCGAAGCCGCGGTTGAAGGCGGCCGCCTGCCCGCCGTTCTTGCAGGCCACCACGCGGACGCGGTCGGCGTATCTGGCGAGCACGGCGGCGGTGTCGTCGGTCGAGCCGTCGTCGATGACCACGATCTCGTCGGCCGGGCGTGTCTGCTCGAGCACGCCGTCGAGACAGGCCGAGAGGAAATGGCCGTAATTGTAGGCCGTCACGACGACGGCGATGCGGCGGGGCGCGGCGGGGTCGGTCATCGGCGGCTCGCGTGGCCGGCGTCGGCCGGGGCGAGCGCGACGCCGAGGAGCGCTCCGCCGAGCAGCCCGCCGCCCTCGAGCCCCAGCAGGCGCGGATCGACCAGCAGGGTGGTGGCGACATCGAGGATCAGCTCGTCGCCCGAGCCGTCGTCGACATCGAGGGTCAGCGTCTCGGGCCCCTCCGCTCCCGCGCTCTGCACATGGGCGCCGCCCGCGCGCAGGTCGAGCCGCTGACCGCTGCCGGGAAGGGTGAGGACATCCGCGACAAGGCGCAGCGGGCCGGGGCGCAGCGGGCCGGGGCGCAGCGGGCCGGGGCGCAGCGGGCCGGGGCGCAGCGGGCCGGGGCGGGGGCGGGGCAGGTGCAGCCGCCCCGCGCTCGCGCCGAGCCAGAGCCCGTCGCCCTCGGCATCGTGCCAGAGGTCGGGCGCCTCCGCGCAGGCGGCGAGCGCGGCCGGGTCGAGCCGTTCGGCGTGTTCGGGGCGCGGCCCGGCCGGGTGCGTCACATGGCGCGCGATGCCGGTCAGGCGCATCCCCTCGGGTAGGGCGAGCCCGAGCTGCCGGACGGCCGCGGCGACGACGAATGTCGCGCAGGCCCCGCCCGCGAGACGAAGGGCCACCCGCCGATCGCCCGCCCCGATCTCGACATCGGCGATCCGGACATCGGCGATCGGGGCCGCCGGGCCGCCGTCTTCCGCCGGTGCGGGGTCGGCCGCGTCCCGCTCGAGCCGCAGCACGAGCGGGCCGGCCACCGGGTGGGGCAGGGGCACCGTCAGGCAGCCTGGCGCTTCTTCGACCGCGCCGAGATCGTCCGGTGCGACGAGGCGGCCGGGCGGCAGCGGGTCGGCCGGGTCGAGGGGCAGCAGGCGCAGCGACGACAGGCGCGGGCGCGGGGCGCCTTCGGCCGCGACGAGCGAGACCTCGACCAGCCCGGACGGCGGGATTGCGGCGGCGGGCAGCGTCACGACGAGGCCGGTGCCCTGCGCGTCGACCTCCTGCTCGGGCGCGGCGGCGCGCAGCCCCGCCATCAGCGGCAGTGGGTCGGCCACGACGTGCAGCAAGTGGTCCCCGCGCCCCGGCACCGACAGATGCAGGCTGGCCCGCGGCGCGGCCATACGCGCGCCCACGCGATCGGGCCAGTGCCAGCCTGCGCCGAGGCAGCGCCGGCCGGCGGGCTCGTCGGGCCGCACCGGGCGCCCGTCGGGCAGCACCGGGGCACCGGCGAAGGCGGGCAGGGCGCGCTGCGCGGCGAGGTCCGACACGAGGGGGCGCGCACCCTCGGGCACCAGCGTGATGCCGGCCCGCCATGTCCGCGTCGCGGGGTCGTGCTCGAGGATGTCGCCCGCGATGCGCACGGTCAGCGGCCCGCCGCCGCCCGGCAGCGGGTCGTGGCGCATCCCGTTGATCCAGAGCGCGAGCGGCCCGCCGCCCTCGGTGGCGAGCCGCAGCGTCCAGTCCGCCCTCGGCCCGGGCAGCCGCAGGGCGAGCGTGGCGAAGGCGCCATCGAGCACCACGCCCGCGCCGGGGGCGAGGCGCCAGCCGCGGCCGAGCGGCGTCGTCCCGCTCGCCTCGCGCAGGTCGACGATCTCGCCGGGGCGGAGGATCGGCCATGTCGCAGGCCCGCCGAAGCGCGCGGGGTCGCTCTCTGCGAGGTGGCGACGCAGCCGGCCGAGGAGCGGGCGGTCGCGCCGGGGGCCCGACAGGGGGCCCGACAGGGGCGGGCGGCGCAGCCGCCGTCTCGGCGCGCGAAGGCCGGCCGCGAGGGCGGCGGCACGGCGCGCGGGCGAGGCCGGCTCGGCGCGCGCCGCGAGGTCGGCCGCGTCGCGCGCATGGGTCTCGGGGTCGTGGCGGGCGAGACGGCGCGCGATGTCGGCGAAGGCCTGCCGGCGCTGCCTGTCCTTCCGGTCGTGGTAGGGCGCCTCTGTTCCCATCGTGGCGAAATAGGCGTTGCGCCCGTGCAGGCGGTACTGCCCCAGCGTGCGGTCCAGATGCCGCGCCTCGCCGAGAAAGGCGGCCCCGAAGACGAGGTAGACGTCAGCGCTGATCGGCCATGCGCGCTCGGGGATCGGCATCAGCCGCTGCAGCGTCGCCCGCGGGAATGCGTTGCCGCTCGTCGGCATCATCCGCACGAAGCCCTCGGCCAGGAGCGGGCCCCGCAGCTCGCCCGCCGCCGCGAGCCGCGACATCGGGAAGAGGCCGGTCGGGTGCCCGCCCGCGTCGATCGTCTCGAGCCCGAAGGAGAGCCGGGCCACGCCGTCGAGAGGCTGTGCGGTGAGCGTCTCGACCGCCTCGGGCGCGAGCCGGTCGTCGGCGTCGAGGAACACGATCAGGTCGCCCGTCGCCGCGGCGAAGCCCGCGTTCAGCGCCGAGCCCTGGCCGCCGTTCTCCTTCAGCACGGGGCGGATGCCGGGAAAGCGGGCGATCACCTCGCGCGAGTCGTCGGTCGAGCCGTCGTCGACCACGATCACCTCGTGGGCGGGCCGCGTCTGGTCGAGCGCCGAGGCGATGGCGGCGCCGAGATACGCAGCGTAATCGTGGTTGTTGACGACGATGCTCACGCGCGGGGGGCTCACGCGCGAGGGGCCATGCGTGACGGCCGTCGCGGCGTCGGCCACGAGCTCCGACAGAAGGGCCGGGTCGGGCGGCACCGCGTTGAACAGGGCATCAACGGCGAGCCAGCGCCGCACCGTGTCGCGCGTGCCTCCGGGCGCGCCGGGCGCGAGCCCGCGCAGGAGCGCTGCGGCGTCCGCGTCGTCGGGCAGGGCGGACAGCGCGGCGTGGATCGTCACGGCGTCAAGGCCGGGTCCGAAGCGGGGGAAGAGCCGTTCGAGCCGACCGCATGTCCTGCCGTCCTGCTCGGTGACGCGGAGCTGCCCGGCGCACCATGAAGGCGCGACGCGGATCCGCGAAAGCCCGGTCGGAGCAGGTCCGGCGCCGAGCACGGCCGTGGCGTCGGCGGCGGTCTCGGTCGTGGCGATGCCGTGACGCGCGAGATGGGGCGCGAGCGCCGTGTCGGCGACCGGCCCGCCGATCGGGCTTGCAAGGAAGAGACGTGGCGCCGTGGCCCGCCCCGGTATCGGCTGCATCGAGGGGACGCGCGCCGTCAGTAGCCGGAGGTGCCCGGCCTGTCCTCTGGGTTGAGGATGCTCTGCGCGAGGGCCTGCGTCGACGAGCTTTCCACCGCCCCTCCACCGCCGCGAGCGACGGCCCGCGGGAGCTGCCCGCGGATCGACGGGTCGAGCCCGGCAATGGCCGAGGCCGGGATCGCCGCGACGGTCGAGGGCGGCAGCGTGTTGACGACGAAGGGAATGCAGCTGCTGGAGGGGAAGTTGGTCATCAGCGACACGACCGACGACAAAGACCGGGTGCGGATCGCCTGACGGCAGGCCTGCCCCTCGGCCTGGCTCGCCACCGTCAACACCGTCCCCCCCGATGCCGTGACGGTCGGGGTGCCGGCCGTCGGCACCGGCGCGCATCCCACCTGAAGCGCGATTGCGCCGGCCGAGGTGCCGATGGCCAGCGACCGGGTCAGGCGGGACAGGGACTTCTTGTCGGGCATTCGGCTATTACCTCTGGAAATCGGTTGGCGTTAGGTTAACCTCCCACTAACGCGACGGTAAGTCCATCCATTTGTTATCGTCTTTTCCGATGCCCGACGCCCGGGTGTTGCCTGCGAGGAAGCCTGCGGTGAGTCCGGAAGGTGCAGATCGCGAACGACCGGCTCGCCGCATCCGCGCGCGGCTGGTTATCGCCTTGGGCACCGTCCTGCTGATCGGGGTCTTCGCGGGCCCGGCAGCGGCGGCGCGGGTCGCCCTGGTGATCGGCAACGGCGCCTATACCGACGTGCCCGCGCTGCCCAATCCGCGCAACGACGCGACCGCGCTCGGCGCCACCCTCGCCGGGATCGGCTTCGACGTGGACGTCGTGATCGACGGCGATCTCGCCGCGCTGCGCGCCGCGGTCGGCGCCTTCACCGAGCGTGCGAAGGGGGCCGAGGTCGCGCTTGTCTTCTACGCGGGGCACGGGCTTCAGCTCGACGGGACGAACTATATCCTGCCGACCGACATCGCGCTGTCCAGCCGGGCCGACCTGCCCGGCGGGGCGCTGACGATGGACGAGCTGTTCGACGCCTTCGCCGTGGCCCGGGCAGAGACCGCGATCCTGATTCTCGACGCCTGCCGCGACAATCCCTTCGCCGCGGCGATCGGGGCGGGGCAGGGCCTCGCCAGCGGCACGCCCGGCTCGGGCAACGTCAACCGGCCCAGCGCCGCGGGCACGCTGATCGCCTTTTCCGCGGCGCCCGGCGCGGTGGCGTCGGACGGGGCCACGGGCAACAGCCCCTACACCACGGCGCTCCTGCAATGGATCGACCGCCCCGGCATCGAGCTCGGCACGATGTTCCGGCGGGTGCGGCGCACGGTGCTCGAGCTGACCAACGAGCAGCAGGTGCCCTGGGTCGAGGAGGCGCTCGTGCAGGACGTCTATCTCAACCCCGCGCCGCCGCCCGCGGCGGCATCGTCGGCCGAGCGAATGGAGGTCGCGCTGCTGACCAACGTCCGGGGTTTCGCCGACGAGGCCGAGCGCGACGCGGCGCAGACCTTCTACGACCGCTACGTGGTCGATGCCTCGCTCACGGCCGACGGCACGCTCGACGCCGACGAGACGCAGGTGCGCGCCGGCCTGATCTGGCTGTCGATCCGCGAGAGCGACGACCCGGCGGTGTTCCGCGCCTATCTGGACGAGTTTCCCGGTGTGGGCTTCGCCCGTCTCGCCGAGGAGCGTCTCGCCGACCTCGCCGCCGCGCCGCCCGCGCCCGAGACGCTGGCATGGCTCGATGACCTGCCCCCCGTGCCGCCGCGGCCGGCGGTCGTGGTGGAGGCGGCCCCACCGCCCGCGGCCGAGCCGCCGAGCGCCATCGCCCAGCTGCCGCTCGAGCGGCCCGGCGCGCCGCCGATCCCGTCCGATCCCGGTGCGCCGGTGGCCGGCGAAGGCGGGGCTGCGCGCGAGGCGCAGCGCCCGCCCCGGCCGGTGGTCGACAGCACCGTGGAGCGGCCGCCCCGCATCCCGGCGCAGCAGGCCCCGCCATCGCCCTCGCAACTCGAGAGGGAGCTGGCGCTCGCGCCGTCCGAAGAGCTGGCGGTGCAGATCCTGCTGAGGGAGGCGGGCCATTACACCGGCCCCATCGACGGCGATTTCGGCCCCGGCACCCGCGGCGGCATCGAGCGGCTGCAGGCTGCCAGCGGCCTTCCCGCGAGCGGCTTTCTCACCGTGGAAACCCTGCGCCAGCTCGTCGCCCACGCCGCGCCCGAGGTGCTGAGCCGCGAAGCGGCCGAGCGCTACCACCTCGACGTGCACGGCGTGGCCGCCATCGCCGTGGGCGGCCCCGGTGCCGAGCCCGAGGTGGTGCGCGTCGAGGCGATCAACCGCAACGACGAGGTGCACGCCTACTGGCGCGAGGTTGCCGACGACTTCGAGGCCGACAATCCCGGCACGCTGATCGAGATCACCCACCGCCCCGGGGTGCGCTACCGCGTCGAGCTGATGTCGGTCCTCGGCGCCGAGACGCCGCCGGACCTGATCTACACCTGGTCGGGCGGGCATCTCGACGCGCTGCGCGAGGCCGGCTTTGCCCGCGACCTGACCGCGGACATGTCGGAAGGCTGGGCCTACGACTTCAAGCCGGGCGCGCTGCAGACCTACACGCACGAGGGCCGCGTCTTCGGCGTGCCCATGCACCTGTCGCTGGTTTCGCTCTACGCCAACCGCCCCGTGCTGGACGAGGCGGGCGTCGCGGTCGAGGATCTGCGGACATGGGACGGGTTCCTCGACGCGGTCGAGACCCTCCAGGCGCAGGGCATCCGGCCGGTGACGGTCGGCGGCGGCGACATCTGGCCCTACAATCTCTATTTCAGCCAGCTCGCCCAGCGCATCGGCGGGCGGTCCGCCATCGTCGGGGCGCTCGCCGGCGAGGGCGAGGGCTTTGACGGGCCGGCGTTCCGGGCGGCCGGCGACGCCTTTGCGCGGCTCGTCGCGCTCGACCCGTTCCAGCCGGGCCACGGTGCGATGGACGACGGCCGGGCGACCCAGATGGTCGCCGAGGGCGAGGCGGCGATGATCCTCACGGGCAGCTGGCGGCTGCAGCGGATGTTCTGGAACTGGACGGGCGGGCCGGACGCCATGCAGGAAGAGCTCGTGCAGCTTCCCTTTCCCACGATCGGCGACCGGCCGCAGCAGAGCGTCACCTATGGCGGGGCCGACGGCTTCGCCGTCTCGCCCACAGCGCCCGACGTGGCCATAGACTTCCTGCGCCGGCTGACCGCCATCGACGTGCAGGAGCGGATGGTCGAGATCGCCTCCGACATCCCCGCCGCCTCGGGCGCCGACCTCGCGGTCGAGGCGGGCTTTCTGCAGGAGGCGGCCGAGCGGGTGCTGGTGAGCACCTACCATCAGCTCTACCTCGATCAGGAACTGGGGCCGGAGGCGGGCGACGTGCTCAACGAGGGCATCGTCGGTGTGGTGGCCGGCGCGTCCGACATGGGCAAGGTGCTGCGCGATCTCGACGCGACGCTCGAGGCGGCCGACTGAGGCACCCCACCGAGGCAGCCCACCGAGGCGGCCTGCCAAGGGGGGGCCGGCGCCGGCGCGGGCGGTCTAGCTGCGATCGAGGTCGGCGAGCAGCGCGCGGAAGAAGGCGATCGTCTGCGTAAGCCCCGTGTCGAGGTCGACCGAGGGCCGCCATCCCAGAAGCGTCTCGGCCAGCGCGATGTCGGGCTTGCGCTGGCGCGGGTCATCCTGCGGCAGCGGCTGCCGCTCGAGCGCACAGGTCGAGCCGGTCAGCGCCAGAACCCGTTCGGCCAGGTCGCGGATGCCGACCTCGACGGGATTGCCGAGATTGACCGGCCCGGTGACGCCCGCACCGGTCTGCATCAGCCGGATGAGCCCGTCGACGAGGTCGTCGACGTAGCAGAACGAGCGCGATTGCCGCCCGTCGCCGAAGATCGTGATCGGCGCGCCCCGGAGCGCCCGCCGATGAAGTTGGAGACGACCCGCCCGTCGGCGACGTGCATGCGCGGCCCGTAGGTGTTGAAGATGCGCGCCACCTTGATCTCGAGCCCGTGCTGGCGCCGGTAGTCGAAGAAAAGTGTCTCGGCGCAGCGCTTGCCCTCGTCGTAGCACGAGCGCGCACCGATCGGGTTGACGTTGCCCCAGTAGCCTTCCGCCTGCGGGCGCACGGTGGGGTCGCCGTAGACCTCGCTGGTGGAGGCCTGGAGGATCGGGCAGCGCAGCCGCTTGGCCAGACCCAGAAGGTTGATCGCGCCATGCATGGAGGTCTTGGTCGTCTGCACCGGGTCGTGCTGGTAGTGGATGGGCGCCGGGTGGCCGCGAGGCCATTGCCTTCGCCCCCTGAAATCAAGCCCGGGATCGGCGTGCCATGGAGGGCCATGGCCGCTCCGGGTAGCTTGGGCCAGATGCGCGAAAGCGCAGTCGTGCCACCCGTCCAGGGCTGGCGCGGGCGACGTGCGCCGCCGGGCCGGGGCAGGCCGGCGCCCCGCACTGGCGGCAGCCTCGGGGCCGCGATCGTCTGCCCACCGCCCGCGCCAGCCCGGATCGCCCTGCCGGGGCAGGCGATCTCTGCGATCGTTCGTGCGCCCTCGTGCCGCCCGTGGCGCCGCGTGACAGCGCAAGGAGGGGGCAATAGGGTCGCCTCCGTTCGCGGGAAAACCGAAAGGCGGCAGGATGATCGACCTACTGATCCGGGGCGCGAGCCTGCCCGATGGCAGGCAGGGGCAGGATATCGCCATCCGGGGCGGGCGCATCGCCGACGTCGCGCCCGGCATCGACGCCGAGGCGGGGCGGGTGCTCGACGCGGGCGGCCATCTCGTGTCGCCGCCATTCGTCGATGCGCATTTCCACATGGACGCCACCCTGTCGCTCGGATTGCCGCGGATGAACGTGTCGGGCACGCTGCTGGAGGGCATCGCGCTCTGGGGCGAGCTGCGCCCGACGCTGACGCGCGAGGCGGTGGTCGAGCGGGCGCTGCTCTACTGCGACCTCGCGGTGTCGAAGGGGCTGATGGCGGTGCGCAGCCATGTCGACGTCTCCGACCCTGCCCTCGTCACGGTCGAGGCGCTGCTCGAGGTGCGCGAGCGGGTGGCGCCGTATCTCGACCTGCAGCTCGTGGCCTTCCCGCAGGACGGCTATTTCCGCCACCCCGACGCGGCCGGGGCGCTCGAGCGCGCGCTCGACATGGGCGTCGACGTGGTGGGCGGCATCCCGCATTTCGAGCGCACGATGGAGGCCGGGCGCGCCTCGGTCGAGGCGCTCTGCCGGATCGCGGCCGAGCGCGGCCTGCGCGTCGACATGCATTGCGACGAGACCGACGACCCGCTGTCGCGCCATGTCGAGACGCTGGCCGAGCAGACCCTGCGCTTCGGCCTCGAGGGCAGGGTCGCCGGCTCGCATCTGACCTCGATGCACTCGATGGACAACTATTACGCCTCGAAGCTCGTTCCCCTGATGGCCGAGGCGCGGCTCGCCGCCATCCCCAACCCGCTCATCAACATCATGATCCAGGGCCGGCACGACACCTACCCCAGGCGGCGCGGCCTGACCCGCATCCCCGAGCTGATCGAGGCCGGCATCGACGTGGCGCTGGGGCAGGATTGCGTGATGGACCCGTGGTATTCGATGGGCACCGGCGATCTGCTCGACGTGGCGCACATGGCCGTGCACGCGGCGCAGATGGGCTCGCAGGCCGACAAGGGCACGCTGTTCGACGCGGTGACGACGGTGCCCGCGCGCATCCTCGGGCTCGAGGGCTACGGGCTCGCCCCCGGCTGCCACGCCGACATGGTGATCCTGCAGGCGGCCGACCCGGCCGAGGCGATCCGCCTGCGGCCCGCGCGCCTCGCGGTGATCCGGCGCGGCCGCGTCGTGGCCGAGACGGCGCCCGAAATCGCGCGCCTTGCGCTCGACGGCAGGCCCGGCACGGTCGATCCCGCCGCCTACGCGCCTCGCCACGCCCGATAAGGCCGCGCCCAATTTCGAGGCACATCTCGGGGCCGGCACAGGAATTGGGCAGCCGCCCCTTGACTCCGCCGGCCCGTGGCGAAGTCTGGCCCCGTCGCGCGGGGCGGTCCCGCGCCCGAAGTCCAACGAGGGGGACCTGCCCATGATCCGCACCCGCATGAACCGCCGCCGCCTGCTCGGCACCGGCGGCGCACTGACCGCCTCGGCCCTCGCCGCCCCCGCCCTCCTGCGCGCGCAAGGCGCGGCCGTGAAGGTCGCGGGCATCCACGCCTCGCCGGTCGAGAACGCGTGGAACTCTGTCCTGCACGCGGCGATGGTGGCGGCGAACGACGAGGGCGCGATCGAATACACCTTTTCCGAGGGCGTCTCGGGCACCGACTACCCGCGTGCGATGCGCGAGTTCGCCGAGGCGGGCAACGTGCTGATCGTGGGCGAATCCTACGCGGTGGAGCGCGAGGCGCGGCAGGTCGCGGCCGACTACCCCGACACGGCGTTCCTGATGGGCTCGTCGGGCGAGGCGGCGGGCGACAATTTCGGTGTGTTCGGCACCTGGAACTGGGAGGCGGCCTATCTGGCGGGCATGCTCGCGGGGCGGATGACGCAGTCGGGCATCGTGGGCTCGGTCGGCGCCATCCCGATCCCCGAGGTCAATATGCTGATCAACGGTTTCTCCGACGGCGTGGCGCGCACCAACCCCGAGGCGGAGCACCTCGTGAGCTTCATCGGCACCTTCTTCGACCCGCCCAAGGCGCGCGAGGCGGGGCTGGCCCAGATCGACGCGGGCGCCGACATCCTGTTCGGCGAGCGGATCGGCACCGCCGACGCGGCGCAGGAGCGCGGCATCCCCGCCATCGGCTCGCTCATCGACTACACGCCGCGCTACCCCGAGACGGTGTTCGCCAACGCGCTGTGGAACTTCCGCCCGCTGATGGAGGCGGCCCTGGCCGACGCGCTGGCGGGCGCGCCCACGGGCAAGAACTACACGCCGCTCAGCCTGATGAAGGACGGCGGCAACGACATCACCTATGTCGAGGGCGTGCCGCCCGCCGAGGCGGTGGCCGAGATGGAGGAGGTGCGCGCCGCCATCAAGGCGGGCGCGTTCGAGGTGCCGCGCAACTTCGAAGAGCCCGCCTGATGCGACACCGGCAGGCCCGCCCCCGGCTGACGGGGCGGGCATGACGCGGGTTCTCGAGCTTCGGGAGATCACCAAGCGCTTCGGGGCCACGCTGGCCAACGACGCGGTCTCGCTCCATCTCGACCGGGGCGAGATCGTCGCGCTCCTGGGCGAGAACGGCGCGGGCAAGACCACGCTCATGTCGATCCTGTTCGGCCATTACACGGCCGACGCGGGCAGTGTGCGCGTCGAGGGCGAGGCGTTGCCGCCGGGCCAGCCGCGCGCGGCGATCCGCGCGGGCGTGGGCATGGTGCATCAGCATTTCGCGCTCGCCGCCAACCTGACCGTGCTCGACAACGTCATGACGGGCACGGAGCCGCTGTGGCGCCTGCGCTCCGACCGGTCGGGGGCGCGGGCGCGGCTCGCGGCGCTGGCGGAGCGGTTCGGCCTCAAGGTCGACCCCGACGCGCGCGTGGCCGACCTGTCGGTGGGCGAGCGGCAGCGCGTCGAGATCCTCAAGGCGCTCTACAACGACGCGCGCATCCTCATCCTCGACGAGCCGACGGCGGTGCTGACCACGCAGGAGGCCGAGCGCCTCTTTGCCACGCTGCGCGACATGGCCGCCAAGGGGCTGTCGCTGATCTTCATCAGCCACAAGCTGCACGAGGTCATGTCGGCCTCAGACCGGGTGGTGGTGCTGCGCGGCGGCCGCGTGGTGGCCGAGCGCGCGACGCGCGACACCAGCCGCGAGGAGCTGGCCGAGCTGATGGTGGGCCGGGCCGTCGACCGCCCCGTGCGCCCGCCGGCGACGCCCGGCCCCGTGCTGCTGGAGGCGCGCGACGTTGCGGTGGCAGGAAAGGGCGGCGCCTCGTTGAAGGGGATCGGCTTTGCCTTGCGCGCGGGCGAGACGCTGGGGATCATCGGCGTCTCGGGCAACGGGCAGACGACACTGGCCGAGGTCGTCTCGGGCGTGCTGGCGCCCGCCTCGGGCACGCTGACGGTAAGGGGGGCGCCGCTCGCGCCCGGCGTGCGGCAGGCCATCTCTGCCGGCATCGGCCGCATCCCCGAGGATCGCCACGCCGAGGGCGTGCTCGGCGACATGACGACGTGGGAGAACGCGGTGCTGGAGCGCATCTGGTCACCAGACTTCTCGCGCCGCGGGATCGTCCGCCGCGGGGCGGCGCGCGCGGCCGCCGCCCGCATCCTGCGCGACTACGACGTGCGCGGCGCACGGGTCGATGGGCGGGTGCGCCTTCTGTCGGGCGGCAACATGCAGAAGCTGATCCTCGGCCGCGTGCTCGAGGCCGCGCCCGACATCCTGGTGGCCGCCCAGCCCAGCCGCGGCCTCGACGAGGGGGCCATCGCCGGGGTGCATCGCCGGCTGATCGAGGCCTGCGCACGCGGGGCGGGCGTTCTGTTGATCTCGGAGGATCTCGACGAGGTGATCGCGCTCGCCGACCGCATCCGCGCCATCGTGGGCGGGCGGCTGTCGCCCGCCATTCCGGCCGAGCGCGCCGACGCCGGCCTGCTCGGCCTGATGATGGCCGGCGACTGGCGTGCGGCGGAGGGGATCGAGGCCGAAGAGCGGGGAGCGGCGCATGCGCTTTGAGCGGCGCGAGAGGCCCTCGGCGGCGCTGACGCTGCTGGCGCCACTGGGCGCCATCGCGTCGGCGCTGGCCATGGCCGGCGCGCTGATCGCCCTCGCCGGGGCCAACGTGGCCGAGGCGTTCGGCCTGATCCTGCAGGGCGCCTTCGGCTCGCGGCTGGGCATCACCGAGACGCTGACCCGCGCCACGCCGCTGATCCTGACCGGTCTCGCGGCCGCCGTCGCCTTTCGTGCGCGGCTGTGGAATATCGGCGGCGAGGGGCAGTTCTACATGGGGGCGCTCGCCGTCGCGGCCTTCGGGCTCGTGCCGGGGCTGGCGGGCGCGCCGGCCCCCGTGGCGGTGTTGGTCTGCCTCGTCGCGGGCGCGCTCGCCGGCATGGCGCTGCTTCTGGTCCCCGTGGTGCTCAAGCTGCGTTTCGGCTCCGACGAGGTGGTGACGACGCTGCTGCTCAACTTCGTCGCCATCCTCTTCGTGTCGATGATGATCGAGGGCGCGCTGCGCGATCCGCTGGCCTTCGGCTGGCCGCAATCGGTGCCGGTGCCCGACGCCGCGCTTCTGCCGCAACTGGTCGAGCGGTCGCGCCTGCACGCGGGCCTCCTGATCGCGCTGGCGATGGCGGTGGCGGTGTGGTGGGTGCAGGAGCGGACCGTGTTCGGGATGCGCACCCGCGCCGCGGGGCTGAACGCGCGCGCGGCGGCCTTCGCCGGGGTGCCCCTGGGGCGCACGCTGGTGCTGGTGGGCTGCCTGTCGGGGGGGCTCGCGGGCCTGGCCGGCGCGATCGAGGTGATGGGGGTGAAGGGCTACGTCACCACCGACCTGTCGCCCAACTACGGCTATTCCGGCATCGTCATCGCCATGCTCGCCGCCCTTCACCCGATCGGCGTGATCGGTGCGGCGCTGTTCTCGGCAGTGATCTTCGTTGGCGCGGATTCGATGAGCCGCGCGCTGGGCGTGCCCTCCTACATTGCCGACGTGACGGTGGCGTTGTCGCTGCTGACCATGCTGGTGGCCCTGTTCCTCGTGCAGTACCGGGTGCGGCGGTGAGCGTGATCGTCGACATCCTCGCCTCGGTCGGCATGTGGGAGGCGGTGCTGCGCATCGCCACGCCGCTGATCCTCGGCACGCTCGGGGTGCTGCTGTGCGAGAGGGTGGGCGTTCTGAATCTCGGGATCGAGGGCATCATGGCCTTCGGCGCGATGATCGGCTGGCTGACCGTGTATTCGGGCGGCGACCTGTGGGCGGGCATCGCGGCGGCGGCCGCCTGCGGCGCCGCCTTCGGCTTCCTGCACGCGCTGATGACCGTGCCGCTCGGGCTGTCGCAGCACGTCACCGGCCTCGGCATCACGCTCTTCGCCTCGAGCGTCGCCTACTACGTCTTTCGCCTCGCGGTGCCCACGGCGACCTCGCCACCCACGATCGAGCCGTTCCGCCCGCTGCCGGTGCCGCTTCTCGCC
Organism: Rhodobacteraceae bacterium HLUCCA09; assembly: GCA_001314685.1. Lineage (GTDB taxonomy): Bacteria > Pseudomonadota > Alphaproteobacteria > Rhodobacterales > Rhodobacteraceae > HLUCCA09. The sequence continues at coordinate 28,450 of LJNT01000196.1, forward strand.
GACATCCCGTTCCTCGGCCCGGTGCTCTTTACCCAGACGGCGCCGACCTACCTCGCCCTCGTGGCCGTGGCGGTGCTGGCCGTCGTGCTCTATCGCACGCCGCTGGGGCTCGCCATCCGGATGACGGGCGAGAACCCCCACGCGGTCGAGGCGCAGGGCATCGACCCGATCCTCGTGCGGATCGGCACGATCATGGCGGGCTCGGCGCTGATGGGGGTGGCGGGCGCGTTCCTCAGCCTCGCCGCCTTCAACTCGTTCTTCCCGACCATGGTGCAGGGGCGCGGCTGGATCTGCATCGCGCTCGTCGTCTTCGCGCTCTGGCGTCCGGGGCGGGCGCTGCTGGGCGCCGTGCTCTTCGCCTTCTTCGACGCGTTCCAGCTCCGCCTTCAGACGGCGGTGGACGGCGTGCCCTACCAGCTCTTCCTGATGCTGCCCTATCTGCTGTCGATCCTCGCGCTGGTCGTCATGGCGCAGCGGGCGCGGGTGCCGCAGGCACTGATGCAGCCCTACCGCCGGGGAGAGCGCTGAAGACGGCGCCGACGGTATCGGTGCGTTGCGTCCACCCGCCGCCTGGCGGCCGCGTCAGGCGACCTCTGCTTCGGGCTCGCGGCCGGCGAAGAAGGCATCGAGAGCGGCGAAGACCAGATCGGGGCGTTCCTCTGCCGGGTAATGGCCGGTCGGCACCGCGAAGCCGCGCAGATCGTCGGCCCAGTCCGCCCACAGCCTCAGCGGGTCGAAATGGCGGCCGCAATGGCTGTTGGAGCCCCAGAGCACCAGCACCGGGGCCGAAATCCGTCGGGTGCCGAAGTCGGCCTTGTCCATCTCGAAATCGACCGTGACGGTCGCGCGGTAATCTTCGCAGACCGCGTGGATCTGTTCGGGCGTCGTGCAGCGCTTGTATTCGGCCATGGCGCGCGGGTCGAAGATCGACAGGCCGACGCCCTTCTTGTTGAGCTTGTAGTCGATGTAGTACTCCAGATCGGCCGTGAGCAGCCGTTCGGGAAACGGCGCCTTCTGGGCCATGAAGAACCAGTGGTAGGATTCGAGGCCCCAGCCGAGGCTGACGTTCGACAGCACGGCGTGCGTCGGCACGATGTCGAGCGAGGCGAAGCGGGTGATCCGCTCGGGCCGGTCGAGCGCCATGCGGAACCCGACTCGCGCGCCGCGGTCG
>LJNT01000212.1 GCA_001314685.1 Rhodobacteraceae bacterium HLUCCA09
ACCTGCCCAAACCCGCCTGACGACCCGTATGCAGTCACAAAATGGCGCTTCCCGCCATATGGAAATCAATTGCTTGGCGGTCTTGCTGTCGAACCTGGGGGGTCACGACCGGAGGGGCAGGCCCGTCAGGATGGCGCCCGCGATCAGCAGGTAGGCGGCGGCGCGGTAGGCACGCTCCCGTTCGGGGCGGAAGAGGCGCTGCCCCAGCAGCGTCGTCGCCGCGTAGGGCACGGCGAGGACCGCGCAGAAGGCCAGCTCTGCCCAGCCGAAGGAGAAGCGCAGCAGCAGGGCCGCAGCGATCGAGATGTCGAGAACGCACAGAAAGAGGATGGTGTTGGCGCGCACCCGTTCCGCCCCCGAGGGGCCGGCGAGGTAGAACAGGATGGCCGGCGGGCCGCCGAGGCCCGTCGCGCCCCCGAGTAGCCCCGCGCTCGCGCCCACCGCGGCCAGCCCCGCGCGCCCCACCGGCCGGGTGTAGCGCCAGCCCGAGACCAGCGCGGCGAGAGTCAGGGTGGCGGCCACGGCGACGACCCAGCGCAGAGTCTGCTGGGGCAGCGCGGCGAGAATGGCGACGCCCGCCGGCACCGCGAGAAGCGCGGCCGCGCCCATCACCGCCACCTCGCCGCGGGCCGCCCGGCCCCAGGCGCGCGGCAGCAGGACGGGCCAGACGGCCATGCCGGTGACGACGAGGATCAGCACCGCGAGCGGCGGGGCGATCAGCGCGCCCGCCACCGGCATGAAGACGAGCGCCGTGCCGAACCCGGTGAAGCCGCGCACGATGCCCGCGGCGCCGATGGTGCAGGCCAGCGCAGCGAGAGCCGCCGGCCCGCCCGCGAGCGCGAGCACGGCTTCGACGAGCGGCATGGACAGGGCCTCAGGGCTGGGCGCCGCCGAACCGGGTGCCGGCCTCCTGGTCGGGCTTGGACCAGTCGCGCTTCACCCCCAGCCACAGCAGGATCGCCGAGGCCACGAAGACCGAGGAATAGGTGCCCACGATCACCCCCCAGATCATCGCGAAGACGAAGCCGCGGATCACGTCGCCCCCCAGCACGTAGAGCGAGACGAGCGCGAGCAGCGTCGTCACCGAGGTCATCACCGTGCGCGAGAGGGTTTCGTTGATCGACAGGTTGAGGACGTCGCGCGGGTCCTTCTGCTTGTACTTGCGCAGGTTCTCGCGGACGCGGTCGAACACGACCACCGTGTCGTTGAGCGAATAGCCCACGATGGTCAGCAGCGCGGCGATGATGGCGAGGTCGAAGCGGATCTGCAGGATCGAGAAGATGCCGATGGTCAGCACCACGTCGTGGATCAGCGCCGCCACCGCACCGAGCGAGAACTGCCACTCGAAGCGCAGCCAGATGTAGACGAGCACCGCCGCGATGGCGAGCGTGACGGCGAGGATCGCAGTGCGCACCAGTTCGCCCGAGACTTCGGGGCCGACCGACTCGACCGAGGGGAAGGCGATGTCGGGGTCGACCCCGCGCAGCGCCTCCTCGATGGCGGCGATGGTCTCGGGGGCGACGCTCTCCTGGCCCGGCTGGGCCTGGATGCGCACCTGCGCCACGTTCTCGTCGGGGCCGAAGGTGGGGTCGAACACCTCGGTGATCACGATGTCCCCCAGATCCAGCGGCTGCAGCGCGTCGCGGTACGCGCCCACCTGCACGGGGTTGGGACTCTCGGTGCGGATCGTCGTGCCGCCGAGGAAGTCGATCCCGAAATTGAGGCCCACGATCAGGAACAGACCGACGGCGGCGACCACCGCGGCCATCGACGCGCCGAACGTCGCCTTCCAGATGCCCATGAAATCCAGGTCGGTGTCGCGGGGGACGAGCTTCAGGCGCATGGATCAGACCTCGATCGTCTTGGGCCGGCGGCGCTCGAACCACATCACCATCAGCAGCCGCGTCACGAAGATCGCCGTGAAGACCGAGGTGAGGATGCCGAGGCCCAGCGTCACGGCGAAGCCGCGCACCGGGCCCGAGCCCAGCGCGAACAGGATCGCGGCCGTGATGAAGGTGGTGATGTTGGCGTCGAGGATGGCCGAGAGCGACTTTTCGTAGCCCAGCTCGATGGCGCGCGCCGGGCCCTTGGCCGTCTTGAGTTCCTCGCGGATACGCTCGAAGACGAGCACGTTGGCGTCGACCGCCATGCCGACCGTCAGCACGATCCCGGCGATGCCGGGCAGCGTCAGCGTCGCGCCGATCAGCGACAGCAGCCCGAAGATCAGCGCGATGTTGATGGTGAGCGCGACGTTGGCGAACAGCCCGAACAGCCCGTAGCTGAGAACCATGAACACCAGCACCGCGCCGAAGGCGACGATGGTTGCGACCTGCCCCGCCTCGATCGAATCCGCGCCGAGCTCGGGCCCGATGGTGCGCTCCTGCAGGAAGGTCATCTCGGCCGGCAGGGAGCCCGCGCGGAGCAGCACCGCGAGGCGGGTCGAGTCCTCGGCCGAGAAATTGCCGGTGATGATGCCCGAGCCGCCGGGGATGTGATCCTGGATGACGGGGGCCGAGATCACCTCGTCGTCGAGGACGATGGCGAAGGGCGAGCCGATGTTCTCGAGCGTGTAGTCGCCGAACTTGCGCGCGCCCGAGGGGTTGAAGCGGAAGTTGACCGCCGGGCTGCCGTTCTGGTCGAAGGTGGGCTGGCTGTCGGTCAGCTCCTCGCCAGTGACGACGGGGCGCTCCTCGAGGACGTAGAACACGCCGTCCTCGTCCATCGACGGCAGGACGATCTCGCGCGGGCCGGCATCGGCGTCGGCGTCGGAGCTGCGCGAGATGACCGGGTGAAAGGTGAGCTGCGCGGTGGTGCCGATCAATGCCTTCAGCTCGTCGGCCGAGCCGACGCCGGGCACCTGGACGACGATGCGCCGCTCGCCCTGCCGCTGGATCGAGGGCTCGCGCGTGCCCGCCTCGTCGACGCGGTTGCGGATGATCTCGAGCGATTGCTGCATCGTGCGGTCGACGGTCGCCTCCCGCTCTGCCTCGCTGAGCCGGATCACCAGCTCGTCGCCGTCGCCCGCTACCTCGAGGTCGGAGCGGCCCGCGCCGGTCAGCGACACGACGGGGCGGGCGAGTTCGCGCACCGTCTCCATCGCGGCGCCCATGGCGGCTGCGGTCTCGATGCGCACGCGCAGGACGTCCGGCGCGCTCTCGACCCGGCGGATGGCGCCGACCTCGTCGCGCACCTCGCGCAGCGCGTCGCGCACCTCGGGCCACAGCGCCTCCATCCGCTCGGCGAACACGTCCTCGACCTGCACCTCGGCGAGCAGGTAGGCGCCGCCGCGCAGGTCGAGGCCGAGATTGACCAGCCCCGAGGGCAGGAACGAGGGCCACGCGGCCGCGTCGGCCGCGCGCTCGGGCGTCGCGCCCTGCGCCTCGATGGCGGCGACGGCGTCGTTGTGCCGCTCCACCCGCGGGTAGAAGAGGTTCGGCATCGCGAGCGAGAGGCCCACGACGACGAGCCCCCAGATCACGATCCGGTTGATCAGCGGGATGTGCAGCATGGGCCGGGCGCGCTCAGCTCTCGGCCGGCTCGGTCTTCGACAGCACCTGGGCGACGGTGTTGCGCACGACGCGCACCTTGACCCCCTCGGCCAGCTCGACCTCGATCTCGCCCGCGTCCTTGATCTTGGTGACCTTGCCGATCAGGCCGCCCTGGGTGACCACCTGGTCGCCCCGGCGCAGCGCCTCGACCATGGCCTGGTGCTCCTTCAACTTCTTCTGCTGGGGCCGGATCAGCAGGAAGTACATGATCGCGAAGATCAGGATGAGGGGCAGGAACTGGAGGAAAGCGCCGGCGGCGCCGCCGTCGGCGGCCTGGGCGTAGGCGGGTGTGGCGAACATGCGTGTCCCCGGATAGGTGGATGAACTCGGTGGGTCGTCGGGGCACGCGCCCCTCGAATTGGCGCGCAACCTAGGGACGGGGCGGCGGGAGCGCAAGCGCCAGAGCGCCACCTGGCGCCACCGCTCCGGCGCAGGCCGAGACGCCGCAGGGCATGCGGCGAACCGGGCACGCGCACTGTCGGGAGCGCGCACCGTGGGGCGCGCCTGCGTCGGGCGTGCCTGCGTGCCGCGGCCGCCGGGCACTGGAGCCGGCGAGCCGGCACCGATAGGTGATGGGCCGACGCGCTCCGGCGGCGCGACTGCTCCAACCGAGGCGAGGGTTCCGTTGCGCCAGACCGTTCCCACCCCCCGTGCCGCGCCTGACGTCGCGCATGCCCGCCGCGATCTCGCGCCGGGGGCCCGCGTCCGCGCTGCCGCACGCACCGTGGCGACGGGTCTCGCCACCGCCGCTCTCGCCGGCGGCACGATCCTGCCCGAGGCCGAGCAGGCGCAGTGGAACGCGGTCGGCCGCGTCAACATCGCCGGCTACAACAGCCGGCGGATGTGCACCGGCACCCTGATCGCCCCCGACCGGGTGCTGACGGCGGCGCACTGCGTGCTCGGCCCGCGCGACACCCCCGCGACGCCCGGAGAGATCGTCTTCGCCGCCGGGTGGCGGGCGGGCGCGGCGGCGGCCGATGCCCGCGGCGCCGCGCTCGAGGTGCATCCAGGCTTCGCCGAGGGGCTCGCGGCCGGCGAGGTGCGCATCGTCCACGACCTCGCGCTTCTGACGCTCGACCGCCCGCTCGACGGCGTCTCCCCCCTACCCGTCGCGGCACTGCCCGAGGCGGACCTGCCCGATGCTGCCCCCCTGCTGGCCATCCTCGGCTACCGGGCGGACCGGCCGCATATCGCCACCCGCTCGGCGCCCTGCGCGGTGACCCACCGCGCCCCGGGGGCCTTCGTTACCGACTGCGCCGTGGTCGAGGGCACGTCCGGCGCGCCCGTCGTCGCCGAGACGGCGGCGGGCTGGCGGGTCGTCGGGGTGGTCTCGGCGGCGAACGAGCAAGGCTCGGTCGCCCCCGAGCCGTTCGCCTGGGAGGCGGTCGCGCCCCTCGCAGACCCGCCTCGCTGAGCGCCCGGCCGGCCAGCGCCCCCCTTCCGCCGGGCGTCGGCCAACGCGATGGAGGGCAGCGATGGCGCGCCCCCGCCGTATCGTCCGCCGCCGTGTCGTCCTGCGCCTCGGTACCGGGCGGCGCAGGCCGAACCTCCCGCGTCGGGCCAGCGGTCCCCGTGGTCGAGGCCGCCATCCAGGTCATCGGCCGGCGCGAACCCGAGCAGAAAGCGAAGGAAAAGGCCGACGAACGCCATGGCTCAGAGAGCTACCGCTGCGACCTGCGCCACCATGCGCGCGGTCGACATCTCCAGCCTCGACCTCTCTCGCGCCCGCCTCGCCGGGGCACATCTGGAGGGGGCGCGCCTCGCCGGGGCGCATCTGGAGGGGGCGAATTTCACGGATGCAGTCGTCCAGTATGCATCCGTGAAATCCAGCGACCTCTCCACCTCAAACCTCGATCTGGATCAGGTCACCGCACTTTTCGGCGACGGCTCCGTGACCGACGCCATGCTGCCGCCCGGCGTCACCCGCCCGGCCCACCGGCCCGAGGCGGACCTCGACTTGAGCGACCTCCTCGGCGAATGGCTGAAGTGGAAGGTCGACCCCGAGGGGTAACCATCGCCCTGACCCGCCGTGCGCCCCGCACCGACGCGATACCGACGCGATACAGACCGGATACCGCAGGCCGGTTTGGCCCCTTCCGTCGCCCGGCGGGAGGGGCTAGGAGGGCGGCGCTCGACCAGGGAGGCCCCCATGCACGACATCCGTTTCATCCGCGACAATCCGGGGGCGTTCGACGCCGCGATGGCGCGGCGCGGGCTGTCGGGCGTCGCCTCCGAAGTCCTTGAAATTGATCGGATAAGGCGCGAGAAGATCGCCGCGGCCGAGGCCGCCCAGGCCGAGCGCAACGCCGCCTCCAGGGAGGTGGGCCAGGCCAAGGCGCGGGGCGACGAGGCCGAGTTCGCCCGTCTGCGCGCGCTTGTCGCTGAAAAGAAAGAGGAAATCGCCACGCTCGAGGCCGAGGCCCAGGCCCAGGACACCCGCCTCGCCGACATGCTCATGGGCCTGCCCAACCTGCCGCACGACGACGTCCCCGCCGGCGCCGACGAAGACGACAACGTCGAGCTGCGCCGCCACGGCACCCCGCCCGAGTTCGATTTCGCCCCGAAAGAACACTTCGAGATCAAGGGCATATCCCCACTACTCGATTTCGAGACGGCGGCCAGGCTCTCCGGCTCCCGCTTCGTGATGCTGACCGGGTCCGCCGCCCGCCTCCACCGGGCCCTCGCCCAGTTCATGCTCGACACCCACGTGAGCGAGAACGGGCTGCACGAGGTCAACGCCCCGGTGCTGGTGCGCGACGAGGCGATGCTCGGCACCGGCCAGTTGCCCAAGTTCGGCGAGGACAGCTACCAGACCCGCGAGGGCTGGTGGCTGATCCCCACATCGGAGGTGACGCTGACCAACATCGTCGCCGGCGAGATCGTCGACGAGTCGGCGCTGCCGATGCGCTTCACCGCCCATTCGCTCTGCTTCCGCTCCGAGGCGGGCGCGGCGGGCAAGGACACGCGCGGCATGCTGCGCCAGCACCAGTTCGAGAAGGTCGAGATGGTCTCGATCACCCACCCCGACCGCTCGCGCGACGAGCACGAGCGGATGACCCGCTGTGCCGAGGGCATCCTGGAGCGGCTCGGCCTCGCCTATCGCACGATGGTGCTGTGCACGGGCGACATGGGCTTCGGCGCGCGGCGCACCCACGACATCGAGGTCTGGCTGCCGGGCCAGAGGCGCTACCGCGAGATCTCGTCGGTCTCGGTCTGCGGCGACTTCCAGGCCCGGCGGATGAACGCCCGATTCCGCCCCGTGGGCGGGGGCAAGCCCGAGTACGTGCACACGCTCAACGGCTCGGGGCTGGCGGTGGGGCGCTGCCTGATCGCGGTGATCGAGAACGGCCAGCGCGAGGACGGCTCGGTCGCCCTGCCCGAGGCGCTGGCCCCGTATCTGGGCGGCGCGCGCGAGATCACGGCCGCGGGCGCGCTGGCCTGAGCCTGGGCGCACGCTCGGCCGCGCCGGCCCCGGCTCCATTTCGTCGCAGGCGCCCGCGAAGCGGCCGGGCGGGGTGGCCTTTCCGCGGCGAGGGGCAGACGGTCGGTGCAACCGCCACCCCGATCCCCGCGTTGAGAGGCCATGTCAGACCTGCCGCCCTCCCCCGACGACGCCACCGACACCGCCCGGATGAAGGCCGCGCTGGTCGCGGCGGCTGCCGTCGCCTTCGCCGCCGCGCCGCTCGCGGTGCCCTTCGACGGGTTCGAACCCGGCGCCTACCCCGTCCCGCAGGACGACCCGCCGGTGCAACCCGCCGGCTACGCCTTCGGCATCTGGGGGCCGATCTACCTGTGGCTCGTGGCGCATGCGCTCTACGGGCTGATCCGCCGCTCCGACTCGGCCCACTGGGACGGCACGCGCTGGCCGATGGCGCTGTCGCTCGCCGTCGGCGCGGGGTGGCTCGCCATCGCGCAGGTCTCGCCGATCTGGGCGACCGTGCTGATCTGGGTGATGCTGCTGTCGGCACTCCTCGCCCTCTGGCGCGCGCCAGAGCGGGAGGACAGGTGGCTGCTGCGCGCGCCGATCTCGCTCTACGCGGGCTGGCTGACGGCGGCGAGCTGGGTCGCCATCGGGCTGCTCGGGGCGGGCTACGGCGTGGGCCCGGGCGAGGTCGGCTGGGCGTGGATCGGGCTCGCCGGCGCGCTGGCCACCGCGCTCGCCGTGACCCGCCTCGCCCCGCCCGCCCCCTTCTACGCCGCCGCCGTGGCGTGGGCGCTGATCGCCGTGGCCGTTGCCAACTGGGGTGCGCAATGGGGCCTCGTCGCCGCCGCGCTCGGCGGCGCCGCCGTGGTGGCGGCCCCCGCCCTCGCCCGCCTCCGCGCGGGGTGAACCGCGCCGCGACAGCCCCCGGCCCACGAGACCGCGGCCCTCGCCATCATCTTGGCCGAAATACTCCGGGGGGTGCGGGGGGCTGGCCCCCCGCTCCGGCGCTGCAGGCCGGTCTCGCCGCTCCCTCGGCTAGCCCTTGCCCAGATGCTTGCGCAGCTTCGACGGCCCCGGAGTCTTCCTGCCCTTGTAGGGGTTCCTGTCCGACTGGCTGCGGAAGGTCAGGCGGATCGGCGTGCCGGGCATGTCGAAATCGGCCCTCAGACCGTTGACGAGGTAACGCCGATAAGCCTCCGGCAGGTCCTTCGGATTCGAGCACATGACGACAAAGCCGGGCGGCCGGGTCTTGACCTGCGTCATGTAGCGCAGGCGGATGCGGCGCCCCCCCGGCGCGGGCGGCGGGTGCGCCTCGACCATCGCGCCGAGCCACTGGTTGAGCTTCGCCGTCGTCACCCGGCGGTTCCACACCGCATGGGCCTGCAGGATCGCGTCGTGCAGCCGGTCGAGGCCGCGGCCCGTCTTCGCCGACACCGTCACGAGCGGCGCGCCGCGCAACTGCGGCAGCAAGCGGTCGAACGCCTCCTTCAGCGCGGCGAGCTTGCCCTGCCTGTCGTCTTCCACGTCCCACTTGTTGACGGCGACGACGACCGCCCGCCCCTCGCGCTCGGCCAGATCGGCAATGCGCAGGTCCTGCGTCTCGAAGGGGATCGCGGCGTCGAGCAGCACGACCACCACCTCCGCGAAGCGCACCGCGCGCAGACCGTCGGCGACCGACAGCTTCTCGAGCTTTCCCTGCACCTTGGCCTTCCGCCGCATGCCGGCCGTGTCGAAGATACGCATGGGCGTGCCGCCCCAGTCGAGGCGGAGCGCAATGGCGTCGCGGGTGATGCCCGCCTCGGGGCCGGTCAGCAGCCGCTCCTCGCCGAGGATGCGATTGACGAGCGTCGACTTGCCGGCGTTGGGCCGGCCCACCACGGCGACCTGGAGCGGCCTCTCGGCGGTGATGGCGCGCGGGGCGTCGGCATCGTCTTCGCCCACGTCGACCTCGATTTCCGGCGCCTCTGCCTCGGCCCGCGCCTCGAACCCCTCGGCCAGCGGCGCCAGGGCGGCGTAGAGCTCTGGCATCCCCTCGCCGTGCTCGGCCGACAGAGGGATCGGCTCGCCCAGCCCCAGCCCCCAGGCCTCGATCACGCCCGCCTCGCCGGCCGACCCCTCGGCCTTGTTGGCGGCGACGATCACGTGGCGGGCGTTCCGGCGCAGGATCTCGGCAAAGACCTCGTCGGCCGCCGTCACCCCCGCGCGCGCGTCGAGCAGGAACAGGCAGATGTCGGCCTCGCCCACCGCGCGCTCGGTAAGCTTGCGCATTCGGCCCTGCAGGCTCTCGTCGGTCGCCTCCTCGAGGCCGGCAGTATCGATGACGGTGAAGCGCAGATCGCCCAGCCGCGCCTCGCCCTCGCGCAGGTCGCGCGTGACGCCCGGCTGGTCGTCGACCAGCGCGAGGCGCCGGCCCACGAGCCGGTTGAACAGGGTGGACTTGCCCACGTTGGGTCGGCCCACGATGGCGAGAGAGAAGGTCATGCGTCACCGCGCGAGGCTCGAAGCGCGCTCCATACACGAGCGGCGCGGCGAGGCAAACCCGCGCGGCGCGCGCGCCCGGCGCGCTCCCGCGCCGTCTCGTCGCGGCTGCCAGTGTGCCGCCGACACGGTGCTGCCGCCAGTGTGCTGCCGCGAAAGTGCCGCCGCCCTGCGCTCCTGCCGCACCGCCTGCCCGGCGCGGACCGCGGCTCCACCATCGGCCCGACTGCCCGGGCGACCCCTCGCCTGCGCACGCCGCCCGATCCGGACGGTGCGCTCTACTCGGCCGCCATGCGCGCCCTCTCCTGCGGGGCGTGGAGGTAGTCGCGCGTGAGGGGAACCGCGTCGCGCTCGGTGGCGAGCTGGAGCTGGAACACGCAGTGCATGTGATGGCGGAAGCTCATCTCGGAGGCGACCAGGTAGTACCGCCACATCCGGCAGAAGCGCTCGTCGTAGAGTTCGCGTGCCCGGTCGATATTGGCCATGAAGCGCTCGTGCCAGTGCGCCAGCGTCTCGGCGTAGTGCAGCCGCCAGACCTCGACGTCGCACGTCCACAGCCCCGATCGCTCTACCGGCGTCATCACCTCCGACAGCGCCGGAATGTAGCCGCCGGGGAAGATGTACTTGGAGATCCAGGGAGACGTCACCCCCGGCGGGCTCGACCGCCCGATCGTGTGGACGAGGGCCACGCCGCCGGGCGCCAGCCGGTCGTGGACATTCTGGAAATACTCGCCGTAATGCGGCACGCCGACATGCTCGAACATGCCGACCGATACGATGCGGTCGAAGTCTTCCCGCACCTTGCGGTAATCCTGCAGGCGAAACTCCACCCGGTCGGACAGGCCCGCCATCTCGGCCCGGCGTGTGGCCACGGCGTGCTGCTCCTTCGAAAGCGTCACGCCGACCACCCGCGCGCCATGGTCGCGCGCCAGCGTCAGCGCCATGCCGCCCCAGCCGCAGCCGATGTCGAGCACGCGCATCCCCGGCTCGAGCAGGAGCTTGCCGGCGATATGGCGCTTCTTGGCCTCCTGCGCGGCGTCGAGCGTCATGCCCGCCCGGGGAAAGTAGCCGCAGGAGTACTGCTTGTCGGCGTCGAGAAAGAGGTCGTAGAGTTCACCCGACAGATCGTAGTGATGCGCCACGTTCGCCCGCGCCCTGTGCATCGGATTTGACTGCGCGATGCGGCGCAGCGCCATCTGCGCCGCCTGATGGGCCGAAATCACCCAGTGCGAGCCGCCGGCGCGGCGGTTGCGCGTGAGCAGTTCCAGCAGGCCGTGCAGGTCGTCGCCCTCGATGGCGATCGTGCCGTCCATGTAGGCCTCGCCCACGCCGAGCTCGGGGTGCAGCACCAGACGGCGCGGCACCGCGTCGTCCTCGATCCGGATGGTCACGTCCGGCCCGTTCTCTCCCGGTCCGAAGCTGCGCGGCCCGCGTCGGCCCGGCCCCTCGAGAGTGAGGCGGCCCACCACCACGAGCCTCGAGAGCATGTTGTCGAGCAATCTGGTCCACATGGGCGCCCCCTCGCCTTGGGGGGGCAGCGCCCTTGCACCGGGCACCGCCCCGTGTCTCAACAAGGTGACAGGATGCCACAAGGTTCCCGCTCCGGCAAATCGCGGTGCGCCGGCAGCGCGCCCGACCACCGGAAACGATGCGTTTCGCGATAGATTCCCCATAGTCAATCGGCGATTTTTCGCCTATGTTGGAACTGCTATACAACCGGCCTTCGGCCGATGCGCGGGGACGCCACGATGATCGCTGTCCGACTGCTCCTCCTCTCCGGCATGCTGACAGGCATGGCGCTCGCCGTTCTGATCGCCAGCCTGCACTGACCGCGCCGCCTGAACCGTCCCCGCCGCGTCTGCGGGCGGTGGCGTCGCGGCTTGACGCACGCTCTCCCGACCGATCGACGCCCTGTGCGTTTCTGACCTATGTCAAGGAAACTTGACAGGGCACCTGTCAGCCTGCGTGGAAACAAGCGGAGGGAGACGCACCGCCATGCGCATCATGTTCATCCACCCGAACTACCGCTCCGGCGGGGCCGAGATTGCCGGAAACTGGCCGCCGGCCTGGGTCGCCTACCTCACCGGAGCGCTGCGCAAGGCGGGGTACGACGACATCCATTTCGTCGACGCGATGACCAACAACCTCACCGAGGGCGAGATCCGGGTGAAGCTGGCCGAGATCCAGCCCGACGTCGTCGGCGTCACCTCGATCACGCCGTCGATCTACGCCGCCGAGCGGTGCCTGCAGATCGCCAAGGAGGTGGTGCCGGGCGCCGTCGGCGTCCTGGGGGGCGTCCACGCGACCTTCATGTTCAAGCAGGTGCTGTCGGAGGCACCTTGGATCGACGTGATCGTGCGCGGCGAGGGCGAGGAGGTGGTCGTCCAGCTCTTCAACGCCATCGCCGAGGGCCGCTGGCCTGCCGACCGCAAGAAGATCAACGGTCTGGCCTATAAGGACGGCGACGAGATCGTGGCCACGCCCGCCGCCGCAACGGTGAAGGATCTCGACGGGCTCGACCCCGACTGGTCGATCCTGGAATGGGAAAAATACACCTACATCCCGCTCAACACGCGCGTCGCCATCCCCAACATGGCGCGCGGCTGCCCCTTCACCTGCTCGTTCTGCTCGCAGTGGAAGTTCTGGCGCGACTACCGGGTGCGTGATCCGAAGGCCGTGGTGGACGAGATCGAGAAACTGGTCAACGAACACGACGTCGGCTTCTTCATCCTGGCCGACGAGGAACCCACCATCAATCGCAAGAAGTTCGTCCAGTTCTGCCAGGAGCTGATCGACCGCGGCCTGCCCGACCGGGTCAAGTGGGGCATCAACACCCGCGTCACCGACATCCTGCGCGACGAGGAATTGCTGCCCTTCTACCGCAAGGCCGGCCTCGTCCACATCTCGCTGGGCACCGAGGCCGCCGCGCAGATGAAGCTCGACCAGTTTAACAAGGAGACCAAGGTCGAGGACAACAAGCGCGCGATCGAGCTGTGCCGGAAGGCCGACATCCTCACCGAAGCGCAATTCATCGTCGGGCTCGACAACGAGACGCCCGAGACGCTGGAAGAGACATTCCAGATGTGCTGGGACTGGCAGCCCGACCTCGCCAACTGGGCGATGTACACGCCCTGGCCCTTCACGCCGCTCTTCCAGGAGATGAAGGACCAGGTCGAGGTGTTCGACTTCTCGCGCTACAACTTCGTCAACCCGATCATGAAGCCCGCCGCGATGGACCGGGCCACCCTCCTCGACCGGGTGATGCACAATTACCGCCGGTTCTACTCGCGCAAGGCCCTGTTCCACTATCCCTGGCGCGGCACCGGCTTCCGCCGCCGCTACCTGCTGGGCTGTCTGAAGGCCTTCATGAAGGCCGGCGTGCAGCGGTCCTTCTACGACCTCGGCAAGAACAATTACTGGGGTCCGCAATCGAAGGACAAGGTGCACTTCGACTTCGACATGACCAAGCAGCTCGCCGAGGCCCAGGTGGAAGACTGGGAGGCCGCGGCCGATCGCGCGGCGCGCGCCGCCGAGCGGCGCGAGGCGATCCGCCAGCAGGGCAAGGAGCGGGCAGAGGCGCGCAACGCGGCCAAGGCCTTCAAGATGCCCAACGGCGCCGAGATTGGCGGCTGCGGCGGCGGCGGCAGCCAGCAGATGACCGAGGACGAGATGGAGCGGACCTGACATGGCCACCGCCCTCGCCGGTGCGCCCCCCGACGCCTCCGCGCAGGGGGGGGCGCGGATCGGCCCCAACGCGATCCTGCAGATGGTTCCGGTGCTCGACGCCCATACCGGGGCCGACATCCGCCGGTCGCTCCTGGCAGAGGCCGGCGTGATCGACCTGCCCGACGGGTCGGGGATGATCCCCGAAGGGCCGGCCGCCGCGCTCCACCAGGCGCTGCGCCGCCGCCTGCCCCACGAGGCGCCGCAGATCGCGCGCGAGGCGGGCCTTGGCACCGGCGACTACATCCTCGCCCACCGCATCCCGAGGCCCGCGCAGGCGCTCCTGCGCGTGCTGCCGGCCCGCCTCGCCGCGCCGATCCTCGCGCAGGCCATCGCCAGGCACGCCTGGACATTCGCTGGCTCGGGCACCTTCGCCATCGCGGCGCGCACCCCGCTTACCTTCACGCTGGCCGACAACCCGGTGGTGCGGGGCGAGCGCTCGGCCGTGCCGCTCTGCGCCTGGCACGAGGCGGTGTTCGAGCGGCTCTTCCGCAGCCTTGTCAGCCCGCGCGCGCATGTCACCGAGACCCAGTGCTGCGCCCAGGGCGCGCCCGCCTGTCGCTTCGAGGTGCGGCTGCGCTAGCCGCCGCGGGTGGCGCGCGTCATGCGACCGCCGCGCGCGCGGCGGCGTCGGCCATCGCGTCCGCGATCAGCTGCACCCCCCGCCGGATGCGGGCCGAGGGGATCGACGAATAGGCGAGACGAAAGTGCCGCCAGTCGGGCGTCTCGGGCGCGAAGAAGGCGTGCCCCGGCTCGATCACCACCCCCTTGTCGCGCAGGCGCCGGGCCAGGTCGGCCGTATCGACGCCTGCGGGCGCCTCCATCCAGAAGCACGAGCCGCCCGCGCCGGCCCGCGTCGCGCCAGACAGCCCCGCCTCCTCGAGCGCGGCCTCCATCGTCTGGCGGCGCCGCTGGTAGGTCTTGCGCATCCGGTTGATCTGCGCGTCGTAATGGCCCAGCGACAGGAAGTAGGCGGCGGTGCGCTGGATCAGGCCAGGCGGGTGGCGCAGCACGGTCGAGCGCAGCGCGCGCGCCTCCTGCACGAAGGCCACCGGCGCAACGACGTAGCCGAGCCGGAGCCCCGGGAACAGCGACTTGGAGAACGAACCGACGTAGATCACGCAGCCCGCCCCGTCGAGCGACTTGAGGGCGGGGGAGGTGGACCGGTCGAAGGACAGCTCGAACTCGTAGTCGTCTTCCACCACGACGAAGCCCTGTTCGGCGGCGCGCGCCAGCAGGGCGCGGCGGCGCTCGAGGGGCATCGTCACGTTGGTCGGGCAATGGTGGCTCGGCGTGACGAAGACGACGTCGACGCCCGCGCCCAGCGCCTCGGGCGGCAGCCCCCCGTCATCGACCGTCACGGGCCGCACATGGCAGCGCGTCTGCCGCAGGATGTCGCGCAGGCCAGGGTAGCCCGGGTTCTCGATCACCGCCGTCCGCCGCTGGGTGAGCAGAAGCTGCGCGCAGAGCCAGAGCGCGTTCTGCGCGCCCATCGTCACCAGCACGTTCTCGGGCCCGGCCCGGATGCCCCGGCGTGGCAGGATCTGGCGGACGATGTATTCCACCAGCTTGGGATCGTCGCGCTCGTAATGGTCAGACGTGAGCGCATCGAACTCGCGCTGGCTGACCGCCTGGAGCGCGCAGAGTCGCCAGTTCTGGTGGTCGAAGAGCTTGGGGTCGGTCTGGCCGTAGATGAAGGGATAGGCGTAGCCCTGCCAGTCGACGGGGCGGTCGATCCGGCTGGGGCGGTGGGCGCGGGGGCCGATCAGGCGCGCCCAGTCGAGGGTGCTGTCGCCGTGGTCGCGCGGCAGCTCGAAGCTCGGCGCGGCGGGCGCGCCCTCGGAGACGTAGTAGCCCGAGCGACCCTGCGCCACGAGGTAGTCGTCGGCCACGAGGTCGGTGTAGGCGATGGTCACGGTGATGCGGCTGACGCCGAGGTGGCGGGCGAGCGCGCGGCTCGAGGGCATCCGCTCGCCGGGGCGGAAGCGGCCGGAGAGGATACCCTCGACCATCATCCGCTTGATGCGGTGCTGCAGCGTGCCCTCGCCGTCACGGTCGAGGAAGAAGCTCTCGGCGGGTATGGCCATGGGCGAAGCCTGCACCGGTTTCCGCAGCGTTTCCAGTCGTTGCGCGCCGCGGGCCCCTGGCGGCCACCGAGGGCGCGGGAGGCGGCGCGCGCGCCTCGTGGCACGGCAAGCGGGCCGGCGTCACGCGTCGTCGAAGAACTTGCGCAGGCGGATCTCGGCGGAGCGGGCGTGCCCCTCCATCCCCTCGAGCCTCGAGATGCGCATCGTCGCCTCGGCCACGGGGCGCATGCCGGCGCGGGTGGCGCGCTGCCACGTCACCGTCTTGAGGAACTTGTGGACCGACAGCCCGCCCGTGTAGCGCGCCGCGCCCGAGGTGGGCAGCACATGGTTCGGCCCCGACGCCTTGTCGCCCATCGCCACCGTCGTCTCCTCGCCGAGAAAGAGCGAGCCGTAGACCGAGAGCCGCGCGAGCCACCAGTCGAGATCGGCCGCCATCACCTGCAGGTGCTCGGGCGCGTAGGCATCCGAGACGCGCGCCATCTCGTCCCGGTTCGTGCAGAGCACCACCTCGGCGTGGTCGCGCCAGGCGGCCTCGGCGCTGGCGCGGTTGGGCTGGGGCAGCGCGGCGACCATCGCCGGCACGAGGCGCAGGACGGTCTCTGCCAGCGGGCGATGGTCGGTGACGAGCCAGACGGGCGAGGTGGCGCCATGCTCGGCCTGGCCCACGAGGTCGGCCGCCACGATCTCGGGGTCGGCGGTGCGGTCGGCCACGACCAGCGCGTCGGTGGGCCCCGCCACCATGTCGATCCCGCAGCGGCCGTAGAGGGCGCGCTTGGCCTCGGCGACGTAGGCGTTGCCGGGGCCGACAAGGATGTCGGCCGGCGGCGTGCCGAACAGGCCGAAGGCCATCGCCGCGATGGCCTGCACGCCGCCGAGGGCGAGCACCGTGTCGGCGCCGCAGACATGCATGGCAAAGAGGATCTCGGGCGGGACGCCCTGCGGCGTGGAGGGAGGAGAGCAGGCGGTGACGTGGGCGACGCCCGCCACCTTCGCCGTCGTGATCGTCATCACGGCGCTCGCGACATGGGCGTAGCGACCGCCGGGCACGTAGGCGCCGGACGCGCCCACGGGGATCTGGCGCTGCCCGGCGACGAGGCCCGGCACGATCTCGATCTCCGTCTCGCCCACGGTGGCCAGCTGCGCCTCGGCGAAGCGGCGGATGTTGTCGTGGGCGAAGACGATGTCGCGCTTGAGCGCGTCGGGCACCTGCGCGCCCGCCGCGGCGAGCGCCTCGGGCGGCACGACGATCGCGCCCTCCCAGCGGTCGAATTGCCGGGCATAGCGCAGGGCGGCCTGCTCGCGCTCGGCCTCGAGGACCGACAGCATCAGCGCCACGCCCTCGCGCAGGTCCTGCTCGGCCTCGCGGCTTGGAGGCCGGGCCTTCTTCAACCAGATCGCGCACATGGGCCCTGCCCTCTCCCCGCCCGCGCCTCAGGCGCGCCCCTTCCACGGCACCAGCCACGCCTCGGCCCGGCGCATCAGGATGTCGATGGAATACCCGATGATGCCGATCAGCACGATGCCGAGGATCACGATGTCGGTGAGCTGGAACTTCGACGCGGCGATGATCATCATGCCCGCCCCCTTCTGCGCGGCGACGAGCTCGGCCGCGACGACCGTGCCCCAGCACACCCCCATCGCCACGCGCGCGCCGGTGAAGATCTCGGGCAGCGAGTTGGGCACGATGACGTGGCGCATGATCTGCCATTTCGAGGCGCCGAGCGAATAGGCGGCGTGGATCTTGGTGATGTTCACCCCCGACACGCCGGCCCGCGCCGAGATGATCATGATCCAGAGCGCGGCGAGGAACAGCAGCACGATCTTGCCCGTCTCCCAGATGCCGAACCAGATGATGACCAGCGGGATCAGCGCGAGCGGCGGGACGGGGCGCATGAACTCCACGATCGGGTCGAACCAGCCGCGGAACCAGCCCGACAGGCCCATGGCATAGCCGAGCGGGATGCCCACCGCCGCCCCGAGCACGAAGCCCACGATCACCCGCAGGAGCGACCAGCCGAGATGCTGCCAGAGCGTGAAGTTCTGGTAGCCGTTCGAGGCGATCTCGAAGAAGCGGTCGACCACCGTCTCGGGCGCGGGTAGCCAGATCGGCTCCATCTGCATGCCCTTGGCGGGGGTGAAGTTGAGCGAGCCCCGCCCCGTCATCGTGACCGAGCCGTTGGGCACCGCCACCGTCTCGTCGGGCACGATGGGCTGGCCCGCGACGGCAATGATGCGCACCTCCTCGTCCTCGCCGCCGTCGTTGGCCTGGGCGCGGATGAGCTCGCTGCGCCAGATGGCGACGACGGCGGAATCGTTCCGCGCGAAGCCGTCGCCCGGCTCGATCTCGGGCGGGTCGGGGTCGCGTCCGACCTCGTGGACGAGCACGCGCACGATGGCGGTATCCTGCTCGCCCGCCGCGTTCTCGGCGGTGTAGGTGAATTCGGTCAGCCCCTCGAAGGGCCCCGGCACATGGACGGGCACGAAGCGCGAGCCGGTGAAGGCGCCCCAGATCAGGAAGATCGCCACGACCGAGATGATCGAGGCGGCGCGATCGGGGCGCACCGCGCTCTCGTCACCGAAGGTGACGGTCTTGAGGCTTGTGAAATCCTGCCGCTGGGTGGCGAGGCGCCGCGCCCCCCAGACCAGCGCGAAGGACAGGGCGAAGAGCGCGACGTAGAACAGAAGGACGGTCATTCGGCAGCCTCCGTGCGGCCCATGATCTCTTCCTCCATCTCCCAGATCATCCCGAGGATCTCGTCGCGCGTCTCGCCGAAGCGCGGATCCTTCTTGACCGTGCGCAGGTCGGCGCCCACGCCGGCGTCGGCGAAGGGCAGCCGGTATTCCTTGTGGATGCGGCCCGGCCGCGGGGCCATCACGATCAGCCGCTCGCCGAGCAGCAGCGCCTCCTCGACCGAATGGGTGATGAGAATCACGGTCTTTCCCGTCTCCTTCCAGAGCTTGAGCACGAGGCCCTGCATCTTTTCCCGCGTCAGCGCGTCGAGCGCTCCCAGAGGCTCGTCCATCAGGATCACGTCGGGGTCGTTGGCCAGGCAACGCGCCAGCGCCACCCGCTGCTGCATGCCGCCCGACAGCTCGTAGACCGCCTTGTCCTTGAAGTCGCGCAGGCCCACGATCTCGAGCAGGTGGTCGGAGATACGGTCGCGCTCGGCCTTGGGCATCCCCTTCATGCGGGGGCCGAAATCGACGTTGTCGCGCACGTTCATCCACTCGAACAGCGCGCCCTTCTGGAACACCATGCCCCGTTCGGCGGCCGGCCCCGTGACAGTGTGGCCGTTGATCTCGACCGCGCCCGAGGTGGGCGCGAGGAAGCCGGCGACGATGTTGAGAAGCGTGGTCTTGCCGCAGCCAGATGGCCCCAGCACCGAGATGATCTCGCCCTCGCCGACCCTCAGCGACACGTCCTTGAGCGCCTGCACCCAGGACCCGTTGGGCAGGTCGAAGCGCATCGACAGGTTCCTGATCTCAAGCCCCGACACGGCCCCTCCCGTCATTCGCAAGGCAGGGGCGGCCCGGTCGCGCCGGGCCGCCCCGTCTGTCCGTCAGGCCCGAAGGCCGCTTGGCAACCTGCCGGCCGCTCACATGCCGCCGGAGGCGGCGCGCAGCGGCTCGAGGTCGACCGTCTCGGCGTAGGTGTCGAGCTTGGCGTCGATCGAGCCCGCATCGAGGAAGACCTGCGCCACCCCGTCCATGAAGGAGCCCGCGCCGCCGCCGAGCCACTTCTCCGACAGCTGCTCGGAAACCGGCGGGAACACGAAGGTGGAGATCGTGGCCTCGGTCGCCTCCATGTCCATGCCGGCATCCTGCGCGATCACCGGCAGCATCTCGTCGGCGTGCTCGCCCGAGTTCCACATCTCGTTGGCCTCGGCCGTGACGGAGAGAAAGCTCGCCACCAGTTCCGGGTTCTCGTCCACGAAGTCGGCCGGGGCGCTGGTGACGTCGAACACGAGGATGCCCAGTTCCTCCTTCTCGGCGCCGGTCAGAAGCACGTTGCCGTGTTCCTTCATCCGGCGCAGCGCGCCGCCCCAGCCGCAGACCATGTCGAGGTTGCCCTGCGCGAAGGCCGCCGCGCCGTCGGGCGGCGCCATGTCGACGATCTCCATCGTGGTGATGTCGACACCGAAATGGTTCATCTGCGCGAGAAAGCCGTAATGCGCCGCGGTGCCGATGGGCACGCCCACGCGCTTGCCCTCGAGATCGCCCGCGCTGTCCTTGTCGATCTCGAGTTCGGTGCGCACGACGCAGTTGTCGTTGTCGGAATAGCTCACGGCGACGTCGAGAAGCTTCAGGTCCTGCCCGGCAGAGGTGGCGACGACGAAGGGCGGCACGCCCTGGCTGACGGCCATCTGCACGTCGCCCGAGGCCATCGCCGCCGACATCGCGGTGCCGGTGTCGAACGACACCCAGTTGATCGGCACGCCCATGGCCTCCTCGTACATGCCCGTCGCCTTGGCGTACTGGAAGGGCATCGGCCATTCGAGGAAGTAGGCGACGGTGATGCCGTCCTGCGCCTGCGCGGCGGGGGCGGCGAGGACGGCGGCGGCGACCGTCCCCAGGATGCGGGCTTTGAGCGTCATGGCAGTCTCCCTGTGGTCTTTTTGCCGGCCCGGACGGGGCCGTTACGCGACGACGGGCAAACCATAACGAGCGAGGCTTCGCGCGACATAGGTCCAGTTTTCACAATTCGCTTAGGGCCAGCCGGATTCGGCACCCGGCCCGTGCGGCCGCGTTCGTGGCCCGATCAGTAAGTGGTATCTGGCCCTATTCAGTCGCCGCGCGCTTGAGCAGTTTGCGGATCGGTCGGGGGACGGCCCGGCCGCGGCATACCGGACGCATCCCCCGACCCCGGATCATGGAGCGAGCGATGACCACGGCCCTGAGCCCCAACGACCTGACGCGCGTGATCGAGGCCGACCGGGCGCATCTGTGGCACCACCTGATCCAGCACGCGCCGTTCGACACGGTCGATCCGAGGATCATGGTCGAGGGCCGCGGCATGCGCGTGTGGGACGCAACCGGCAAGGAGCATCTCGACGCCGTCTCGGGCGGGGTCTGGACGGTGAACGTGGGCTACGGGCGCGAGCGGATCGCCAATGCCGTGCGCGACCAGTTGATCCAGATGAACTATTTCGCGGGTTCCGCCGGCTCGATCCCCGGGGCGCGCTTCGCCGAGATGCTGGTGGGCAGGATGCCGGGCCTCTCTCGCGTCTACTACACCAATTCGGGGTCGGAGGCGAACGAGAAGGCCTTCAAGATGGTCCGCCAGATCGCCCACAAGCGGCACGGCGGGCGCAAGCACAAGATCCTCTACCGCGAGCGCGACTATCACGGCACCACGATCACGGCGCTGTCGGCCGGCGGCCAGCCCGAGCGCAACGCGCAATACGGCCCCTACACGCCGGGCTTCGTGCCCGTGCCGCACTGCCTCGAATACCGCGCGCAATGGGCCGTGGAGAATTACGGCGAGCGCGCCGCCAACGCCATCGAGGAGGTGATCCTGCGCGAAGGCCCCGACACGGTCGGCGCGCTCTGCCTCGAGCCGATCACCGCGGGCGGCGGCGTGATCGTGCCGCCCGAGGGCTACTGGCCACGCGTGCAGGAGATCTGCCGGAAGTACGACGTGCTCCTGCATATCGACGAAGTGGTGTGCGGACTCGGCCGCACCGGCACATGGTTCGGCTATCAGCATTACGGGGTCGAGCCCGATTTCGTGACCATGGCCAAGGGCGTCGCCTCGGGCTACGCCGCCATCGCCTGCCTCGTCACGACCGAGGCCGTGTTCGAGATGTTCAAGGACGCGCCCGAAGACCCGCTCGACCATTTCCGCGACATCTCCACCTTCGGCGGCTGCACCGCCGGGCCGGCGGCGGCCATCGAGAACATGGCGATCATCGAGGAGGAGGGGCTTCTGGCCAATTGCACCGAGATGGGCGCACGGCTCATGGCCAATCTCGAGGCGCTGAAGGACAGGCACCGCGCGGTGGGCGACGTGCGCGGCAAGGGCCTGTTCTGCGGGGCGGAACTGGTTGCCGACCGCGCCACGAAGGAGCCCGCGCCGGAAAGGGCGGTGCAGGCCGTCGTGGCCGACTGCATGGCGCAGGGGGTCATCATCGGGGCCACCAACCGCTCGCTGCCGGGCTACAACAACACCCTCACCTTCAGCCCCGCCCTCATCGCCACGCCCGACGACATCGACCGGATCACCGAGGCGGTGGATACGGCGCTGGGCCGCGTCTTCGGCGCCTGACGTAGGGCACACTCTGCCGTCGCGCCGCACCGTGCGGAGCCGGCGGCGCCGGAATCGCGCCGATCGACACGTTAACCTTGCCGCACAAGACACTGATATCGCAACGCAAACAGACCAGGCGTTGAAACGACGCCGGCCGGGCGTTACGATTCAGCCAATATCCCCGAGCAGGACGCCCCGTGTCGGGCGTTTCGCCAATCCGCGTGTGGCCCCAGGCCGACGCGGCACCGAACCTGCGCGCCGCGCCCCCGGGGCGCGCGCACGAGAGGAGGACAGATGACCGACCGCAACCCCGACAAGGGGTATATCGCGCTTCTCGGCTGGAGCCTGAACGCCATCGACGCCGTCGACCGCTTCGACCGGCGCTATATCGTCGTGGCGCCGCCCTGGGCCGAGGAGTATTGCCGCCAGAACGACATCCCGTTCATTGCGTGGGATTTCGACCGGCTCAACGAGCGCTCCTACGAACTCGCGCACAAGCTTCAGGAGGAGGGCGTCGACGTCGCCATCCCGCTCTTCGAGGAGACGGTGGAATGGGCCGGCGCGGTCAACGCGGTGCTGCTCGAAAACCCGCGTCTGCTGGGCCAGTCGATGCTGTTCCGCGACAAGTCGCTGATGAAGCGGCGCGCGCAGCTCGGCGGCATCCGCGTGGGCGTCTTCGAGGAGGCGCACGACCGCGGCGACGTGATCCGCTTTCTAAAGCGGGTGAACCAGACACTGCTCAAGCTTGACGGCGACCCCAACGACCCGATCCACTTCAAGGCGTTCGACAAGTCGGGCACCGCCGGTCACCGGGTGATCCGCACGCCCGAGGACGTCGACAATATCCCCGACGAGGAGTTCCCCGCGCTGCTGGAGAGCCATCTCGACGGCTGGGAATTCGCCGTCGAGGCGTGGATCAAGGATCGAAAGGTCCAGTTCCTCAACATCTCGGAATACGTGACGCTGGGCTACTCGGTCTTCGTGCCGGCGACGCCAGAGCTAGAGGCGCACCGCGCCCGCATCACCGAGGAGATCGAGAAGCTGATCGAGGCGTTCGACATCGACTTCGGCTTCATCCATCCCGAGTATTTCCTGACGGCCGACAACCGCCTCTACTTCGGCGAGGTCGCCTACCGCCCGCCGGGCTTCAACGCGCTGGAGCTGATCGAGCGCGCCTACGGCTTCAACGGCTACCAGGGGCTGGTGCTGATGTTCGATCCGCACACGACGCAGGACGAGATCGACGCCTTCTTCCCCAAGCCGGTCGAGGGGGCCAGGGGGCATGCCGGCTGCTTCGGCGTCTATCCGCGCCGCCGGGTCATCAGCCGCCTCGAAGTGCCGAAGGAGACAGCCGACAACCCCTATTTCGAGTTCCACGAGCTCGCCGAGCCGATGGACCAGAAGGTCGCCAAGCGCACCGCCTTCGGCACGCATTGGGGGCTGGCCTATTTCTTTGGCGAGGATCCCCACACCTTGCGGGACCTGTTAAAGGCCCAGGAAGAGCTCGACTACTACGTCTGAGGTCGGACAGCAGCGGCAGGTGCCCATGACGGACCCCATCAGCGACGCCGACCGGCTGACCGGCACGCTCGATCTCGCTCTGGAGCGGCTCGAGCGGGCGCGGCCATTCGCCAAGGCGCGCCACCAGCGACCCGTGCTCGACGTGGTCGCGCGGCTCATGGCGCTGCCGGGTGGGCCGGAGGCGCTCTACGCCCGTGCCGAGCGGATGGATGCCGCCGGCCTTTTCACCGGCTCCGACTGGGCCGTGCCGACGGCACTCCTGCCGCAGCTTTCCGCGCAGACGCTCGAGAGCGAGGACCGAATGCTCGCCGCCCTCGAGATGGCGAGCCTGATGCGCTTTCTCGCCGTGGCCACGGGTGAGGGGCATCACTCGGTGCTGCAACAGGAGTATGCGCGCCATTTCCTGACGCAGGTGCTGGCGCTAAACCTGCCCCGCTTCTTCGAGTTCTCCGACGAGGCGAGCCGCGCGGCGGGCGAGCGGTCGGCGCTGGTGAGCCGCGTGCTCCGGTTCATCGCCGAGAGGGTGGGCCTGCGCGACGTGCTCGGCGTGATGGTCGCGGAGATCTGGCGCATCCTCGAACAGCGGCCGGTGCAGATGGCGCCGGTCAAGGACATGGTCACGCAGATCGCCGTGGCGCTCAACCGCCAGGGCAGCGAGCCCGGCTCCGAGCGGCTGGGCGCCGAGCGGCTGGTCAGCGCGCTCTTCGGCCCCACGGCCGAGACGCTCGACGACCCCGGCCTCGCCGCCTACCGCGCCCGCCTCGACACGCTCGACGACGCGGGGCTCTCGCGCGAGGCGATGGGCTTCGCCCGGTCGATGCACGACACCGGCCTCGTGTCGGACTACCACGTGGCGTTCCTGCTCTGGGCGCTCGACTACCCCGACCGGCCGCTCGTGCCCGAGGCGATGGGCCTCGGCTCCACCGGGCTCGATTGCTGGCGGCACTACCGCGGGCTGATCGAGGAGCTGATCCGCGTCGCCGTGACGCCTGCCAGCTCCCAGGCGCTTTACGGCCTCGCCATGCTTCTCGATCGGGGCGTTCTGCATCACGCCCCCATCCCCGGTGCGCTCAAGCGGCTCCTGCGGCTGGAGCTCGCGCCGGCCGTGCGCGACCGGATCGCGCTGGGCTTCGGGGCGGAGGCCCCGGCCGAGACGCATCTCGCGGCCGGGGCGGTCGAGGTGATCGGCTTGCCGCTGGGCGTCGGACAGGGCGCCAACCCCACCTGCCAGTCGGCGCGCGCCATCTCGATGTGGGCGCTGAACGACCCCGACTACCTTCTGCACCTCGTCGTGCAGGCCGCCGAGGCGGAGACCGTTCTGATGGAGTTCGAGGGCCGTCCGATCGACGCGGCGGGCCTGCCCGCCGGCCTCGCCGGCTTCGGCCCGATCGACGCCGATCCGATCTCGGTGCTGCTCATCCCCCATCTCGACCGGGTCTATGCCGAGATGGGGCGCCTCTGCGCGGGGCGTGCGGGCGACCCGCATCGCTGGGTCAACCCCGAGTTCCACGGCTGGTGGGTGGCGCGCGACTGCGCCGTGGCCGTCGACGTGGGCACCGGGCTGCTCGACGACTACGACCGCTTCGTCGCCCGCTTCCACGAGAGCTACCACCCTGCCCATAACGGCGACCGCCCGCTGATCCACCCGCAGCCCGCCGGCATCGCCTTCACCGACGCCACGGGCGCCTTCGTCGGCTGGCACGCCATCACCATCCTGCGGGTGGCGCCAGGGCGTGCGGGCGAGATGCGCGTCTATTTCTACAACCCCAACAACGACAGCGGCCAGGATTGGGGATGCGGCGTGCAGGTGACCACCGGCGGCAACGGCGAGCGGCACGGCGAGGGCTCGCTCGAGTTCGAGCGCTTCGCCTCGCGTCTCTACCTGTTCCACGAGGAGCGGCTGCGCCCCGCCGGCAGCGCTCCCGTGCCGCAGGAGGCCATCGCCCGCGTGCGCGGCATGGCGGTGGAGAGCTGGGCGGCCGGCCGCGTGCCGCAAGAAGCCGACGGCGGGCTGCCCGCCTGAGCCCGGGCCATGCCCAGGCCGCCCCGTCCGCCCCGGGCTGGCGGGGCGACGAAGATCCGCCGGCCGCGCCGCGCGCGGGCGGGCTGAAGATCGCCCCGGGGGAGGGCGCCAGAGACGATCGCGACCGCCTGCCGGCCGGCACCGTGCAGCCGAGGCTTGCCCCGTCCGCCCATGCCGGTGCAGCCTGAGATCGGGGAGGGAGACATGTGAGCCAATCCGCCGACGCCGCACTGCAGCGCCCGACCGTGGCGCTGCCAGCGCCGATAACTGCGCTCGAGCCGGCCGAGGCGGCCTGAGTGGCCAGAGGCGCCGCCCCGCACGTGCCCCTGCCGCGGATGGCGCGCGACCTGTCGCGCCGCCTCGCCTTCATCGCGCGCCCTCGAGAAGGTGCCGAGGCTGTGTCGCGCCGTCATGGGCGCGCCCCCGTCGCCTCCGACGCGGGAGGGCGGCTGCCTCCACGTCGTCACCGGCCTCTCCCGCGTCTGCGTCGACGGCATCGGGAGGCGCCGCCCGATCCTCCGCGGGGTGCGGCCGAGCGAAACGCCGCCGAAGCCCGAAGTGTAACGGGCGAGATGCAGGTCGCGTCCCGGTCGGCCCGGTCGGCCCGGCGGCGGAGGGCGATTTCGGGCGCGATGCGCGCGGCGGCGCAAGCCCCCGCCCCGATCGACCCGGCACACGGCTCGGGGCCGGGATGGGGCCGCGAGGATCCTGTGCGCGGGCGAGGGGCCCCGTCGCCCCCACCCTTCGGCCCTCGCCCCCTCGCCGCAGGGCGACCGCCCTGCCCCGTCATGGGCGTCGCGCCGTGATCCGGGTCGGCCTCGCGGGATACGGGCTGGCCGGGCGGTGCTTTCATGCGCCCTTCCTGGGGCCCGCGGGAATGGAGCTGGCCGCGATCGCCACGTCGCGGGCCGATGAGGTGGCGGCGCGCTGGCCCGGCGTCGAGGTGATGGCCTCGGCCGAGGCGCTGGCCGCCCGTGACGACCTCGACCTCGTCGTGATCGCCACACCCAACGACAGCCACGCAGCCCTCACCCATGCCGCGCTCGCCGCCGGCACGCACGTCGTCGTCGACAAGCCGATGGCGCTCGACCTCGCCGAGGCGCGGGGAATGGCGGAGGCGGCGCGCTCGGCGGGCCGGATGCTGGCCGTCTTCCACAACCGGCGGTGGGACGGCGACTTTCTCACCGCGCGGCGGGTGCTGGCCGAGGGCACGCTCGGGCGCGTCGTGGCGTGGGAGGGGCATTTCAACCGCCTGCGCCCCGCCGGCCTCGCCCGCTGGCGCGGAGCGCCGGGGCCGGGCGCTGGCCTGCTCGCCGATCTTGGGCCGCACCTGATCGACCAGGCGCTGGCCGTCTTCGGGCGGCCCGACCGGGTCTGGGCCGATCTCGCCGACCCGCGCGGCGCGGGCGGGCCCGACGAGGCGTTCCTCGTGCGCCTCGGCTTTGGCGAGGTGCGGGCGACGCTCGCTGCCTCGCTCTTCGTGGGCGAGAGCGACCGCAGGATCGTGATGCACGGCACCGGCGGCAGCCTCGTGATCGCCGGCACCGACACCCAGGAGCGCGACCTGAAGGCGGGCGGCGGCCCGGGCGATGCCGGGTTCGGCCGGTTCGAGGGCGGCGCCGCGCTGCACGGGCCGCACGGGGTGCATGCGGTGCCGGCCGAGGCAGGGCGCTACCTGACATTTTACGACGGCGTCCGCCGCGCCATAACACAGGGCGCGGCGCCCCCTGTGGCGCTCGACGAGGCGCTGGCGGTGATGGAGGTGCTCGACGCGGCCCGCCGCTCGCACCGAGAGGGGCGCCGCATCGAGCTCGGCTGACCCGGGCGCCCCCACCGGTCAGAGTGTCGGCGCGCCGGTGGCCCCCTCGTCCGAGGTCACCGCCGCGTCGTCCGCCACGCGATCCGCCCCGGGCGCATTGTCCGCCAAGCCCCAGACGGGTTCCTCCAGCGGCAACACCCAGGCATCGGCGCGCAAATAGCCGAGCGGTACCGCCGTCAGGTCGACCTGCGGGTCGACGAAGGGCTGCATCGGCCGGCCGTTGAGCGACTTCACGATCTCGGCGCGCACCTCGACGTCGCCGTATCCCGCCTCCTGCCACACGCTCTCGAGATGGCCGGCGAACTGGTGCACCATATCGGAGCGCGGCATCATCTTCCACGCCTGCCGGTCGGTGAGGTAGTCGCGCGGGTCGACCACCCAGCTTTGGTCGCCCGAGGTCACGACGAAGGCCCCGTCCGTATCGCGGTCGTAGATCCGCATTCGCCACGAGAAGCGGTGCCCGTCGCCCGACCAGCGCACCTCGGTCGGGAAGACGCCCGCCCGGACCGGCAGCGCGACCTGCACCGCGAGCCAGCCCGCCATCGCCACGAGCGCCACCGCCGGCAGCGCCCGGGCGGCGGGCGCGGGCGGGGGCACATGGGCCGGCAGCTCCTCGAAGCGCGCATGCAGCCAGCGCGCGGCCTGCCGGGGCCAGTCGGGCGCGAAGAAGATCGTCGTGGCGGCGATGGTCAGCCACGGGAAGATCCCGATGTTGAAGAACAGCGAATTGGAGGCGTGGAACAGGCAGTAGACGCAGAAGGTGGCGAGCCGCGTCCTCTGCCACAGCAGCAGGGGTGCGCCCACGACGTGCAGGATCACCGTGCCCCAGGCGCCGGCGAGGATCACCCAGTCGTAGTGCAGCAGGAAGCCGAACCAGTGCTCGTCGGCCTGCCCGCGCAGCCACAGGCCCAGCGGCTCGCCGGCCAGCCAGTCGGGCGTCAGCTTCACGAGGCCCGCATAGATCAGCATGATCTCCATCTGCGCCCGCAGGATGAACACCGCGCCGTAGGGCACGTGCGTGCCGCCCGCCCGCGGAAAGAGCCGCGCGTCGAGCGACAGCGCCCGGTGCGCCGGCAGAAAGCACATCAGGACGAGGAACAGGATGACGAGGTAGAAGTGGTTGAGATACTCTACCTTGTCGAGCAGGAAGAAGTAGCAGAAGAGCACGGTCAGCGCGACGATGGCCACGCGGTAGAACAGCCCCAGCATCACCAGCAGCGCGAAGAAGCCCATGCCCAGCCACGCGACGTATATCCAGGGCTCGGGCAGCGGCTGCACCCAGTGAAAGCCCGGATAGGTGAAGTGGAACTCGGGCGCGACCCAGTAGCGCCAGACCCGGTCGTACTTGATGAAGCGCCAGCAATCCCAGACCAGCATCGCGCCGAGCGCGATCCGGAAGGCGGCGAGCGAAAGCGCCGGAACCGGCTGGGCGAGCCTGTCCGCGATGGCGGCGGCGCCGAGGGTGCGTGTCGTCATCGATCGGTCCCCTATCTGTCGTGATGCGGGGAATACGGGGCATGGCATGTCCGTATTCCCGCCGACAGCCGAGTCTGGAGAGAGGATGCCATGACGGCCGACACGCTGACCATCATCTACGACGGCGAGTGCCCGTTCTGCGCGTCCTACGTGCGGATGGCGCGGCTGCGCGAGGCGGTGGGCACCGTCGACCTGGTCGACGCGCGCGGAGGCGATCCGCGCGTGGCCGAGGCGCAGGCCGACGGGCTCGACCTCGACGACGGCATGGTCGTGCTGTGGCAGGGAGAGCGGCACTACGGGGCCGAGGCCGTCCACCTGATCGCCCTGCTCTCGGGCGAAGGGGGCATCGGCAACCGGCTGCAGCGGCGGCTCTTCCGCTCGCCGCGGGCGGCGGCGGCGCTCTACCCCTGGCTGGTGCGCGGGCGGCGCCTGTGGCTGCGTGCCACGGGCCACGCCCCCATCGAACCGGCGAAAAAAACGTGAGCGGCACGGAATAGCGACGGAGGCGGCCCGTAATCCCTCCGAGGGCCCGCTGTCGGGGCCCGCTACGGAGAGAGACGGGGGCGGCCCACGGAGCCGCCCGCGCACCGGCTCTCCCGCACGAGAGCGAACAAGGAGTAGTCGCATGACCATCAGGATCGCATTCGCCACGCTGGGAACGACCGCGCTGTTGCTGACGAGCGGGGCCGCAACGGCGCAATCCGCCCGCTTCTCCGACATCGACCGGAACAACGACGGCGCGCTCAGCTACCAGGAGCTCGAGAGCCGCTTCGGCGCCGCCGCGGCCGACCGGATCTTCAGCCGAAATGGGAACGAGCCGCTGTCCCGCGCCGATGTCCGCCGCCTCGCGTCGGATGACGACGACGATGATGGCGGCCGCGATGACGACGACGACGACGGCGACCGAGACGACGACGACGACGACGGCGGCCGAGACGACGATGACGACGACGGCGGCCGCGACGACGATGACGACGATG
>LJNT01000095.1:0-478 GCA_001314685.1 Rhodobacteraceae bacterium HLUCCA09
ACATCGACCCTCGCCGACGGGCGCTGTTCGTGGCACGCTCCATTCTTGGCGAGGTTCGGGACGGGGGGCGAGCATGCTGATCTCTCTTCACAAGCAGGCCATCGAGCAGGCCATCGAGCAGGCGGCCGAGAACCTTGGCGGGCACGCGCGCCTCGCCGCATGGGCGCAGGAGAGCCCCGAGAACGAACGAGCCTTCTGGACGAGCATCTACCCCAAGCTGCTACCCCTGCAGGCGCGCGTCACCCACGACGTGCCTGACCCGATGGCCGAGCTGTTCGACTATGTGGCGAAGCATGGTCGCAGGATCGGGGAGTGATTTCTTTCGCTAAGTCCACGCGCCTGCGACAGGCAGGCACTTGCCAGCCCTAGGGCAGGCCGCGCGCTCCGAGCGTTGGTAGCCGGCCGGCGACAAGCGGCTGTCCTACTGACCGCAGACCGCGCCCAAGCGAAACCAAGAAGGTGGTCAGAAAGGTGGACG
>LJNT01000095.1:492-2754 GCA_001314685.1 Rhodobacteraceae bacterium HLUCCA09
CCCCCCGAAAACTCTTTCAGAATCAAGGTTTTAGCTTTGTATAATGGTGCCGGTGAAGGGACTCGAACCCCCGACCCACGCATTACGAATGCGTTGCTCTACCAGCTGAGCTACACCGGCCTCGCGCGCGTCTTAGCCACTGTTTTCACCGACTGCAAATGCCTTCCTCCGCCGCGCGGGCGATTTTTGTCCCGCCCGGCGCGCGAGGGCGGCCTTCGGGCGACGATCCCGGGCGCGCGCCTGTACAAGCGTCAGGCGCGGGCGGCTTCCGGCTCCTGCGACGGGGCAGCCTCGTCGCCATCTTCGGCCTTGGCGCCAGGCATGTCGACCACGTCGGCCTCGGGAGCGGCGCCGGGCGCGTGGGTCGGGGCGCCCACGATCAGAGGCAGCATCTCGGCGCCGGTGGGCGATGCGGTCGTCTCGGGCACGGTCGGACGGCGCCACGACAGGGTGTCGAACGCGCCGCAATTGCCGCAGGTCGGGCCCCATTCGGCCGCGATGGCCTGGCACTTGTCGCAGACCCATTGCGGACCGCGCGGCGCGGTGACGGCGCGGGCGAGCCAGCCTCGCACGACGGCCTCGTCGGCGCCCTCGCCCCGCTCGATCGCGGCCATGATGGCGAGCGTGCGCGTCGTCGGGTCCTCGCTGGCGAGGTCGCCCATGGCGCGGCGGGCGGCGGGGAAATCCTCGGCCGCAATCAGGAGCTCGGCGCGCAGCATCCTGGATTCGGGGTGGTCGGGCTTGAGCCGAAGCAGCTGCTCGAAGCGCTTGAGCCGGTCCCTCGGCCCCTCGCCGGCTTCGATCTCGGCGAAGGCGGTGGCGAGCTCGGGATGGGGCTGCGATTCCCATGCCTTCTTGATCACGCGGGCGGCATAGCGTGCCTTGTCCTGCTGTATGTAGGCGCGCGCAGCCATGGCGGCGGCAGGCACGAGATCGGGCGAGAGGCGCGCGGCCTCGATCGCGGCCTCGCGCGCCTGGATCGAGTTGCCCTCGGCCAGCACCTCCTTCGCCTGGCTGACGGCGAGCACCGCGTCGCGGCGGCGGTGCACGTCGCGCGGCATGCCGCCGTGCTTGAGCTTGGCGCCGAGCGTCTTGCGCGCACCCTTCCAGTCGTGCTTCTCCGCCTGCAGCTTCAGGAGCGTGTCCTGCACGCCCTCATTGCGGGGCCGGAGCGCGAAGGCCTTCTGCGCGAGCGCCAGCGCGGTGTCGGTATCGCCCTCGTCGAGCTTCTGGCCGAGGATGCCGCGAATGCCGACGAACCGCGTCTTGTCGCTCTTCAGAAGCGTCTTGTAGGCCGCCTCGGCGCGCTTCCTGTCGCCCACCATCTCGCTGGCCTGCGCGGTGACGAGTGCCGTCACCTCGGGCTTCCTGAGATACTTCTCGGCCTTGGCGGCCTTGGCCATCGCCTGCCGTCCCTCGCCGGACGACAGTGCCAGCAGAGCCTCCGACAGCGCCTGGTAGCCCTTCCGCTCGCGGTTGCGGCTGAAATAGCGCGACACGGCGGTCTCGTCGCCGTTGAGGAAGTGAAGGAACGCGACCAGCAGGCCCGCGAGCTTGAACACACCCCAGATGACCGCAAGGCCCACGAGCGCGGCAATGACCGCCTGCAGCGGGCCGAGGTTGAACTCGAGGGTGCCGACGGCGAGGCGCACGCCGGGGCCTGTCTCCATCAGCAGGTTGGCGCCCACGGTGAGGGCCGCCACGAGCGCCACGAAAAACAGGATCTTGATGAGTGACCAGAGCATGGGCGGTTCCTCAGTTGGTCGCGAGCGACGCCGCGAGTTGGTCGGCCGCGTCCGTCGCCTCGGCGCGGGTGCGGGCGCGGTCGATCCAGCCCTGCATCTCGGCGAGCGCCGGTTCGGGCAGGTCCTGAAGCTCCTCGACCGCGGCCGAGAGATCGCCGTTCTGCGCGGCAGCCTGGGCGCGGCTGAGGATCGCGTCGGAGCTGTCGCCCTCGCGCGGCTCGAGCGAGCGGACGCCGAGCTGCGACTGCAGGAAGGTCAGCGCGCGGTCGCCGGGGTCGTCGCCGGCATCGGCGCGGCGGGCGGCGTCGAGCGCCTCGCGCGCGGCGCCGGCGAAGTCGGCCTGCAGTGCGGCCAGCGTCGGCACGCCATCGTCGGCCACGTCGGTGAGCGCGGCGGGGATCTCCATGTCCGACAGCTCGGCGAGCGGCTCGGCAAACGGTTGGCCGGCATCGAGCGCCGCCCGCACGTCGACGAGCGCCTGCTGACGGCCAGCCATTGCGGCGCGCTCGGCGGCCGC
>LJNT01000166.1 GCA_001314685.1 Rhodobacteraceae bacterium HLUCCA09
GCCCTGCCGTTCTGAAGCGTTTCGACGCCTGCCTTTGCGGGGCTCCCGGATTGAGGGATGCTCTGGATTGGCAGGGGACCGGGCATGGGTGTCATGCTGGCCGCCCTTGCTGGCTCCGGAGGCAGCTCCGCCCGGTCCCGACGCCCGCTTCGACTGCTTCGACCGCTGATCAGGCTCTGCGGATCATCGCTGTGCAGGGCGAGGACGGCGCAGGCGGGTCGCCGATGGCAGGTCGCGACAGGGAGGCGCGGATGGAGGTTTTCGTCGGAGTGGACGCCGCCAAGGACGTCCACTGGGCCTGTGCGGTCGATCGCGACGCGCGGGCGCTGTTCAGCCGCGCGGTCGCGAACGACCCCGACGGGATCGCAGGGCTCCTCGCCGAGATCGCGGCGTTGCAGGCCGGGCGTGTGCGCGTGGCGCTCGATCTGCTGGGCGGTTCGGCGACGCGGCTGTGCGCGATGCTGACCGACGCCGGGCTCGCCGTGGTCCACACGCCGGGCCTCGCGGTCAACCGCGCGCGTCAGGGCATGCGCGGCGGCGAGAACAAGTCCGGCCCGCGTGATGCGGCCACCATCGCCGAGCTGGCGCGCACCCGCCCCGACCTGCGCCCCGACCTGCGCCCCGTGGCGGTCGAGACCGGGATCGACGTGGACATCCGCCTGCTCGTCGGGCGCCGCCGCGAGATCGTCGTGGATCAGACCCGGCGTCTGTCGCGCCTGCGCGACCTGGTCTCTTCGCTGTTTCCCGCGCTGGAGCGGCGCGTCGACGTCACCATCAAGGCGGGCCTCGTCTTCCTCGGCCTGTTCGCCGCGCCCCGCGAACTGCGCCGCGCGAGCCCGGCGCGGATGGCCCGCCAGCTCGCGAAGGCCGCGCGCGACCTGCGCGGCGTCGACGCCCTGGCCCGCGCGGCGGTCGAGCTCGCCCGCGCCCAGACCGTCGACGTGCCCGGCGCCGAACCCCGCGCCCGGCTGGTCAAGGACCTCGCCGCCGAGGCGCTGCGCGCCCGCGAGACGCGCATCCAGATCGACGCCGATCTCGCGGCCCTGCTCGCGCGCCACCCTGACGCGGCCCTCATCCAGAGCCTGCCGGGGATGGGGGTCGTGCTGACGGCCGAGTTCGTCGCCTGCGCAGGAAACCGCGCCCGCTTCCACAGCGCCGACGCGCTCGCCGCCGCGGCCGGGCTCACGCCCGTCCTGCGTCGGTCCGGCAAGTCCCGCGCCATCCGACGATCCACCAGCGGCGACCGACCCCTCAAGCGCGTCTTCTTCCAGTCCGCCTTCGTCGCACTCTCCCATCCGGAAAGCCGCGCCTTCTACGACCGAAAGCGCGCCGGGGGAAAACGCCGCAACCAGGCCGTCATCGCGCTCGCAAGACGTCGCGTGAACGTCCTCTGGGCGATCCTCAACAGCAGACAGCCCCATCGCGAAAACACTCGCAGCTTGACCGGCGCATTAGGCTGCCTCCACGCCCGGGCGCTTCAGGACCAGGTCGACGAAGTGATAGGGCGGGACCGGGCCGACGAGACGGATCGCGGGTTCGGCGTCGGGGGCGAAGACGCATGGCGCGACCGCCTCCTGCACCGCCGCCGCGAAGCCCGGCTCTGCGTCGGCGGGCAGCAGGCACTCGGCGCGCAGCACCTCGACATCCTCCTCCGGGGTGCGCAGCACGTGGTCGGTGCAGAGAGGGCCGATGCGCGCCGCAAGCTGGCGCTGTGCTTCCGTGCGCCGGCGGTCGAGCCCCTCGGCCACGCGCCGCCCGAGTTCGATCCGCTCGAAATGGGCGCCGGCGCCGCGGCCGCGCAATCGATCGCGTTCGGCCGCGAGCTCGGGCCTTTCGGCCAGCAGCGCCGCGAGCGCCGCCTCCCGCGGGAACCGGATTCGCAGCCCGATCTCGACCTGGCCTTCGATCCGCGCGAGCTGGGTGTCGATGTCTGCGGCATGCTCGGCGATCATGGCCTCGACATCGGCCATGTCGGACGCGACCAGACCGAAGCGCATCGGCAGAACGGTGGCGGCCGACATCGCCGTCTCGAGCACCCGGGTATGGGCGAGCATGCGCCGCCGCGTCTGAAGGATCTCGCCGCATTCGTGGGGGCTTGCGATCACCGCGCGGCCGCCGAGACCGAGGAGCGCGGGCCGTTCGCCGCTGAGGCCGTCGACGCCCTCGAGGGTGGCGGCGAGGTCAGGGTCGGGGTCGGAGGCAAGGCCGTATAGGTAGAGCCCCGGCCCGTCCGGCCCGGCCTGCGGGTCGTGCGCACGCAGGGTCATGCCGGGCCGCCGTCGTCGCCGGTGCCGAGGGCGACCTCGAGGACGCCGTTGCGCAGCACGATCTGCATGTCGTCGGGCCGGGCATCGGGCGGAAGGGGATGCTCAAGCGCGTAGCGGCGCGCGCCGCTCGTCTCGACCACGATCGACCGGTCGCCGCCGCCGGGCGGGGCCGTGCCGTCGCCGGTCGCCGCATGCACGTCTGGCCGTTCGTGCGCCGACTGGATGCGCACGTCGATCTCGGGTAGCGTCACGCCGGGGAGATCGGCGCAGAGCACCCAGCGCGGCCCGTCGCGGTAGGCCTCCACATGGGGGCGGCGCGGGGGCGTTCCGGCATCGGCACCGGCGCTGGGCCGATCCGGGGCGCCTTGCGTGGCCGCCTCGGAGCCGGCGCGCGGCGCGGCAGCGGCCCGGGACCGGGCCGGTGCGGGAGCGGGGCTCTGGCCGCGCCCGCCACTCGGGGCGTTGACCGGCCGGGCGGGATCGCGGGCGGGGCGACGCACCGCTCCTGCGTCCAGCCCGCCCAGGCGGACGCGCACCCCGGTCTCGGCCCGCAGCGGCCCCTTCGGCGTCTGGATCTCGTGGGTGCGGCGCACCTCGCCGTCATCGCCCGTCTCGAGGCGCGAGACCGCCTCGTTCAGGGCGTCGCCCAGCTTGCCGAGCAGGCCGCCCAGTCTGAGATCGAGTTCTGATATCGTCTCGTCGAGCGTCTTGCGCTTGTCGTCGTTCATCCCCGTCCCTTCCTTGTGCTGCCGCGGTGCATCGACGCCCGGCGCCGGCGCTTCGACGCGGCCTGTCCCGGCCGCTCCGGTTCAGGCGCTCGCTCCTTCCAGCCGCGCCTCCAGCGCGGCGATCCGGTCGCGCAGGGCGGCGTTCTCCTCCAGTGCATCGTGGGCCGCGCTCGACAGGCGGGGATCGGTCTCCCACCAGTCGATGCCGAGTTCCTTCGCCTTGTCGACCGTGGCCACCAGCAGACGCAGCCGAATGGTCACAAGCTCGATCCCGACGAGCGAGACCGAGACATCGCCGGCCACGACGATGCCCTTGTCGAGGATGCGCTCGAGCACGTCGGCGAGGCTGTCGCCCCCCGCTGCCCCGTGGACGCCGTGCCCGGTCATGCTCCGCCCTCCCGGTCTTCGCGGCGGTAGCGCCGCGCCCGGTCGAACCCGGTCAGCCCTCCGTCGGAGCCGAGGTGTACGTCGTAGGACGCGATCAGGTCGTTCTCGCCCATGCGCGCCGCGCTCTCGATGACGTCGACCGTGATGCGCCAGCCGCCCGACCCATCGGATGCCGTTGCGGCAATGCCGTCGACGGGAAGGCCCGTCAGCTCGGACGCCGTCGCCCGGGCCACGGCGATGGCCTCGATGAGCGGCATCGGTGCGGCGGGCTCGGCCGACCATTGCGCTGCCGCGCCGGGCCTTGCCGGAGGGGCCGCGGAGGCGCGCTCGCCGCCGGGACGGCGCCCGCCGGACGCAGGCTGCGCGTCGGGCGAGGCCGTCATTGGTGCGCTCCCTCGTCGGTGAGCCGCGCGACGAGCGCACGGGCGCGGTGACGACCGTCCTCCAGCGCGCGGCGCGCGAGGGCGGAGCGGCGATCGAGCTGGGCGATCTCGCGCTCGAGGCGCGCGGCGTCGAACTCGACGCGAACGAGGTCGACGGCCGCCTCGGCGCGCGTGCGCGCAGCGCGTCGGGCGACGGCGGGAGGGCGGCGATGCAGGGCTGTGGCGGGCTTTCTCATGGGGACGACCCTCTTCCGGATGGTGAGGTTGGCGAGGTCGCGCCGCCACCGAGGCAGGCGGCGACGGCAGCCTCGGTGTCGGAGCGCGACAGGCGCCCGCGCAGCACATCGGCGCAGATCTGCACGAAGCGCGCATCGCGGCCGTCGGCCGGGATGCCTTGCGCCACGAGGAGGCGCGCGATCAGGATCGCGGTGCGCATCGAGACCGGCATGGCAGGCGCGCCGGGCGCGCCAGCGCTCCCGACACGCTCGCCCTCGCGCAGCCGCAGGGTGCGCAGGAGGGTCACCACCCGCTCGGCCTGCGGACGGGGGATGCCGGTGGCGGCCGACACGATCCCGGCTTCGGTCTCGACGGAGTGGCCCGCGAGCTCGAACGTCACGAGCCGGTCGAGCAGCGCGTCGGGCGCCTCGGACGTGCCGCGGTAATCGGCGGGATTCGACGTCAGCACCAGGCGGAAGTCTGGTGAGGCGGCGAGGATGTCGGGCCCGCGCTCCGGGTGATGGACCACGAGCACGCCCTCTTCGAGCACCGAGAGCAGCGCGGCGTTCGCTTCGGGCGGAGCGCGGGTGAACTCGTCGTAGACGAGCGTCTGTCCCAGCCGCATGGCGCTGGCCAGCGGGCCCTCCTGCCAGTCGGCGCGCGTGCGCGTCTCGGTGCGGCGGACGCTGGCGATGTACTTGTCCTCGATGCGAGAGCTGCGAAAGCCCGCCTCGCGGCCGATCAGGTCGTCTGGCGTCATCTGGCTGTGGCCGGTGAGGAACGCGACGGGGCGGCCGAGGGCGTGGGCGACCCGCAGCGCCATGGCCGTCTTGCCGGTGCCCGCGGGGCCCTGGAAGCGGACGGCCACGCCTGCCCGCAGATAGGCGATCGCACGGCTCTGCAGCGAATGCAGCTCGCCGTCCTCGAAGAAGGAGCGCGACGTGCCGGCCTCCGTCCACGGGCGCGGCACGGCGATGTCCCTGCCCTGGCCCGTCGCGTGTCGCAGCGATATCGCGGCGGGCGCCGCCTGCGCCTCGGCGGCGCCCGGCACGTCCCCGGGCGCCGAAGTCGCGGCAGGCGTCGCATCGTCGGCGGTGGGAGCGCCCGCGGTGGCGTCGGCGCCGGGCGCCGGGGCGACGTCACCCGGTGCCGGCGACGGGCGCTCGCCGGACGCGGCAGGCGCTGCAATGTCGAGCTCTCGCGCCGGATGGGAT
Source organism: Rhodobacteraceae bacterium HLUCCA09 (assembly GCA_001314685.1). Taxonomy (GTDB): domain Bacteria; phylum Pseudomonadota; class Alphaproteobacteria; order Rhodobacterales; family Rhodobacteraceae; genus HLUCCA09. The sequence continues at coordinate 5,196 of LJNT01000166.1, forward strand.
TCCGGAGGGAGTGCGCGGATCGTGTCGGGGGCAAAGGGAGGGGTCACGGCTTCTCCGGTCTTCCTTTTCGCCGTCGCTACCATGTCGGTCGTTTCGGGTCGGTAAACGGCTCCCCAAAGGCCGGCCCGGCCCGCCTCTCGCCTCGCCGGTCGGCGGCGTGGCGGATCGGGCGGGGCGGATCGGGCGCGGCGCATGGGTCGCGGCGCATGGGGCGTAGTGGCCGGGCGGCGTCGCACCGCGCGGTCGGGCGAGGAAGGGGACACATCCCGAGCCGGGGTGCGCGACGGTCCCCGCCCGCTCAGGCGCCCGAATCCACGGGCGGGGCCGTCAGCCCGTCTGCAAGGCGGTGGAGGTCGATCGCGGGCAGGATCACCCGGTCAGCGCCGCGGCCGAGCTGCACGATCCGCCCGCCCCCGGTCTGCCCGTCGCGTCGCCATTCCGATGTCTCGATGCCATCGACCGAGTGGACGACGAAGCCTATGCGGTGCGGGCCCCGCCCCACGAGCAGCACGCGGCCGCCAACCGCGTCGACCGGCCGTGACGAGAGGCCGAGATGCGCGGCCAGGTCGACATAGAGGACGGGACCCCCTTCGAGCAGGAACACGCCCTCGACGCCCGGCGCGGTGGTGGCGGAGGTGGGCGTCACCGCCTCTGGAGGGGTGAGGATGCGCACGATCTGCTCGGCGGGCGCCGCCACGCTGGTGCCCACGTCGAACACGAGGTGCCGCAGCCTTTCCTGCACGACGTCGGTTCGGATCTCGCTGCGCAGCGTGGCGCGCTTCCTTTCCTTCCTGGGGCGGCGCGAGAGGGCGGACAGCTCGACGATGTCGGGGTGGGCGGAGAGCCGCTCCGGGTCGAGGACGAAGATCTGCTCGCCGTCGCCGGCGGTGGAGATCACACCCTTGAACAGACCCCGCCCGCCCGCGACGGCGGGGGGCACCGGTCGCATTCGTTCGGCCTCGGCGGCGATCATGCGGTTGATCGTGTCCACGGCCAGGCCGATGCGCTCCTCCTCGGATGTGCGCACGAGGACGATCTCTGTCTCGATGGTGTCGGAGGGCGTGCCCAGACCAGTCAGCGCCTCGGTACGCAGCACGGGGATGCGCTGCCGATGATGGGTGATGCTGCCGATGCACATGCCACCCGACAGCGAGTTCTGCTCGATGGCCGATCGGGGCACCGTGGCGTGAACGGCGGTGGCCAGCAGGGCAAAGCTCGCTCCGCCGGCGGAAAATGTCAGGAGCGGCTCGGTCCCGCGGCCCATCTGCTCGGGCCCGATGCGGGCGCGCCCGCCCCCGGCCGGCCCCGCACCCGGAACGGCGGGCCCGCGCTCGCCGGGGGCCGCGCCGGCGTCGCGGTCCGGGGGGGCGTGCGGCTCTGCGAGGCCATCCCCGGATGCACCTGCGGGCCGGCCATTGCCGTCCGCCGGGGGCGTGCGGCCTCGATCGCCCCGCGGCGCGCCGGCGGCAGAGGCCGCCGGGCCCTTGCCGGGGTCGACGGCGCCGAAACGGGCAGGATCCGCTTCCAGCGGTTCCGTGCCGGCCGGAACGGACCCGACCGGGCCGTGTGCGGCAACCGTGCCCGACGCGGCCCGCCGCGAAGCCGGGACGGACAGGATGTCGGGGCAGGCGAAGAGGCGTTCGGGGTCGAGCACCGAAATGACCTCGTCGGCGTGCAGCAGGCTGCCCTGCACGATGCGGCTGACGAGGGCGCAGGCAGAAAGCCGGGGTTCGTCGCCGGGGCGGCCCGCGGTGTCGCCCCCGTGCGCGGCCCTCGGCTGGTCCTCGCTCTCGAGGCCCTGGATTCGCTGGATGTCTCCGGCCCGCGCCTGGAGAAGACCCTCGATCTCGTCCACGGCGAGACCCACCAGCCGATGACCGGACCGAAGGATCACCGCATAGTCCGGCAGTTCAGAATCCCGGCGCGGCACGCGGTCGGTAAAGGCGCCGAGGTCGAAGACGGGCACAAGAAGGCCCCTCAGACGGAGCGCTCCGAGAAGGCCGGGCGCGGGATGCAGCAGCGGACCGAGGGACTTCACGCGGCAGCCCTCGGCGAGGTTCGCGATGGGGATCCCGATGCATGCCGACCCGCAGCGGGCGATCCCGAGCCGCAACAGGGCGTGCTCGTCGCCGCCCGGCGCGGCGGTCTCGCCCGCGCCGCTCGGCGGGCTGGCCGCGGCCTGCCCTCCGGAGGAAGCCGGGGTACCGGCGACATTGCCCGGGTCGGTGCCCATAGCCCCGGCGCCGGTGTCGGCGCCGCCGGGCTGCGCACCCGTCGGCCGGGCATCGCGGAGACTGACGTCCTCACCGGAGCTTGCGCCGACGGCCGTCGCGGCGAGGGCGCCGTGCGCGGCCTCCCCGGCGCCGGGCTGCGCCGGCCGGCCGGACCGGTCCGGGTCGGGGGCCTCCGCGCCGCGGTCGCCGGCGCCTCGATCGGTCGTCGCGGCGCTCATCGGCGCGCTGCGCCCTCGAGGTCGGTGACCAGGCCCTCGATGCTGCCCGCTGCCTCGTTCTGCAGCGCCGCGGAGCCGGCGAGCGCCTCCAGCTGCTGCAGCGCGGCGCCCAGATCGTCGGCGACCGTGCCGAGATCGGCCTCGGTCTCGGCCGATCCGGCGGCCCCGCGCGACAGCTCGCCCGTCGCCCGTTCGATCAGGCGGGTGATCGAGCGCGCCGCCTCGCCGTTGCGTTCGGCCAGCTTGCGCACCTCGTCGGCCACGATGGAGAAGCCGACGCCGTGCTCGCCCGCGCGCGCCGCCTCGATCGCGGCGTTGAAGGCGAGCAGGTTGGTCTGCACGGCGATGTCGCCGATCGTCTCGACGACTTCGGACATGTCCGAGGCCGCGCGGCCCGTCGCCTCGAGCACGCCGGCGAGCTCCTTCAGGCGCGAGCGGTTCGACTCGGCCCGGTCGCGCGACCGCGCGGTGGCGCCGCGGATCTCGCCCGAGCGGATCTCGATCTCGCTGCGTGCCTGCACCAGCCGCTGCAGCTCGTCGCGCACCGCGTCGGCCTTTTCCGCGGCGAGCCGCTCCAGCGCCACGTGATCGGAAATGTCGGTGGCGAACTTGATGACGCGCACCACCCTGCCGGCGGTGTCGCGGATCGGGCTGTAGCTGGCCAGGATATGCACGTCGCGGTTGAACCGCCCGACGCGGTGGAAGCGGCCGCGCAGCGGCTCGCCCTTGCCGAGCGCGATCCAGAAGTCGCGGTACTCCTGCGTCTGCACGTAATCGGGGGTGCAGAACATGCTGTGGTGCTGGCCGTAGATATCGCGCCGCGAATAGCCCATGAGCCGCAGGAACTGCTCGTTGGCCTCCACGATGTTGCCGTCGGGATCGAACTCCACGACGCCGAAGCCGTTGTTGACCGCGTCCCAGCGCGAGTCTCCCTCGGCCCGCGCCAGCACCGCCTTCGTGACATCGACCGCGACCTGCACCACACGGGTCGGCTGGCCGGCTCGATCGAGGGCAGGGGCGTAGGTGGTGCGCAGCCACAATTCGCGGCCGCCCGATGCGGCGCGCCGGACCTCGCCCGTGATGGGCTCGCCGCTGCGAAGCGCCTCCCACATTGCCTTCTGCTCCGCCTCGGGCGTGAAGTCGGTGTCGCAGAACATAGAGTGCGGACGCCCCCGCACCTCGCCGAGCGAATAGCCGAGCGTGTCGAGATACGCCTTGTTGGCGGTGTTGAGCGTGCCGTCGAGCTCGAATTCGGCCATCGGCACGGCCTGCTCGATGGCGGCGAGGCGACTGGCCGTGCCCAGCGCCTCCTTCTTGGCATTGGTGACGTCCTGTGCAACGGCCGCGATGCGGGTGACGCGGCCCTCGGCATTGGTAACGGGGGTATAGCTCATCTGCAGCCAGAGCTCCTGACCCGAGGGCGCGTAGCGGCGGAACTCGCCGGCCACTTCCTGGCCCGCGACCAGCTTGTCCCAGAACTCGTCGTGCCGGCGCGAGCGGCCGAAGTCGGCGTCGCACAGCGCGGCATGCTCGAGGCCCAGCAGCTCTTCCTCGTCGGCGGCGAAGAGCTTGCGGAAGGGCAGGTTGGCCTCGATCAGCTTGGCAGAGAGATCGAATTCCACCCGCGGGCGCACGCGCTCCAGCGATTCGTGCAACTCGCCGAGCTGCGTGGCGCGCTGCTTGGCCTCCGTGATGTCGCGGGCGGCGGCGATCACCTTCTTGAGCGTGTCGTCGGCCCCCGTGACCGGGGCGAGCGTCATGCCCATCCAGCGCGCGCGCCCGGCCTTGGTGACGTGCTTGACGTCGATCTCGGCGGCGCGGCCCTCGGCCAGACCTTCCCACGCCTCGCGGTAGACGCGGCCGCGGGCGAATTCGGGGTCGACCATCCGGTCGTGCTTCATGCCGATCGCGTCGTCCTGCTCGATGCCGTAGAGGCCCAGGAACGCCTCGTTGGCGCGGGTCAGGTGGCCCTCGGAGTCGAACACGGCGACGGCCGTCGCCGCCTCCAGCGCGGCCGCGACCTCGGTCTCGGCGGCGGCCTTCACCGTGGTGTCGGACACGTCCATCAGGCATTGCACGACGCCGGTCACATGGCCCTCGGGGCCCCGGCGCGGGATGAAGACCGATTGCAGCCAGACGGTCTCGCCCATGCCCGAGACGTGCTCGTGCCGACCCTCGACGGTGCGGCCCTGGCGCAGCTTCTCCCAGAACTCGGCGTAATCGGGCGACATCGTCACCGAGGGGGGCCAGAGCGTGTCGTGGTGCTTGCCCTCGATCGGGTCGGCGAAGAATTCGAGCGCCATAGTCGCCCGCTCGTTGGCGGCGGTCACGATCCCGTCGGAATCGTACTCGATCACGCCGAGCGCGGGTTCGATCACCTCCCACAGGCCCGGTGGGGCGGGGGGCGCCGGCGGCGCCTCGGGCAACGGCAGCGCGGCGACGACCAGATGGCGCGGCCCCTCTGCGGGGCCGTGAAGCGCGGAACGGAACGCCGCCTCGAGGCGCGCGCCCTCGGTCGAGATCAGTGCGCCCGACCAGGCGGTGCGCGACCCCGAGCTCGCCTCCCACCACAGGTCGGCCCCCTCCTCGCCGGCGGGCGCGACGAGGTCGGCGAAGGCGCGGCCGGCATCGCCCTCCACCGGCAGGCCCAGACGCTCCGCCGCGGCAGACGAGGCGCCGGCCAGCGCGCCCGACCCGGCGTCGAAGGCGAGCAGGATGTCGTCGGCAAGAAGCGCCGCGGCGGCCTCAGCGAGCGGCGGCCCAGGCTGTTTCGGTTGCGAGCCCTTCGACGTGGTCATCGGCGCGGATCCTCCGGTCGTGTCCGCGTCCGTCTAGGCGAGAGGAATTAACCGGCAGTTGCACCGGGCCAGAATCCGCACCATCCCGACCCCCGGAGGTCAGCGCCGATGGTGCGACTGATCGAAAGACTTCTGGAGCGGGCGATGAGATTCGAACTCACGACCCTTACCTTGGCAAGGTAATGCTCTACCCCTGAGCTACGCCCGCCCCGTGAAGTGTCGGTCTGTTACCCAAGCCCGCTCAGGGCTTCAAGGGAAAAATGAGCGCTCGCGCAACCTGACGCCGCGAGATGGCCCGCGCTGCTGCCGCTCGCGCCGTGCGCCCGTGGCGGGCGCACGCAGGCGCTGCGGCGCGCGCGTCGAGGCCGTCGGGAGCTCTTGTTTCGTGTCCTTATCGTCGCCGGGATCGTCGCCGGCGTGACCAGTACCGCCCAAGCGTCCAGCATCGGGTTCTCGCTCGAGATCGCCGGCAGCGCGAACGGCCCGTCGTTCTCGATCACCAACACCTCCGATACCCGCCGGATTCTCGGCGGGCGTGTCGGCATCGGCGACACAAAATACAACTTCGACTGCGTGGAGGATCTCCTGTCGCCCCCGGGCGGCACCCTTACCGTCTCGACGCCGGAAACGGGGTCGTGCTTCCCGGGCGGCGGCCTGCGCCCAGACGAGATCGTTTTCGTCACGACCGGGTTCGACCCGGGCGAGAGCATCGGCTTCAAGACCGACATCGACCCCGACTCCGGCGACGCGACCGTGTCCGATTTCGATATCCTGTTGAACGGCGGGGTGGTCGAGGTCGCCTTCGACGGCCTCGCGGCGCCTCTCGTGGCCGACCTCTCCAGTCCGACGGGGCCGGGCCGCACGTGGCAGGTCTCCACCTCCGCGCCCCCCGCCATCCCGCTGCCGGGCTCCCTGCCGCTCCTCGCGGCTGCGGTTGGCGCAGCAGCCTTGCTACGCCGCAGGGCGGCCGCCTAGGCCCGCGCCTCCCCTTATCCGTGCGGGGCCGGGCTGTCCGCGTGCCCCGCACGGAATGCGTGCCGGCCCGCCGACCCCGGCCGCGCGGGCATCGCTCTCTGGTGCACGCCCCGCCCCCGACCGAGACCGGGCCAAAGCCGGCCCCGGCTTCTTCTTGCTCGAAATATCCCGGGGGAGTCGCCGCGGCAGCGGCGACGGGGGCAGCGCCCCCACCAACGGTTGCGGCCGCGCGGGCCGGTCGGGGCAGGGCGCATGCCCCGGCTACTCGAACTCCACCAGCAGGTCCTTGGCGTCGACCTGGTCGCCGGGGCGAACGTGCACGGCCTTGACCACCGCGTCGCGCTCGGCGTGCAGGCCGGTCTCCATCTTCATCGCCTCGATGGTCACCAGCAGGTCTCCGGAGCGCACCCTTGCCCCCGCCTGCACAGGGACCGAGGCGATGGCCCCGGGCATCGGCGCGCCGACATGGGCGGCATTGCCCGTCTCGGCCTTCGGCCGGGCGACGTGGGTCGCCTTCACCCGGCGGTTCGGCACCCGCACCGTGCGGGGCTGGCCGTTGAGCTCGAAGAAGACGCGCACTTCGCCTTCCTCGTTGGTCTCGCCCACGGTCTGCATCACGATCTCGAGCGTCTTGCCCGGGTCGATCTCGGGCGAGATCGAGTCGCCCGGCGCCATGCCGTAGAAGAAGGTCCGCGTGTCGAGCGTGCGCACCGGCCCGTAATCCTGGTGCTTCAGCGCGTAGTCGGTGAACACCTTGGGATACATCAGGTATCCCGCGAGGTCCTCGTCGTCGACCTCCTCGCCGCCGAGCCGGTCGGAGATCTCGGCCCGCCTCGCCTCGAGATCCTCGGGCGGCAGCAGCGCACCGGGGCGTTCGGTGATCGGGGTCTCGTCCTTCAGGATGCGCTTCTGGATCTTCGCGGGCCAGCCGCCGGGGGGCTGGCCGAGATACCCCTTCATCATCTCGATGACCGAGTCCGGGAAGGCGATGTCGCGGCTGCCCTCCTCGATGTCGGCCCGGGTCAGGCCCTGGGAGACCATCATCAGCGCCATGTCGCCCACCACCTTCGACGACGGCGTGACCTTCACGATGTCGCCGAACATCTCGTTCACGTCGGCATAGGTGTGGGCGACCTCGCCCCAGCGCTCCTCCAGCCCCATCGAGCGGGCCTGCGCCTTGAGGTTGGTGAACTGTCCGCCCGGCATCTCGTGCAGGTAGACCTCGGAGGCGGGCGCCTGCTGGCCGGTCTCGAAGGCGGCGTAGTGGCCGCGCACCTGCTCCCAGTAATTCGAGATCGCGCGCACCGCCTCGATGTCGAGCCCGGTGTCGCGGTCGGCCCGCCGGAGCGCCTCGACGATGGTGCCGAGCGTGGCCTGCGCGGTGTTGCCCGACAGCGCGTCCATCGAGCAGTCGACGGCGTCGACCCCCTCGTCGGCGGCGGCGAGGATGGTGGCGCAGGCAATGCCGGCGGTGTCGTGGGTGTGCAGGTGGATGGGCAGGCCCACCTCTTCCTTCAGCGCGCGGATCAGCACGCGCGCGCCGCCGGGTTTCAGCAGGCCCGCCATGTCCTTGACGCCGAGGATGTGCGCGCCGGCCTCCTTCAGGGCCTTGCCCGTCTCGACGTAGTATTTCAGGTCGTACTTCGAACGATCGGGGTCGAGCAGGTCGCCGGTGTAGCAGACCGACCCCTCGCAGACCTTTTCGGCCTCCAGCACTGCGTCCATCGCCACGCGCATGTTCTCGACCCAGTTGAGCGAGTCGAAGACCCGGAACACGTCGACGCCCGACTCGGCGGCCGTCTTGACGAAGAACTTCACCACATTGTCGGGATAGTTGGTGTAGCCCACGCCGTTGGCGCCGCGCAGCAGCATCTGGGTCATGATGTTGGGCATCCGCGCACGCAGGTCGCGCAGGCGCTGCCACGGGCATTCCTGCAGGAAGCGGTAGGCCACGTCGAACGTCGCGCCGCCCCAGCATTCCACCGAGAAGAGCTGCGGCAGGTTGTGGGCGTAGGCGGGCGCGACCCGGATCATGTCGATCGAGCGCATCCGCGTGGCCAGCAGCGACTGGTGGCTGTCGCGCATCGTGGTGTCGGTGATCAGCAGCTGCGTCTGCTCGGCCATCCAGTCGGCCACCGCCTGCGGCCCGAACTCCTCGAGGATGTTGCGCGTGCCGGGGGCGGGCGCCTCGGCCCGATGTGGGGGCGCCTTGGGCGTGCGCAACTCGGCATGGGGGCGAGGGCGGCCCTCGACCTCGGGGTTCCCGTTCACCGTGACGTCGGCGATGAAGGTGAGGATCTTCGTCGCCCGGTCGCGCCGCGCCTTGAAGTCGAACAGTTCGGGCGTCTCGTCGATGAACTTGGTATGGTACTCGTTGTTGAGGAATTTCGGGTGCTTGAGCAGGTTCTCGACGAACGAGATGTTGGTCGCAACGCCCCGGATGCGGAACTCGCGCAGGGCGCGGTCCATGCGTGCGATGGCGGCCTCGGGCGTGGGTGCCCAGGCGGTCACCTTCTCGAGCAGCGAATCGTAGTAGCGGGTGATGACCGCGCCGGAATAGGCCGTGCCCCCGTCGAGTCGGATGCCCATGCCGGTGGCGCCGCGATAGGCGGTGATGCGGCCATAATCGGGGATGAAGGTGTTGGTCGGATCCTCGGTGGTGATTCGGCACTGGATGGCGTGCCCCGACAGCTCGACGTCGTATTGCGACGCGGTGCCGGTAGCCTCGACGAGGCTCTTGCCCTCGGCGATCAGGATCTGCGCGCGGACGATGTCGATACCGGTGACCTCTTCGGTCACGGTGTGCTCGACCTGGATGCGCGGGTTCACCTCGATGAAGTAGAACTCGCCCGATTCCATATCCATCAGGAACTCGACGGTGCCGGCGCATTCGTAGCCCACATGCTCGGCGATCTTCTTGCCGAGCGCGCAGAGCTGCTCGCGCTGGGCGGCCGACAGGTAGGGAGCGGGCGCACGCTCCACCACCTTCTGGTTGCGCCGCTGGACCGAGCAGTCGCGTTCCCACAGGTGGTAGATGGCGCCGTGGCTGTCGCCGAGGATCTGCACCTCGACATGGCGGGCGCGGGGGATCATCTTCTCTAGGTAGCCCTCGCCGTTTCCGAAGGCGGCCTCGGCCTCGCGCCGTCCCTCGCGCACCTTGTCGGCCAGCTCGTCGGGGCCCATCACCGGGCGCATGCCCCGGCCACCGCCGCCCCACGACGCCTTGAGCATCAGTGGGTAGCCGATGACCTCGGCCTCGGCGCGGATCGCCTCCATGTCGTCGCCCAGCACCTCGGTCGCGGGGATCACGGGCACCCCCGCCTCGATGGCCACGCGCCGCGCGCTCGCCTTGTCGCCGAGGGCACGCATCGTCTCGGCCCTGGGCCCGATGAAGGTGATGCCGGCCTCGCGGCAGGCGTCGACGAATTGGGGGTTCTCCGAGAGCAGCCCGTAGCCTGGGTGGATCGCGTCGGCGCCCGCCTCGCGCGCGACCCGGATCATCTCGTCGATGGACAGATACGCCTGCACGGGGCCGAGGCCCTCGCCGATGCGGTAGGCCTCGTCGGCCTTGAAGCGGTGCAGGCTGAGCTTGTCCTCCTCGGCATAGACCGCGACCGTGCGCTTGCCGAGCTCGTTGGCGGCGCGCATCACGCGGATCGCGATCTCGCCGCGGTTGGCGATGAGGATCTTGCTGAACTCTGGCATGGCCCCTCCGGCGCTGTGCGAGACAGGTCTATGGACTTTCCGGGGGCGCGTAAACATTCGCGTGAGCGCATGTAGCGCCCCCGTCGGCCAGCCGCTCGGGCGGCGCCTCCGGCGGGCGTATCCGGAACGGAAAGACGCCGCGGGCGGGTGCTCCGGCGGCCGTCAGCCTGCGGCGGCGGCGAGGTGGCCAGGCAGGTCGGCGAGGCGGGCGCAGCCGAGTTGGCAGAGATCGGCCGTCATCTGCTCGCGCAGGACATGGACGGCATGCGCCGCGCCCACCGCCCCGAAGGCCGCCAGACCGTAATGCACCGCGCGGCCGACCATGACGAAATCGGCGCCGAGCGCGAGCGCGCGCAGGATGTCGAGGCCCGAGCGGATGGCGCTGTCGTAGATCACCGGCACGTCCGGCCCGAGCGCGGCACGGATCAGCGGCAACTGGCGGATCGGCGCCGGCCCGCCGTCGAACTGCCGCCCGCCGTGGTTCGACACCCAGATCGCGTCGGCCCCCGCCGCGACTGCGGCTTGCGCGCCCTCGGGGTCGAGGATCCCCTTGACCACCAGCGGCCCCTCCCACGCCTGCCGCAGCGCGCGCAGGTAGTCGATGTCGGGGGCGCAGCGCAGCAGGTAGCCGACGTGCTCGGTCGAGCCGCGCGCCTGCGCCGTCCGGGCGTAGGGCGCCAGCGTCTCGAGGCTGGGGATACCGCGGGAGAGCTGGCCGAGCGCCCAGGCCGGCCGCCGCGCCGCGTCGAGCACCGTGCGCGGCGTCAGGCGCATCGGGTTCGACAGCCGCGCTCGCCGCAGCCGTTCTCGCCGCGAGGGCGCGGGCACGTCGGCCGTCAGCACCAGCGTGTGAAAGCCCGCCTCGCGTGCCCGCCGGCAGAGATCGTCGCGGATCTCGGGCTGGCCCGGCGGGTAGAGCTGGAACCATCCCTGTTCGCCCACGCGCCGCCCGACCTTTTCGGGCGTCGAGGCCGACACGGTGGAGAGGGTGTAGGGCACGCCCTCGCGGGCGGCGAGGCGGGCGAGCATCTCTTCCGCCCCCGGCCAGACAAGGCCCGACATGCCCACGGGCGCGAAGCCGAAGGGCAGGGGGTAGTCTCGTCCCATCAGTCGCGCCGAGAGGTCGGGCTGCGTGACCGCCCGGAGTGCGCGCGGCACGAAGCGCACTCCGTCGAGCGCGGCCTCCGCCCCGTCGCGCGCCGTCTCTTCGCCCACGGCGCTGTGCAGGTATTCCCATGCGAAATGGGGGATGCGGCGCCGCGCGGTGCGCGCGAGGTCGGCGATCGCGGGATGCGTCTGGTCGAGGCTCATGCACCCCCTATGCCGCGCCCGTGCCCCGAGCGAAAGCGGGGGGCGCTGTCGCATCGGCGCGAGGATGGGGCGACCGGCGAGGCGACTGGCGAGCGACCGGGGCGCAACGGAAGGAACATTCGTGGAACGCTTCTTTAATTCGCGGTCGGATCGCGCTACTCTCTCGCAATGAGCAGCTACGACGATTTCGAGGCATTCGAGCAGGCCGTGCCCCTCTCGCAACGCGCCATGGCGCAGGCCGCACCCCCCTATCTCGAGGGGCTGAACCCCGCCCAGCGCGACGCGGTGGAGGCGCTGGAGGGGCCGGTGCTGATGCTCGCGGGCGCGGGCACGGGCAAGACGCGGGCGCTGACCGCGCGCATCGCGCATCTGCTCGCCACCGGCACGGCGCGGCCCAACGAGATCCTCGCCGTGACCTTCACCAACAAGGCGGCGCGCGAGATGAAGGAGCGCGTGTCCGGCCTGATGGGCCACACGGTGGAGGGGATGCCGTGGCTCGGCACCTTCCACGCGATCTGCGTGAAGCTGTTGCGCCGCCATGCCGAGTTGGTCGACCTTAAGTCGAACTTCACGATCCTCGACACCGACGATCAGCTGCGCCTGTTCAAGCAGCTCATCCAGGCCGCCGGCATCGACGAGAAGCGCTGGCCGCCGCGGATGCTGTCCGGCATCGTCGACAACTGGAAGAACCGGGCGTGGACGCCCGATTCCGTGCCGGCCTCGGAGGCCAATGCCTTCGACCGGCGGGCCGTGGAACTCTACGGGCAGTACCAGGCGCGTCTGCGCACGCTGAACGCCGTCGATTTCGGCGACCTGCTGCTGCACATGCTCACCATCTTCCAGGCCCACGACGACATTCTCCAGCATTACCGCCGCTGGTTCCGCTACATCCTTGTCGACGAGTACCAGGACACGAACGTCGCCCAGTACATGTGGCTTCGGCTGCTGGCGGGCGGGCACAAGAACATCTGCTGCGTGGGCGACGACGACCAGTCGATCTACGGCTGGCGGGGCGCCGAGGTGGGCAACATCCTGCGGTTCGAGACCGACTTTCCCGGTGCCAAGGTGATCCGGCTCGAGCAGAACTATCGCTCGACGCCGCACATCCTCGCCGCCGCGTCGGGCGTTATCGCCGCCAACAAGGGCCGACTTGGCAAGACCTTGTGGACCGAATCTGAAGAAGGGGAGAAGGTTCGCCTCATAGGTCATTGGGATGGCGAGGAAGAAGCGCGATGGGTGGGCGAGGAACTGGAGGCGCTGGGCCACGGCACGCGGGGGATGGAGCCCGTTCCTCTCGACCGTTGCGCCATTCTCGTGCGCGCCTCGCACCAGATGCGCGCCTTCGAGGACCGCTTCCTGACGATCGGTCTGCCCTATCGCGTCATCGGCGGCCCCCGCTTCTATGAGCGGATGGAGATCCGCGACGCGATGGCGTATTTCCGGCTGGCGACCAGCCCCGACGACGATCTCGCCTTCGAGCGGATCGTGAACACGCCCAAGCGGGGTCTGGGCGACAAGGCGCAGCAGAAGATCCAGGTGACGGCCCGCACCAATGGCGTGAGCCTGCTCGAGGGCGCGCGGCTTCTGCTCGCGTCGAAGGGACTGACCGGAAAGGGCGCCGCGGCGCTGTCCGACCTGATCGCGGGGGTCGATCGCTGGGCGCGCGCGGCGCGCGACCCAGGGCAGAGCCACATCGAGCTGGCCGAACAGATCCTCGACGAGGCGGGCTACACCCTGATGTGGCAGAACGACAAGACGCCCGAGGCGCCGGGAAGGCTGGAAAACCTCAAGGAGTTGGTGAAGGCCCTCGAAGAATTTGAAAATCTCCAGGGCTTTCTCGAGCATGTCGCGCTGATCATGGACAACGAGGCCGAGGACGATGTCGCGAAAGTGACGTTGATGACGCTGCACGCGGCCAAGGGGCTCGAGTTTCCCGTCGTCTTCCTGCCCGGCTGGGAGGATGGCCTGTTCCCGTCGCAGCGCTCGATGGACGAAAGCGGGCTCAAGGGTCTCGAGGAAGAGCGGCGGCTCGCCTATGTCGGCATCACGCGGGCCGAGCGGCTCTGCACCATCTCGTTCGCGGCCAACCGGCGGGTCTACGGTCAGTGGCAATCGGCGCTTCCCTCGCGCTTCATCGACGAGTTGCCCGAGGCCCATGTCGAGGTGCTGACGCCGCCGGGCCTCTACGGCGGCGGCTACGGCGCGGCAGGCATGGCGAGCGGCCTCGCCGCGGGGGCCTCGCCCGAAATCATGGAGCGGCAACGCTCCGATCTGCACGAGCGGGCGGCGCGGGCCGATGTCTACAACTCGCCGGGCTGGCGGCGGATGCAGGCGCGGGCGGCCGAGCGCCCCATGAGCCAGCCGCGCGAGACGCGCACCATGGTGATCGACGCCGAGGCGGTGTCGGCCTTCTCCGTGGGCGAGCGCGTCTTCCACCAGAAGTTCGGCTACGGCGAGGTGACCGATATCGAGGGTGACAAGCTGGCCGTCGCCTTCGACAAGGCGGGCGTGAAGAAGGTCTTGGCGAAATTTCTCCTGCCCGCGGCGCAGGCAGGGGATGTGCCGTTTTGACCTGCGGCAAGTTTTCTGGGTAACTGTCACGCGACCGATTCATGGGCACGCCCGGGGCGCGCCTGCAGCGAGGACAGGCATTTGAAAGTACTGGTTGTCGAGGACGACCCGAATCTCCGTGCGCTCTGGGGTGCGGTGATCGAGCGTGCCGGCCACACCGCCCGCCAGGTCGAGACCGAGCCCGCCGCACGCGACATGCTGATGGCAGAGCCGTTCGATCTCGTCCTGCTCGATCTTTTCCTCGGCGAAACCGACGGCGTGTCGGTCGCCAACTTCGCGACCTACCTCAATCCGGCTTGCAAGGTCGTCGTGATTACCGGAACCGCGCTCTATCCCCAGGGAGAGCTGTTCGCGATGGCCCCCTCGATCTGGGCGGTCATGCGCAAGCCGGTCGACATCGAGGACGTGATGGCGCTGTGCGAGCACATCGCGGGCAACGGGACGCTGCCGCCGCCCGAGGCGCTGTCGACCCGGGGGGCCGAGTTCCGCAGTTGAGGAGGGAGGGGCCGGCACGGCCGCGCGCGTGAGGAGGATGCGCGCGGCCGGGCCGGCCAGAGCCCTGCGGCTGTTCCACAAAAGAAAAAGGCGACGACACCAGGGAGGAGGAAGGTGCCGCCGCCAGATACAGAAAACCCAGGGAGGAGGAAGGGCTTTCTGAACCGTGTGTTCCGGGGCCCTTGGCCGCCTCCCGGGTTTCGCCCCGTCGGCGACCCCAGCCCCGTTCCGTTGATTTGAAGATACGCGGATGCTGCGCTTGCACAATAGCGCGGGGCTCAATGCTGCTATGCAGAAAATGCATACGCAGGACTGACCTATTTTTCGGCAGGGATGCCCGGTATCGGGGCGGTTTCGCAACGCTCCGTTCGCCCTTGCATGTCCCGAGCCAGCCGCCACGTTGTGCGCAACAACGAACGGCACGGTAAGGAGGGGCGCATGGCGGTCACGCGGGACGAGGTGATGCAGGCGCTGCGGCGGCTGACGCTGCCAGATGGGCGCGACGTGGTCTCGCGCGATCTGGTGCGCGCGCTGACGGTGACGCCGGAAGGCGCGGTGTCGTTCGTGCTCGAGGCCGCCGATTCGGGCGAGGCGCAGGCGCTCGCCCCGGTCCGGCAGGCCGCCGAACAGGTGGTGGCGAGGCTGCCGGGCGTGACGAAGGCGACCGTGGTGCTCACCGCGCACGGGCCTGCGGGCAACGCGCCGGCGCAAGCCGCGCAACCCACGGCGCCGCCGCCCGACATCAAGATCGGTCGCCACCCCACGCAACAGCAGGGCGGCCCGGCGAAAGTGCAGGGCATCGACCGGATCGTGGCAGTCGGCTCGGGCAAGGGGGGCGTGGGCAAGTCCACCGTCTCGGCCAACCTCGCCGTGGCGCTGGCGAAGCAGGGCCGCAGGGTGGGGCTCCTCGACGCCGACATCTACGGCCCCTCGCAGCCGCGGATGATGGGCGTCTCGAAGAAGCCCGGCTCGCCCGACGGCAAGACGATCGAGCCGCTGCACGCCCACGGCGTCACGATGATGTCGATCGGGTTGATGCTGAAGCCCGAGGAAGCGGTCGTCTGGCGCGGGCCGATGCTGATGGGCGCGCTCCAGCAGCTCCTCGGGCAGGTGGCGTGGGGCGATCTCGACATCCTCGTGGTCGATCTTCCGCCCGGCACGGGCGACGTGCAGCTGACGCTCTGCCAGCGCTACCAGGTGACCGGCGCGCTCGTGGTCTCGACCCCGCAGGACGTGGCGCTGATGGACGCGCGCCGCGCCCTCGACATGTTCGACAAGCTCAAGACGCCGGTGCTGGGGCTGATCGAGAACATGTCGACCTATGTCTGCCCGAACTGCGGCCACGAGGCGCATCTCTTCGGGCAGGGCGGGGTGCAGGCGGAGGCGGAGAAACTCGGCCTGCCCTTCCTCGGCGCGCTGCCGCTCGAGCTCGAAACGCGGGTCGCGGGCGATTCGGGCACGCCCGTTGCCGCGGGCGAGGGGCCGGCGGCCGACTCCTACGCCGCGCTCGCCCGCCGGCTGGTGGAGCAGGGCGCGGCCTGACGCCCTCCCCCTGATCCCCGCGCGCCGCCGCCCCCTCCGCCGCGGCGCGCATGGGAAATGGTGGGACGGCGGGGGCGCCATGGGAACCCATCCCACCTCTTCGATTCCGCGGGTCTTGCAGGCCGTCTTCCCGTGAGTCTCTGCCCGTGCGGGCCCGGGCAGGGGTCGGCGGGCCGACAAGCAGCAGATTCGGCCGCGCGGCACGGCCCCTCACCCTTCCCGCGGAGTCAAGGAAAACCGACCGTATTTCGGCCGGCGCGCGCAATTTTGTTGCGCATCTGCACGGCGTGATGGTCGGAAAAATTCACCTGGACCGCAATATCCTGCGGTTGGGCGCATTGTTTCTACAAGATGCGTGATCGTCGGCGCGAGCTCGCGTCGATAGGCCGGCAAGCGACCCGGCGAAAATTCTTGCGTCCCACGGTTTCCCGTTGGCCCCCATCAAATCCCATGGCATACCTGTTTCCACGATGAGGACGGGACAACAGAGGGGCACCCCAACAAGCCCCCGAACATCCCAAGTCAGGTTTCATACAGGCACTCCGCTTCATCGACAAAAGAGATCCGGCGCGCGGGCGAGCAGACATCCCCCCAGGTGGCACGCGCAGCCGGACGACCCCTAAGATGGGGGCAGAGGGCGGCGGATCAGACAGTGGCAGCGGTCTGGTCCGCCGTTTTCTTTGAAAAACCTACAAGAATCCGGGGGGCGGGACAAGGAGCGGCGGGGTGGAGCACCTTCTGGAGCTCACCTTCACGGGGACGAGCCGCCACAAGGTGGACGGCAAGGGCAGAGTCTCGATTCCCGCCCAGTTCCGTCGCGTGCTCGAGGCTGCCGACCCGAAGTGGCAAGACGGGCTCGCACCGCGCCTCTTCATCGCCCACGGCCCCGAGGACCAGGCGTTCCTCGACTGCTATTCCGTGGCCGCGATGGAAGAGATCACCCGCAAGATCGACGCGCAACCGCTCGGCTCGGCCCGGCGCGAGGCGCTGGAATACTACTTCAACGGCCAAACCTTCGGCAGCACTACCGACGAGACGGGGCGGCTGGTGATGTCGGCCGCGCTGCGCCGGCAGATCGGCGTGACGGGCGAGGCGGTGCTGGTCGCGCGCGGCAAGTCGTTCCGCATCCTCAGCCCCGCCGCCTACGACGCCTACGCCGCTGAGCAGCGGGAGCGCCTCGCGGCGCTGGCCAAGGGCGGCAACCCGCTCGCGCTGCTGTCGGAGGGAGAGTGAGCGATGGCCGCCGCCGCGCCCGCCGCAGACCACCCCGAGGCGCCCCACGTGCCGGTGCTGATCGATGCGCTGATCGCTGCCGTGGCGCCGGTCGAGGGGCACTGGGTCGACGGCACCTTCGGCGCGGGCGGCTACACGCGCCGCCTGCTCGAGGCGGGCGCGGCGCATGTCACGGCCATCGACCGCGACCCGGCGGCGCTCGCCGCTGCCGCCGATTGGGCGGCGGCCGAGCCGGGGCTGACGCTGGTCGAGGGCCGGTTCGGCGAGATGGAGCGGCTGGTCGAGGGGCCCGTGCAGGGCGTCGCGCTCGATCTCGGCGTGTCGTCGATGCAGCTCGATCGGGCCGAGCGGGGTTTTTCCTTCACCCATCCCGGGCCGCTCGACATGCGGATGTCGGGGCAGGGGCCAACGGCGGCCGACCTCGTCAACGGGGCGTCGGAGGGGCGGCTCGCCGACATCCTGTTCCACTACGGCGAGGAGCGCGCGGCGCGGCGGATCGCGCGGGCGCTGGTCGCCGCGCGGCCCGTCGAGACGACCGAGCGGCTGGCCGGGCTTGTCTCGTCCTGCCTGCCGCGGCCGAAGCCGGGGCAGTCGCACCCGGCGACCCGCAGCTTCCAGGCGCTCAGGATCGCGGTGAACGACGAGTTCGGCGAGCTGATCCGCGGGCTCGAGGCGGCCGAGCGGCTGCTGGCGCCAGGGGGTGCTCTGGCGGTGGTGACGTTCCATTCGCTCGAGGACCGGGTGGTGAAGCGCTTCCTGCAGGTGCGGTCGAGCGAAGGGGGCGGCGGCAGCCGCCACGCGCCTGTCGTGAAGGCGCCGGCGCCGACACTGCGCCTCGCGCAGAGGAAGGCCATCGCGCCGGACGCAGGGGAAGTGGCGGCCAACCCGCGGGCGCGCTCGGCGCATCTGCGGGTCGCACGCCGGACGGAGGCGCCGGCGACAGCGGTCGACCGCGCCGCGCTCGGCCTGCCGGGGCCTGCGGACTGGTGGGCGGCATGAGCGGGGCGGTGCCGGCAGCCGGGCGGCCGCGCGCCGCACGGCGCGGCGCCCCACCCGCCCACCCGCGCGCGCCGCTCGGCCCGCGCCCGCCCGGGGCCTGCGGAGAACGGAAGAGAAGGGATACGGGGAAGAGAAGGGGTACGGGGAGATGAGAAGTCTCGTTCTGCTGGCGATGCTCGGCGTGATGGGCCTCGCCTTCTGGGCCTACCAGGAGAATTACCGGACCCAGGCCACCGCCCGCGACGCAGAGCGGCTGAGTGCCGAGATCGGTGCGCTGCGCGAACGGCTGGCGCTGCTCAACGCCGAATGGGCGTATCTCAACAGGCCCGAGCGGCTCGCCGAGCTGGCCGACATCAATTTCGATGGTCTGGCTCTCGTGCCCTTCGCGCCCGAGCAGTTCGGTGCGGTGGAGCAGGTGGCCTTCCCGCCCGACCCTGCCACGCTGATCGTGCGCGAGATCGTCGAGACGCGTGGCTCGCTGGGCGAGGGAGAGGAAGCGCTGCCATGATCCGCCGGCCCCTGCGCCCGCTCGCCCGCATTCTCGCCGCCCGCGCCCAGGGCGGCGACCCCGGCGCCATCGAGGCCGAGAACCTGCGCCTGCGCAACGACGCGCGCCGCGACGAGTTGCGCCTGCGGGCCCAGGGCCGGCTCTTCGTGATGGCGCTGTGCTTCCTCGGGGCCTTCACCTTGATCGGGACGCGGATGGGCACCCTCGCCGCCTCGGAGCCCGCCGAGCCGCGCCTCGCCGCGTCGGGCGAGGCGATCCGCGCCTCGCGCGCCGACATCACCGACCGCAACGGGCGGGTGCTGGCCACCAACCTCGCCACCCATTCGCTCTACGCCCAGCCCGAGCAGATCGTCGACCCGGCGCGCGCCGCCCGCGAACTGGCCGCGATCTTTCCCGATCTCGACGAAGGCGCGCTCCACCGCCGTTTCACCGACGGGCGCAAGTTCCTCTGGATCCGCAAGACGCTGAGCCCCGAGGAGATGCAGAAGGTGCACGACATCGGCGAGCCGGGCCTGCTGTTCGGCCCGCGCGAGATGCGCCTCTACCCCAACGGGCGGCTCGCCGCGCACATCCTCGGCGGCGCGAGCTTCGGCCGCGAGGGGGTGCATTCGGCCGAAGTGATCGGCACGGCCGGCATCGAGAAGGAATACGACGCCTACCTGCGCGACCCCGCCCTGTCGGGCGCGCCACTGGTCACCTCGCTCGACCTGAGCGTGCAGGCGGTGACCGAGCAGGTGCTGGGCGGCGGCATGCGCCTGCTCAACGCAAAGGGTGCCTCGGCCATCCTGATGGACGTGCATACCGGCGAGCTCCTCGCCATGGCGTCGCTGCCCGATTTCGACCCCAATGACCGGCCCCCGCCGCTGACCCGCGGCGAGGCCGCCGACAGCCCGATCTTCAACCGGGCGGTGCAGGGGGTCTACGAGCTCGGCTCGGTGTTCAAGATATTCCCGGTCGCGCAGGCCCTCGAGCTCGGGCTCGCCGGCCCCTCGACCATCATCGACACGTCGGGGCCGATGCGGGTGGGCGGCTTCAGCATCAACGAGTTCCGGAACAAGAATTTCGGCGAGATCAGCGTGGCCGAGATCGTCGTCGAGAGCTCCAACCGCGGCACCGGCCGGCTCGCGCTGCAGATCGGGGCCGAGCGGCAGAAGGAGTTCCTCGGCCGCTTCGGCTTCCTCGAGCCGACCGATGTCGAGATGGTCGAGGCACCCACGGGCCGCCCCCTCCCCCCCCAGCGGTGGCAGGAGCTCTCGACGGTGACGGTCAGTTACGGCCACGGCCTCAGCACCTCGCCCCTGCACCTCGCCGCAGGCTATGCGAGCCTGGTCAACGGCGGCACGCGGGTGCGCCCGACACTGCTGCGCCAGTCGGGGCCGCAGCGGGGCGAGCGGCTGGTCTCGGAGGAGACGTCGAGGGCGGTGCGCACCATGCTGCGGCAGGTCGTGACCGAGGGCACGGCGAGCTTCGCCGACGTCGAGGGCTACCACGTGGGCGGCAAGACCGGCACCGCCGACAAGCCACGGGCCGCGGGCGGCGGCTATTACGAGGACAAGGTGATCGCCACCTTCGCCTCGGTCTTTCCGGCACACGCGCCCGAATACGTGCTGGTGGTGGCGCTCGACGAGCCGATGGAGACGAGCGGCGAGGAGCCGCGCCGCACTGCCGGCTGGACGGCCGTGCCGGTGGCGGCCGAGATCATCCGGCGCACCGCGCCGCTGCTCGGGCTGCGACCGAGCGTTGATGCGCCGCCCCTTCCCGCGCTAACACCCGCCTCGAACGGATAGGCGCCGGGGGGGCAGGGAGCATGGCCACGGACAAGACGCTCGCCCAGTTGGGGCTCGCCGCGGCGAGCGGGCAGGAGGCGCGGATCACCGGCCTGTCGGTCGACTCCCGGTTCGTCAAGGAGGGGCACCTCTTCGCGGCGCTGCCGGGCACGCGGGTGCACGGGGCCGAGTTCGTGCAATATGCCGTGCGCATGGGCGCGGCGGCGATCCTGACCGACGTCGAGGGCGCCCGCATCGCGGCCGATGCGCTCGCCGGCTCTTCGGCCGCGCTGGTCGTGACGGAGGATCCACGCGGCGCGCTCGCGGGCGCCGCTGCGCTCTGGTTCGGTTCCCAGCCCGAGACCGTTGTCGCGGTCACCGGCACCAACGGCAAGACGAGCGTGGCGAGTTTCGCCCGGCAGATCTGGCAGGGGCTGGGCGAGCCCGCGGTCAATCTCGGCACGACCGGCGTCGAGGGCGACTGGGAGGCGCCGCTCGTCCATACCACGCCCGAGCCGATCACGCTGCACCGCACGCTGGCCGAAGCCGCGGCAGCGGGCATCACCCACGCGGCGATGGAGGCCTCCTCGCACGGGCTGGCCCAGCGGCGGCTCGACGGCGTGCGGCTGGCGGCGGCGGGCTTCACCAACATCACGCAGGACCACCTCGACTACCACGACGGCTTCGACGACTACTTCGCCGCCAAGGCGCGGTTGTTCACCCGCGTGCTCGGCGACGAGGGGGTGGCCGTCGTGAACACCGACGGCGCGAACGGGCCGCGCATCGCCGAGGTGGCCGAGGAGGCGGGTAACGAGGTAATCCGGGTGGGGCGGTCCGAGAGTTGCCAGATCCGCCTTGTGGGCCTGCGCTTCGATCCGACGGGGCAGGAGATGCGCCTTGCGTGGAACGGGGCCACGCACCAGGCCAGGCTGTCGCTCATCGGCGGCTTCCAGGCCGAGAACGTGCTCGTGGCGGCGGGCCTCGTGATCGCCGCGGGGGCCGAGCCGGAAGCGGTGTTCCCCGTGCTGCCGCGCCTCGCCGGCGTGCGCGGGCGGATGCAGCTTGTCGCCACGCGCGAGACCGGCGCGGCGGTGTTCGTCGACTATGCGCACACGCCCGACGCGCTCGCCACCGCCCTTCAGGCGCTGCGCCCCCACGTCATGGGGCGGATCGTCTGCGTCTTCGGGGCAGGGGGCGATCGCGACCGGGGCAAGCGCCCGCTCATGGGGCAGGCGGTGGCCGAGCATGCCGACGCCGCCATCGTGACAGACGACAACCCGCGCAGCGAAGACCCGGCCGCGATCCGCGCCGAGGTGCTGGCCGGCTGCCCCGAGGCGAGCGAGGTGGGCGACCGGGCCGAGGCGATCCTGCGCGGTGTCGACGCGCTGGGGCCGGGCGACGCGCTGCTGATCGCCGGCAAGGGGCACGAGACGGGGCAGGTTGTCGGCGACGTGACCTACCCCTTCGACGACGCCGAGCAGGCGAGCGTGGCCGTCGCCGCCCTCGACGGGCGGGTGTCGTGACCGCGCTCTGGACCTCGGCCGAGGCCGAAGCGGCCACGGGCGGGGGCGCCACGCAGGCGTTCGAGGCGCAGGGCCTCTCGATCGACAGCCGCACCATCGCGCCGGGCGAGATGTTCGTCGCGCTGACCGACGCGCGCGACGGGCACGACTTCGTCGCCGACGCGCTGGCCAGGGGGGCGGCGGCCGCGATGGTCTCGCGCGTGCCCGAGGGGGTGGCCGACGACGCTCCCCTGCTGATCGTGGGCGACGTGCTCGAGGGCCTGCGCGCGCTTGCCCGCGCCGCGCGGGCGCGCACGGGGGCGCAGGTGCTCGGCATTACCGGCTCGGTCGGCAAGACCTCGACCAAGGAGATGCTGCGCGCGGTGCTGGGGGCGCAGGGGCGCGTGCATGCCGCCGAGAAGAGCTACAACAACCACTGGGGCGTGCCGCTGACGCTGGCGCGGATGCCGGCCGATACCGACTTTGCCGTGATCGAGATCGGCATGAACCGGCCCGGCGAGATCGCGCCGCTCGCCCGTCTGGCCGACCTGACGCATGCGCTCGTCACCACCGTCGCGCCCGCGCATCTGGAAGCCTTCGACAGCCTCGAGGGAATCGCGCACGAGAAGGCGTCGATCCTCGAGGGGCTGCGCCCGGGCGGCTGGGCGATCCTGAACGGAGATATCGACCAGACCCCCATCCTGCGCGCCAAGGGCAGGGCGGTGGGCGCGCGCGAGGTGCTGTTCGGCGCGTCCGAGGCGGTCGATGCCCGCCTCGTCGACACGTTCATCAAGGACGCGCAGACCGTAGCGCAGGCCGACCTCGCCTTGCCCGGCCAGCCGCCCCTGCGCCTGCCGTTCAAGCTCAACACGCCGGGCCGGCACTTTGCCATGAACGGGCTGGCGACGCTGGCCTGCGCCGCGCTGATGGGGGCCGACGTGGGCCTCGCGGCGGGCGATCTCGGCCGTTGGATGCCCTATGACGGGCGCGGCAGGCGCGAGTCGATCCCGCTCGACGCGGCCGACGAGACTCTCGCCTTCGACCTGATCGACGACGCCTACAACGCCAATCCCGCCTCCGTGGCTGCCGCGCTCGACATGCTGGCCGCCTCGCGCCCCACCGATGGCATCGGCCGGGTCGCCCGCGGCCGGCGCATCGCCATTCTCGGCGACATGCTGGAACTCGGGCCGACCGAGGCGGAACTGCACGCCGCGCTCGCCGTCCACCCGGCGATGGCGTCGATCGACCGGGTGCATTGCATCGGCCCCCGCGCCCACGCGCTGTGGGAGGCGCTGCCGCCGCGCACGCGCGGCGAGCACGCCGAGACGGCCGACGCCTTCGCCGGCCGCGCCCACGCGCTGGTGGATGCGGGAGACATCGTGCTGGTCAAGGGCTCGCTGGGGATCGGGCTGCGGGCCGTGGTTGACGCCCTGCGCAAACTGGGCCAAGCCGCGCCATCCGAATCCGACGATCAGGGCTGAGAGGGGCCCGGCCCATGCTCTACTGGCTTACCGCTTTCTCGGATGGGGGGGATTTCTTCAACCTTTTCCGGTATATCACCTTCCGCGCCGGCGCTGCGTTCTTCACCGCGCTGGTCTTCGGCTTCCTGTTCGGCCGGCCGCTGATCGACCTGTTGCGCCGCAGCCAGGGAAAGGGACAGCCGATCCGCGACGACGGGCCGGAGGGGCACTTCGCCAAGGCCGGCACGCCCACGATGGGGGGCGTGCTGATCCTCGGGGCGGTGACCGTGGCCACGCTGCTCTGGGCGCGGCTCGACAACCCTTACGTCTGGGTCGTGCTCTTCGTCACAATCGCCTTCGGGCTGGTGGGCTTTGCCGACGATTATGCCAAGGTCTCGAAGGGCAACGTGAAGGGGGTGCCGGGGCGGGTGCGCCTTGCCGCGGGCTTCGCCATCGCCGCGCTCGCCGCCATCGCCTGCGCGCTCGCCCATCCGGCCGAGTTGACGGGCCAGCTCGCCTTTCCCGTCTTCAAGGAGCTTCTGTTCGATCTCGGCCTGCTCTTCATTCCCTTCGCCATGATCGTGATCGTGGGCGCGGCCAACGCGGTGAACCTCACCGACGGGCTCGACGGCCTCGCCATCATGCCGGTGATGATCGCCGCCGGCACGCTGGGGGTGATCGCCTACGCGGTGGGGCGCGTCGACTTCACCGAATATCTCGACGTGCACTACGTGCCGGGAACGGGGGAATTGCTGGTCTTCGCCGCCGGTCTGATCGGCGGGGGTCTGGGCTTCTTGTGGTACAACGCGCCGCCCGCGGCCGTCTTCATGGGCGATACCGGCTCGCTCGCCCTCGGGGGCGCGCTGGGGGCCATCGCGGTCGCGACCAAGCACGAGATCGTTCTGGCCATCGTCGGTGGCGTGTTCGTGGTCGAGGCGCTGTCGGTGATCATCCAGGTCGCCTATTTCAAGCGGACGGGCAAACGCGTCTTCCTGATGGCGCCGATCCACCACCACTTCGAGAAACGCGGCTGGGAGGAGAGCCAGATCGTGATCCGCTTCTGGATCATCTCGCTGATCCTCGCGCTTGTCGGCCTCGCCACCCTGAAGATTCGCTGACATGACGGGCGCGGCAAGGGGTAGCGGCCCCACCCCGGGCCCCAACGCCGGGTCCAACCCCCTGCCTGACCCCGTCCGCGAGACGCGGGCGATGATCGCCGGCATGGCGCCGCGCCCGGTTCCGGGCGACGTCTGCTTCGTCACCGTGGGGGAGGCAGAGGTGACGGCGCTGCTGCCATCGGCGCGGGCGATGATGCGGGAGCCGGAGGGGGTGACGCTGGTCCTGCCCCTGGCGCATCCGCGCTGTCCCGACGGCGCGCTCGCCCTGCGCCAGATCACCCTGGCGGTGCAGTCGGCTCTCGACGGCGTGGGCCTCACCGCCGCGGTGTCGAGCGCGCTCGCGGCGCGCGCCATCCCCTGCAACGTGATCGCGGGCGCCTGTCACGACCACCTCTTCGTGCCCGCCGCCAGGGCCGAGGAAGCGCAACAGACCCTCGCGGCCCTCGCCGACGCGACAGGCTGAGAGCCGTGCCCACGCCCCGGCACCGTGAGCGCCTCCGACACGTCCCCTTGTCAGGCCGGGCGCGCTCAACCAATGACTTTCTGGATGTACGGGTAGAGACAGAGAGACCGGATGCGCTCGGCGTCGTCGGCGATTGCGTTCCAGGCGATGGAGCAGGCG
>LJNT01000119.1 GCA_001314685.1 Rhodobacteraceae bacterium HLUCCA09
GGTAGGCGGTTGCATGGATGGCTCCCCTCGATGGTGGCTTTGACAGCACCCCAATATGGCACATTGCGATGCCGGGAGCGGGAGCCGTCCACCTCATCAGTGGCGCGCGGACGCTCGCAGCGGGCAGAGGGCCAGCCGCCAACCCCATCCGACATCGCGGCGCAGACCGCGCCGCCAAGCGTGGGGTTCGTCGATTTCGACATCCACGGGGTCGACACGAGCGGCGACGCGATCACCCTGTCGGGCGTGCTCAACCACCAGCGCGTCGGCACGACCTCGACCCTCAACCGCTCGGCGGAAGGCCTGAAGGTCGACATCGAGTTCGGGACGACAATCGTGCCGCTGCCGCCGGCGGCCGGGCTCCTGCCGGCCGGACTCGCCGGCATGGCGCTGTTGCGCCGCCGGGCGCGAACGCCGCTACTTCCGGAAGCTGTCGAGCCTGACGACTTCGGCATCGCCCCGCGCCGCTCCGCACTCCTCGGGCTCGGCATCCTCGACCATCGGGGCGTCCTCGGCGTCGTCCTCGGCGTCGTGGCTCTCGAAGCGAAGGCCGAACTCGACCGAGGGATCGACGAAGGTGCGGATCGAATCGTAGGGGACCACCAGCGGCTCGGGGTTGTCGCCGAAGTTGAGCGTGATCGAGAAATCGTCGTCGCGCACCTCGAGCGCGTCGAACCAGTGCTGGATGACGATCGTCATCTCCTCGGGGTAGCGGTCGTGCAGCCAGTCGGCCATCGCAACGTCGGGGTGGCCGGTATCGAAGGTGATGAAGAAGTGGTGCTCCCCCGGCAGCCCGTGTTCGGCGACGTCGGCCAGCACGTCCTGGATGAGACCGCGCATCGCGCGGTGCATCAGCTTGCCGTAGTCGATCTTGCGCGGCATGGCGGGCAGACCCTCCGAATGGTCGGGTCACCATAAGCGATTCACGGTCGAATGATAGCCCCGCAGAGCGGCCACCGCGGCCCCCCCCCGCCCGCGCCCGAAGCCTGCGCAACGTCAGGCGAAGGCGCCGAGGGCGAGGCCGCACGCAGACATCAGGGCGAGCGTGAGCGGCAGCGACGCCTTGCGCCACAGCAGCAGCGCGCCCGCGAGAAGGGCGAGCGCGGCTGCGGCGGGATCGAAGCTCGCAAGGCGGGGCGCGATCATCTCGAACGGGCCGAGGGCTGCCTCGCCCACCTCCCCGAAGAAGACGTGGGCCGCGAACCAGACCGAGAGGTTGGCGATCACGCCCACTACCGCCGCCGTGATTCCGTCGAGCGCGCCCTTCAGGCGGGGCTGGCCTGTGATCCACTCGATGTAGGGGGCGCCCGCGAAGATCCACAGGAAGCAGGGCACGAAGGTCACCCAGAGCGTCATCGCCGCGCCCGCCACCGCGCCGGGCACGCCGCCCGCGGCGGCGCCGGCGAGGGCGCCCACGAACTCGGTCACGAGGATGAGCGGCCCCGGCGTGGTCTCCGCAAGGCCGAGCGCGTCGATCATCTGCGACGGGCCGAGCCAGCCGCGCTCTGCCACCACCTCCTGCGCCATGTAGGCGAGCACGGCGTAGGCGCCGCCGAAGGTGACGACCGCGAGCCTGGAGAAGAACAGGCCGATCTCGAGCATGAGCGTCGCGCCCACCGCCCAGGCGACCAGCAGCGGCGCCGCCCAGAGCGCGCCGAGTGCGGCGATCACCGCGGCCGTGCGCCCCGCGCTGCGCGCGAGCACCGGGGCAGGACCCTCGCGTGCGCCCCTCGCGGCGAGCGCGCCCGCAAGGGCGGCGGCGGCGATCACCGAGGGGAAGGGCACCGAGAAGGCGAAAAGCGCCACGAACGCCGCCGCGGCGAGGCCCCAGGCCAGCGCACCCGTCAACGCCTTGCCGGCGACCCGCAGGAGCGCCTGTACCACGATGACCGTGACCGCCGCCTTGATCCCGAGAAAAGCATCTTGAACGAAGGGTTGCGCGCCGAAGTGCACGTAGAGGAGTGCCAGCGCCAGGATCACCGCGGCGCCGGGCGCCACGAACAGCCCCCCAGCGATCAGCCCGCCCGCGATGCCGCGCAGGCGCCAGCCGGCATAGGTGCACAGCTGCATCGCCTCCGGCCCCGGCAGCAGCATGCAGAACGACAGCGCACCGAGGAACTGCCGCTCGCTCAGCCAGCCGCGCTCGTCGACCAGGACGCGGTGCATGAGCGCGATCTGCGCCGCCGGACCGCCGAACGAGAGCGCCCCGATCCGGGCGAAGACGCGGGTCAGCTCGGCGAGGGAGGGATCGGCGTCGGTCTCGGGCGGATGGGTCCGTGGGGCGGGCGCGTCGGTCACCCGCGACCTGTGGCAACGGCATGTGACGGGGGCATGACACCCCGGCCCATGATCCGGCTGACCTCGCGGCGGATCTTGACGCGGATCGCGCGCGGGAAATCGGTGAAGCCCTTGGCCGTCTCGACGAAGCCGTCGGGCGTCACGAGGCGGCGCTCGTAATAGGCGGTGGTCGCCGCGCCGAGCCCGTCGATGGCCAGCCCGTTGACCGTGACGCCGGCGCGCGTCGCCTGCCAGCGCGCGTCGTCGATGCGGGTGCCGGCGTTGTCCGGTCCGTCGCCCGAGACGTCGAGGATGAGGCGCGCGCAGTCCGACTGGGAGAGCAGCTCCGTGACACCCCGCCGAACGGCCTCGCCGATGGCGGTATTCGCGCCGATATAGGCGCGGCGCATCCCCTCGACCTCGGCCGCCAGCCCCTCCATCTCCGCGGGGCTGTTGATCCGCCGCCAGGGGATCGTCATCTCCTGCATGCCGGTTCCCGACCATTGCATCACGGCGATGGCGTTGTCCCCCTGCACCATGGCATCGACCACCACCCCGTCGCGCAGCGCTGCAGCCATGCCACGGGTCTGGATGCGGTATTCGCCGGCGTCGATGGAATTGGAGACGTCGACGGCGAGCAGAAGCGCCGTCTCGCAGGCCTGCGCGGCCCCGCCCCAGAGGGCTGCCGCCACGAAGACCGCCCGCATCCTTGCCCAGACACCTGCCATTCGGGCGATGGTGGCCGCGCTCCGTGCCCCGATCAAACGCTTTGTCGGAGCAGGCCGCACCATCACGCAGGTGTGAGCGCAGTCGGTGGGTGCGGCGCAAAAGTCTTGCTCAAGACTTTTGCAAATTCCTTGCTTCAAGGAATTTGCGCCGCGCACGCCCCGAGGGCAGGTACGCGCCTCAGGCGGGTTCGTGCTGCCTCGGCACCCAGTCCGCTCCGGCCCGGCCCCGGTAGAAGCCGTTGACGAAAGGCGCCTCGATGCCCAAGGCACGGAGCTTCGCCCCGCCCTCACCTGCGCCCATCTCGCCACGCAGCACCGCGTCGTAGAGGCGCGTGACCGCGACCATGTCGCAGGACTGCGGCATGGCGCGGAAATGGGTGACCCCGAGGGCGGCCATGTCGACCATGTCTTCCATCAGGTCGAGATAGCCGTGGCTGAGGGTCTGGATGCCGTTGATGGCGAGGAAGGGCTGCCCCTCCATCGTCGACAGCCTCATTCCGTCGGCATCCTCGCCGCAGACGAACTGGCAGTTGTCCTTTGTCCGGCCGTGCGCGCGGGCGTGGTAGCAGCGGGCCGAGAGCGCGAGCGAGGCGCGGCCGAACACCTGCACCTCGAGGCTGACCCCAAGCCGCGTGGCCGTCTCGGCCAGCACGGCGAGCACATGGCGGGGCAGTTCGGGCAGGAGGGCGAAATGGGTGGCGCCGCGGCGCGCGAGCCAGTCCATCGTCGCCTCGTTGTAGACGTTCATCAGCCCGCCGATCCGGTGCGGCGTGCCCGAGAGCGCCATGAGCGCCGCGGTGTTGTTGACCTCCAGCTCGCGCCCCTCCTGCCGCGACCACGCCTCGAGCAGCCGGCGCTCGCGCCTGATCACCACCTCCGACAGCGACGACCAGACGACGCGCTTGCCGGCGCGGGCCAGCCGATCGGCCACCTGCTCGATCATGTCGGTGTCGTCGAAGAAGGGCGTGCGCTTCGAGCAGATCGTCTCGCCCAGATAGACCGTGCCGACGGGACTCTCGTCGGCGATGCGGTAGTAGAAGTCGCGCTTGTCCTCGGCGGGCCAGTGAAAGAGGTTCGGCCCAAGCGTCAGTTCCGATTGCATCCTCACCTCCACGTCTTCGATTTGAGCGCGCCCTCGGTGTGCTTCTGCCCCTCGGTCAGCGCCACGAGGTCGGCGAGCTTCGGCTCGTCGCCTGCCATCACCGTGTCGACCGCCTCGCGGAAGGCGGCGACGACCTTCCTGACGTAGGCGCGCGAGCGCTGGCGACCCTCGATCTTGAAGGCGTGCACGCCCGCGCGGATCAGCTCGGGCAGCATGGTGGCGGCGTTGAGGCTCACCGGCTCCTCGAAGGCGTAGTAGCCGCCATCGCGCGCCTCGGAGAGGTATCGGCCCTTGCAGATCGTGGGGTAGCCCGCGGTCTCGTGGGGCGCGAAACGATCGATCATCACGCCGCCCAGGCGGGTGGCGAGGCGGCCGTCTTCCTGCTGGTCGTAGGCGACGCAGGCCGCCGGCGAGCACGCACCGTCCATGTTGGTCGACTGCCCGGTGACATAGGCGGTCAGCGAGCAGCGCCCCTCGACCATCAGGCCGTGATTGCCGAAGATGAAGGTTTCCACCTCGCAGGGGATCTCGTCGACCAGCCCCTTGATCTCGCTCACGGTCATGATGCGGGGCAGCACGACGCGCTTCACGTCGAACTCGCGCACATACCAGGCGATCGCCTCGGGCGAGGAGGCGGCGGCCTGCACCGACAGGTGGATGCGCATCTGCGGGTGGCGGCGGCGGATGTGGTCGGCCACGGCGATGTCGGCCACGATGCAGGCGTCGGCGCCGAGCCGGGCCGAGAGGTCGGCCATCTCCGTCCACAGGTCGACGCGGCCGGCGGGCGGGAAGGTGTTGAGCGTGATCAGCACCTTCGCGCCGCGGTCGTGGGCGTAGCGGATGCCCTGCGCCATCTCGTCGGGGGTGAAGTTGAGCCCGGCGAAGTTCCGCGCGTTGGTGGCGTTCTGGTAGCCGCAATAGACGTTCTCGGCGCCGGCATCGACGGCGGTGCGCAGCGCGGCGGGGGTGCCGGCGGGGCAGACGAGTTCGGGCTTGACGGGCAAGGTCGCGGTCACGGATGGGCCTCCTCTGTGCGGCGGCGGGCGGTGTCGGCGGCGCGGCGCAGCGCCTCGAGCGCGAGGCGCCCGGGCGGGCCGAACAGGGCTGCGACGGTGTGCGCGATGGGCTCGTCCACGTCGTCGAGGGCGTTGCGCAGACAGACGACCGCCTCGGTGTCGCCGGTCACGATCAGATCGCGCGAGAAGAACAGCGCGTCGCCGTCCTGCTCGGCATCCATCAGCGTGAAGAGGTTCAGGAACGTGCCCGAGATGCGCGCGACGTGCGGGGGCGGGGCGCCCCGGCGGCCCACCGCGCGAAAGTCGAGCGCGTCCGGGTCGGGGCGGAGATGGAGCATGAACGGCATGTCCACCGGGTCGATCAGGAAATGCTCGTGCGCGTGGGGGCCGAGGCGGGCGAACATGCCGGGGTTCTGTGCGGCCACCTTGCGCACGATGCGGGCGAGCAACGGCTTGAGCAGGAAGAGCGGCGGGGGCGGCAGGAAGGGCATGGGCCCCCGGGCACGGCCGGTGGCGTGTGGGTCTGGCTGGCTGGTCATGGCTTCTCCGCGGCCCGTTTCCGGACTGCGATAGACCCCGCATTGCGGACGGCGACTTGACCGAAGTCAAATCGGTCGCAAAAAGTTCATCTGCGAATGAATGTTTGTATGCAGCGGTGTGCCGGCGCGGTCCGCGGCGCGGAGCGGGACGGTCGCCGCTGCGCCGCCGCCGCCGCCGCCGCAGGGCCGCGAGGGCGGCAAGGCCGCTGCCGAGCAGAACGAGGCCGGCCGGGCGGGGAATGACGTAGGACGTCTCGGGCTCCGGTGCCGCTGGCAGGCGCGACTCCATCAGGAAGGTGAGCGTGTAGCCGCCGACACCGGGCACGACCGAGACATGGCCCGTCGCCCCCATAGAGACCGGGCTCGAGGCCGACCTGCGCAACGGCACGCTGGTGGAGGGCGCCGACCTCGTGGCGGTCATGCTCCCGCACGACGAGGTGACACCGCAGCCCGGCGACCGGCTCACGGCAAGCGCCGCGAGCTACCTGCTGACGGCCGTGCATCCGGTGCGCACCGACATCGCCGGGCCGGTGGCGCACTGGAGCACTGGCGCATCGAGAGGGCGCGCTGATGGTCCCAATGCCCGGAAATCGTCTGGGTGGGGGGCTTCGGGGTAACCTTGCTTCCCCCAGCGACGGGGTGGCCGCGTGGCGGCTGCGGCTGAGCCCATTGCCTTTCTCGAGGGGCTGCGGGTGCCCACGGGGCCGCTCGCGGGCGAGCCGATCCGGCTGGCCGGGTTCCAGAAGCGGTTTATCCGGGGCGCGCTGAAGCGAGATACGTCCATCGCGCTGCTGAGTGGCGGGCGGGGCGGGGGCAAGACGAGGCTTTCGGCCGGTCTGGCGCTTGGGGGCCTCGAGTTCCGGCGGGCACCGGGCGGCGCCGTCCGCCTGCGGGGCTCATTCCCGTATGGCAAGCGGGCGACGATCGGCGCGGACGGCAACGGCCGTCGCCCGCGCAAGGAGGTGTTCGGGCCGCGGGCGTTCTCGTTCGCCCTCGAGGAAGACCGCGAGGTGCATTTCCTGGTCGGGCACTCGTTCGACAAGCCGCTGGCCAGTCTGCGGGCCGGGACGCTCGACCTCACCGATACCGACGAGGCGCTGGTGATGGAGGCCGATCTCACGCCCGAGATACAGGCGGCGACGTGGGTGAGGACTTCCTTGCCGGGCTGCGGGCCGGGCTCATCGTGGGCCTGTCGCCCGGCTTTCGCGGCTCCGGCTTCACGGCCGCGGTGATCTCGGCGCGCGAGGCGGATATCTCCGGCCGGCGCGGGATCGCCGAGTTCACGGGCAGCGTGCAAGGCTGTGTGTCGCTCTGGGAAGGCGGCATGGCCCTTGCGGACGTGGTCGGGCTCCGACGCGCTGGACCGGCGCACGCTGGCGCTTGTGGCGCGCTCTCTGGCCCTGCGGGGCGAGGCGCTGTTCCTGATCGGCGACGACCGGCTCGTCCCCGTCTCGGATTGGGACTTGCGCACGCGCGACGGCGAGCCGTCCGCCTACCGGCTGTCCATTCCAGAGGTGGGAGGCGGGCGGCCCATGACGGCGCTTGCGGCCGAGGTGCTGCATTTCAGGATCGGGGCGGACGTGGCGGCGCCGTGGGCGGGGTAGCCTGTTCGGCCTTGAGGGGCCGCTCCGGGCGGGCATCCGGTCGGACCTGTGCCTTGCCGGGTGGCGATGGGCCGATGCGGACTTCATGGCCCGCGAGCTTCTGGACGACGCGTTTCGGCGGGCGCGGGCGGTGCGGCCGACATGGAACGAGAGACAACCGGAATGGACGATCCAACCGGGCGTGCTGATCGAGCGGACGCGGTGCGTAAACCCGAATGACGAGGATGATGGCGGGTTCAGCCTTCCGCAGAAGAAAACCGGCGTGCGTCCGTGGTGCCCGATCTTCCCCGAGTCGAGACCGAGATGGCGACGTGGGAGCGCCGACCCGGCCCGTTCCTGCTGCAGGAGAGCGGCAAGAGCGCGGGCAAGCCGTTCAACACCAATCAGATGTGGAAGGCGTTTGACCGCGAGCGCCAGAAGCACCCGATCCTAGAGGGCGCGGTTCCGCATGGCCTGCGAGCGAACGCGGTGATCCGCCTGCGCGGCGCTGGCTACTGCGCCAGGCAAATCTCCGACATGGTGGGCATGTCCGTTGAGATGGTCGAACACCACAGCCGACATGCGGACCGGAAGGCCAGCGGTCAGGCGGTGTTGAGGGAGCTGCGGGAACGAAAAGGTGACACTACTGAAAAACGCTGGAAAAACTGAAAGCAGAAATGACGCAAATACAGGCGGTTACAGGTCGGAAAAGAGAGTGCAGGCTTCTGTTGCCAGGTGCCTGCGAACCCCGCCTTACGTTGCTAGACGCAAGGACTTAGATTTCGGTTTGGTCACTGCTTACGCAGCGACGGCCACCGGAGCACGGTTGTCATTGGCAACTATCATGCTTGGACCGATAACGGTGGTACCTCACCGGGCGAAAGCTGACCCCTTTAGACGTCCGTCGATCCTGTTTCGGCCCCATGCTCCCCGCCAATGAGGGGTGTATGGTGGAGCCGCCGGGTACCGCCCCCGGGTCCGATCCGCTTATTACGGGCGCGTTTATCGCCATAGTTCCTTGCAGAACGCGCCCAAGATACGCAGCAGGCGGCGCCGTTTCAAGAGGCTGTGGCGGCGTGCGCCTGCCTCACGGTCGCATTGATTGAGAGCCATTCCGAAGTGATCCGAGGCCCGCCATGTTCGCCGTGATGTCCGACCGCAAGCGCTTCGACGGCCTGGTCGAGCGCGGGATCCTGGCGCTGCCCAAGTCGTCGTAGGAAAGCGATCCCCGGGTCTACCGTGACGTCGCCCGGTGGCTGCGAGAGCGGTATCCGGCGACGGAGAAGGTGTTGGAGGGCATGGCGCAGACCGAAGACGCGCACCGCCACCGCCCGATCGACGCCGGCGCCAAACGCGTGGGCGACACGATCCCGCTGATCCGGCGCGAGCATGTCTCGGGCTTGTACGCGCGCCGGCCCGTGTGGCTGGCCGGGCAGGTGCCGCTCGCGCGCATCCGGGAGATCGTCGCCGGAATGGAGCGCGGAGCGGGGCGGTTCCACGAGAAGGCGGCGCAGCGCACGTCGGATGCGGGCTGGTGCTCGCGGCGGGCGTGCTGATCGGGCCTTGCAAGGCCATTCCAACGCGCCGTGCGGCGCGGTGCAAGGCGCTTGCAAGCGCCTTGCGCCCGCTCCGCAGTCAGGGCTTGATGTAGGTGTAGCCCTGCGCCTGCAGGTGGGCGAGTTCGGCCACGCCCGAGTCGACGATGTCCTCTTCCCACACGTCGTAGAGATCGGTCTCGTAGCTGATCTCGCGGCCGCGCAGGGTGTTGTTGCACACCTGGAAGGTGACGCCCTGCGCCTTGAGGCCGCCCACGATCGTCTGCAGGCCGTCGTCGGCCATGGCCGCCACGAGCAGGCCGAGACCGTCGCCGTGCAGCACGACCTTGAGGTCGAGGTTGTCGGCGCCGACCGCGTTGATGTGGTTCTGGATGTTGTTCATCGCGCCGCGGTAGCTCGGGCCGCTCTCTCCGTCCGTATTGATGTGATAGACGGCCTTCTGCTGGCCGTAGCTCTGGGCCGTGGCGGTCCCGGCCGCGAGCGCGAGGGCGATGACCGCGAAAAGGGGTATCAGACGTGCGTGCATTCCGGTGTCCTCCCTGGATCAGGAAGTGTCAGGATAGCACGACGCAGCGTCATGGGGTCATCCGAAATTGAGCGCGAGAAGCAGGCCGCCCACGACCGCCTCGACGGCGAAGAACCCCTGTTTCCGTCGGTTCGCCGGTCCGTCGGCCACGATGGAGGTGAGGCGCCCCATGGCGGCGGCGCCCCACGCGCAGCCGACCATCAGGTAGGCGGTGGCCGTGCCGATCAGCAGCGCGCCCGCGCCCAGCCCGACGAACAGCGCCCCCGAGGCGGCGCGTATCTCGCTCAGACCCATCGTTGTCTCGCCCGGGTGCAGGTCGAGTGCGCGGGCGGTATAGCGGGGCGCGGCCCAGCCGATCATGCCGAAGGCGATCGAGAGGAGGGCGAGAAGCGGGTTGAGCCAGGCGGCGATCTCGGTCACGGGTGGTCTCCTGTCATGTCTGCGCGGGGGCTACGCGCGTGGAGCCGGCAGGGTTCAGCCGCGGCGGCGAGGGGGCGCGACGGCGAGGTTGCGCGGTGGCCGGCGCCAGCCCAGCCGGCCCAAGCGTTGACACCTGTCCTGCGGGCGCCGACAAGGGCGGCGGCTCAGGAGCGGACAGCGGCATGATCTCGACCGATTACGCGGCCACGATGGCGCGCTACAACGCCTGGCAGAACCGCATGCTCATCGCCGCGCTCGAGGGCCTGGACGAAGCGGGGCTGCGCGCCGACCGCGGCGCCTTCTTCGGCTCGATCCTCGGCACGCTCAACCACGTGCTCTGGGCCGACCGCATGTGGATGTCACGTCTTGCCGGCTGGCGCCGCCCCGAGGGGGGGCTCCACGAGAGCGTCGCGCTCGCGCCCACCCATGCCGCCTGGCAGGCCGAGCGCGAGCGGGTCGACGGGCGGCTGATCCTCTGGGCCGATGGCCTGCGGCCGGCGCAGCTGCGGGGCGAGCTGACCTGGCTCTCGGGCGCGACGGGAGCGGAGGTGACGAAGCCCATTGCGCTGTGCGTCGTGCACATGTTCAACCACCAGGCCCATCACCGCGGTCAGGTGCACGCGATGCTGACGGCGGCGGGGCGCGACCCCGGCGTGACCGACCTCGCATTGGCGCCCGATGATGCGCTTGCCTGAAGCTCGCGAAATGCGCGAGGACCGACCTGCAACGCCATGAAGAAACGGGAGGAAAGAGGATGCGCGCACTGATCGTCGAGAAGGCCGGTGACGGCTCCACCAGCGCGGAGGTGCAGGAGATCGGCGAGGAGAGGCTGCCCGATGGCGACGTGACGGTGGCCGTCGAGTACTCCACCCTCAACTACAAGGACGGGTTGTGCGTCGGCCCCGGCGGCGGGCTGGTGAAGACCTACCCACATGTGCCGGGCATCGACTTCGCCGGCACGGTCGAGGCGTCGGACGACCCGCGCTACAGCCCCGGCGACAAGGTGGTGCTGACCGGCTGGCACGTCGGCGAGCGGCACTGGGGCGGATATGCCGAGAAGGCGCGGGTGAAGGCCGACTGGCTGGTGCCTCTGCCCGAGGGGATCACGACGCGGCAGGCGATGGCGGTGGGCACGGCGGGCTTCACCGCCATGCTCGCGGTCATGGCGCTCGAGGATCACGCGCTGACGCCCGAGAAGGGCGAGGTGCTGGTCACGGGCGCGGCCGGCGGCGTCGGCTCGGTCGCCACGGCCATCCTCGGCCATCTGGGCTACAAGGTGGCCGCCGTCACCGGGCGCCCCGAGCAGGAGGGCTACCTCAAGGGGCTCGGCGCCGCGCGGATCGTGCCGCGCGACGAGCTGTCGGAGCCGGTCAAGCGCCCGCTCGAGACCGAGACATGGGCAGGCTGCGTCGACGCGGTGGGCGGCACGATGCTCGCCCGTGTGCTGGGACAGATGAACTATCGCGCCTCGGTCGCCGCGGTGGGCCTTGCGGGGGGCGCGCAGCTCAACGCGACGGTGATCCCGTTCCTCCTGCGGGGCGTCAACCTGCTCGGCATCGACAGCGTGCTGCGCCCCTACGACGACCGTGTGCGCGCCTGGGGCCGGATCGCGACCGACCTGCCGATGGACAAGCTCGAGGCGATGATCGAGCCGGCGGCGCTCGCCGACCTGCCAGATCTTGGCGCGGCGATCCTGAAAGGGCAGGTGCGTGGCCGCGTTGTGGTCGACGTGACCGCCTGATCCGCGCCCCGGCGGCCGCACGCTGCGATGCCGGGCGCGGTGGCGTCGCCCGCCGCAACCGGCCGGCGCGCGCAGCGACCTGCGCGGAACTGGCCCGGTGACACGAGCGCGCGGCGGACCAGATCACCGGCTGGGGAGGACGAGGGGCCGCGCCGCACGAGTGCGCCCCAGGCGTATGCGGTTGCATACTTTTCAAGCGCCGCCACGGCGGCTACCAAACACCTGTGCCGGATGCGCCTTTGCGTGGCGCCCGGCACATCGCTGAGGCAGGGGCCCGCGTGATCAGATTGTCGCCGGAATTCGTGCGAGGCCAGTTCCCGGCCTTCAGCGAGCCCTCGCTGCGCGACTGGGCCCATTTCGAGAATGCCGGCGGCTCGTTCGCCTGCCGGTACGTGATCTGGCGGCTCCACCGCTTCTACCGCGAGCGCAACGTGCAGCCCTGCGGCGCCTTTCCCGCCTCCGAGCGCGCGGCAGAAGAGATGGACGAGGCGCGCCGCCGCCTGGCGCTGGTGCTGGGGGTCGAGGTCGAGGAGGTGAGCTTCGGCCCGTCGACCACGCAGAACGCGTTCGTTCTCGCCGCCGCCTTCCGCGACTGGCTCAGGCCGGGCGAGGCGGTGGTGGTGACCGAGCAGGACCACGAGGCCAATTCCGCGCCGTGGCGGCGGCTTGCGCAGGCGGGCATCGAGCTGCGCGAGTGGCGGATAGACCCCGAGACCGGCCATCTGGACGACGACGATCTCGCGGAGCTGATGGACGACGGAAAGGTGCGGCTCGTCTGCTTTCCGCACTGCTCCAACGTGGTGGGCGAGATCAACGATGCGCGGCGCATCTGCGCGATGGTGCGGCGGGCGGGGGCGTATAGCTGCGTCGACGGGGTGTCCTACGCGCCGCACGGCCTGCCCGATATCGGCCGGATCGGCGCCGACATCTACCTGTTCTCGACCTACAAGACCTATGGCCCCCACCAGGGGATCATGGTGATCCGTCGCTCGCTGGGGATGCGGCTGCCCAACCAGGCGTTCGATTTCAACGGCGACGAGCTGTGGAAGCGATTCACGCCCGCCGGGCCGGACCATGCCCAGATCGCGGCCTGCGCGGGCATCGTCGACTATATCGACGCGCTCTATCACCACCACACCAAGGCAGGGCGCGACGTGGCGGGGCGGGCCGTCGCCATCGCCGAGGCGATGCGGGCGCGAGAGCTCGCGCTGATGGGGCCGCTCATCGACTATCTCGCCGGGCGGGCGCGCGAGGTGCGCCTTCTGGGGCCGATGCGCGCGCGAGACCGGGCGCCGACCTTCGCGCTCGATCTCGGCCGGCCGGCCGAGCCGGTGGCGCGGCGGCTCGCGCAGCACGGGATCATGGCCGGGGCAGGCGAGTTCTATGCGCCCCGCCCGCTCGCCGCGATGGGCGTGCCGCAGGGGCAGGGCGTGCTGCGGCTGAGCTTTCTGCACTACACGCTGGAGCAGGACGTCGACCGCCTGATTGCCGCCCTCGACGCCGAGATCTGAGGGGGTGCCCGCCGTCCTGCGGGCTGGCGGCGACAGATCGTGGTCCGCCCGCGGGCCATCCCGAGACGGTGCCGCGCCCGTTCCCGAAGCGGGATGGGCTGCGCCCGATCCGGCGCAGGCGCAGGGGAGCGGCATGCACGGTCATCGCGCGGCGCGCTCGGCCCTCACTCAGCCGCCACTCGGTGCTCGACGACCCGCACGCTGTCCGAGGGGAGGCGCGCGTGGCGTCGCGCCCGCAACCGGGCGCCCCCCGTTCGCGTCGCGGGCGGGTCAGGCGGCCCGGGCAGTTGCCTTCGGCGCCCGTCCCCTTAGCTGTCGCCCCGGACGGGACGGGAGGCTTCATGGGCGACAGGGTTCCGGCGATCTGGTGGATCAGGCGCGACCTGCGGCTGACGGACAACCCCGCGCTCACGGCCGCGCTCTCGGGCGGGGGGCCGGTTATCCCCGTCTTCGTCCGCGACGGCGCTGTCGAGGCTCTGCGCACCGCGCCCGCGTGGCGGCTGGGCGAGGGACTGGCCGCGCTCGCCCGCGCGCTCGAGGAGAAGGGCAGCCGCCTCGTCCTGCGCGCGGGCGATGCGCTCGACGTCCTGCGTGCGGTGGCGGCCGAGACGGGGGCGCGCGAGGTTCACTGGAACCGCCTCTACGACGCGCAGGCCATCGAGCGCGACACGCGCGTCAAGGCCGCGCTGAAGGAGGACGGTCTCGCGCCCGAGAGCCACGGCGGGCACCTGCTGTTCGAGCCGTGGACTGTCGAGACGAAGACGGGCGGCATGTACAGGGTCTACACACCCATGTGGCGCGCCGTGAAGGACCGCGAGGTACCCGCGCCCGACGCCGCACCCGCCCGCCTGCCCGCGCCCGACGCCTGGCCGCAGAGCGAGATCCGCGCCGACTGGCGGCTCGGCGCGGGCATGCGGCGCGGGGCAGAGGTGGTGCGCCGCCACATCCTCGTGGGCGAGCAGGATGCGCAGGGGCGGCTGGGGCACTTCATGGCCGAGATCGTGGATGGGTATGCCGAGAGCCGCGACCGCGTGGCCGAAGACGGCACTTCGCGCCTCTCGGCTCATCTCTCGCTCGGCGAGATCGGGCCCCGCACCTGCTGGCATGCCGGCATGGCCGCCCGCGAAGAGGGCAAGCGCGGCGCCGAGACCTTCCTGCAGGAGCTCGTGTGGCGCGAATTCGCCTACCACCTGCTCTACCACACGCCGCGGCTCGCCACCGGCAACTGGCGCGAGGAATGGGACGCCTTCCCCTGGAACGAAGAGCGCACCGACGCGGTGATCGCCTGGCAGCGCGGGCGCACCGGTATCGAATTCGTCGATGCGGCGATGCGCGAGATGTATGTCACCGGCACCATGCACAACCGCGCCCGCATGATCGTGGCGAGCGTGCTCACCAAGCACCTGCTGACGCACTGGAAGATCGGCCTCGACTGGTTCGAGGAGCATCTGGTCGACTGGGATCCGGCCTCGAACGCCCTGGGCTGGCAGTGGTCGGCCGGCTCGGGCCCCGATGCCACACCCTATTTCCGTGTGTTCAACCCGGTCACCCAGCTCGACAAGTTCGACCGCAACCGGGAGTACACGGGCCGCTGGATCGCCGAGGGCAAGGCGCGGCCCGCCGCGGAGGCGCTCGACTATTTCGAGGCGATTCCACCCGCGTGGGGCCTGTCGCCCCGTGCCCCCTACCCGCCGCCCGTCGTCGATGCCAAAGAGGGGCGCGAACGCGCGCTCGCCGCCTACGCCAGCCGCGCCTTCTGAGCGGCCAGGAGGGGCACAGCGCGGCGCGGCCGCCGCGTCGCGCCCGGCGCAGGGGGTTGACCACCCTCCCGCAGGCGTCAATTAACTCTGTCAATTCGAGGGTGAGGGCGCGGGGGCGCGCCCGCGGGGGGACGGAGACGCACGACGCATGACCAACACGACGGTGAAGACCACGACCGCGGGCGAGCGCGGACTGCCCCGATATTTCGCGCCCGCCTTCGAGCAGGCCAGGGCGATCCGCAACGGGCGGCTCGACGTGCGTCTGCCCGATGGCCGCGTGTTTCGCGTCGAGGGCGACCGGCCCGGCCCCGTCGCCGAGTTCGACGTGCACGAGGCCGATCTCTTCGCCCGCCTGATCCGCGAGGGCGACCTGGGTTTCTCCGACGCCTATCTCGAGGGCTGGTGGTCGACGCCCGACCTGATGGCGTTCATGGATCTTGTCCATAACGACAACTCGGCGGTCTACGACGGCTTTCCGGGGATGGGGCTGATCCGCGCCTACGAGCGGCTGCGCTTCTGGCTGCAGCGCAACCACAAGGCCCAGGCGAAGAAGAACATCGCCCACCACTACGACCTCGGCAACGACTTCTACGCGCTCTGGCTCGACGA
Source organism: Rhodobacteraceae bacterium HLUCCA09 (assembly GCA_001314685.1). Taxonomy (GTDB): domain Bacteria; phylum Pseudomonadota; class Alphaproteobacteria; order Rhodobacterales; family Rhodobacteraceae; genus HLUCCA09. The sequence goes on from LJNT01000119.1 coordinate 15,369, forward strand.
CACGATGACCTATTCGTCGGCGCTGTTCGAGACCGGGCAGGAAAGCCTCGAGAAGGCGCAGACCGCGAAATACGCCGCGATGGTCGACCGGATGGGCGTGGCGCCCGGCGACCACGTGCTCGAGATCGGCTGCGGCTGGGGCGGCTTCGCCGAATATGCCGCCGGCGAACGGGGACTGAAGGTGACGGGGCTGACGATCAGCCGCGCCCAGCACGACTATGCGGTCGAGCGCATCCGCAAGGCGGGCCTCGGCGACCGGGTGGAGATCCGGCTTCAGGATTACCGCGACGTGCAGGGCGAATACGACGGGATCGCCTCGATCGAGATGTTCGAGGCGGTGGGCGAGAAGTACTGGCCCGTCTATTTCCGCACCCTTCGCGAGCGGCTGAAACCCGGTCGCTCGGCCGTGCTGCAGATCATCACGGTGCAGGACGAACGGTGGGAGAGCTATCGCAAGGGCGTCGATTTCATCCAGAAGTACATCTTTCCGGGGGGCATGCTGCCCGCGCCGCGCGTCCTGCGCTCCGAAATCGGGCGCGCGGGCCTCGACTTCCGCCACTCGGCCGAGTTCGGCCAGTCCTACGCGCAGACGCTGCGGCGCTGGCACGAGACCTTCCAGGAGCGGTGGGACGAGATCGCGCGGCTCGGCTTCGATGCGCGCTTCCGGCGGATGTGGGAATTCTATCTGTGCTCCTGTGCGGCCGCATTTTCGTCAAACATCTGTGATGTGACGCAAGTCACGGTCGCCCGGCGCGCGTGAGGTCTCTCGCCCGCTTTGCGGCCGGACTGACGCCCGTGTCCGCGCCCGGAGGCAGAGAGATGCCCACCGCAGCCCGCCTGTTCGCCCTGTTCGGCTTTGCCGCAATGGCGTTCTTCGCGACCGAGATCTACAAGCCCCTGCTGCCCGAAGGCACGCGAATGGGCATGTTCACGCCGCTCAACATGCTGGTGGCGGGCATCGCCGGCTGGATGGTGATGGGCCGCCTCGCGGGCCATGGATGGCCGATGGCGCTGACGTCGGGCCTGCGGACGACGGCGGTCGCGCTGTTCTACGTGCTGTTCATCTGGTCGGGGGTCGAGATGTACGACCGGGCGACCGACATGCGCTACGACGGGCCGGTCGAGGCGCTGCAGCAGATGGTGGCGCTGGCCATCGCCTATGTCCAGCTCGGGCTGACCGACCCGCAGGTGCCGGTAGCCGTCGTGGGCGGCGGCATCCTGGCCGGGTTCCTGGCGGAATGGGCCTCGCGGCAGGCGCAGCAGGCCGCCTGAGCGGCGGGCCCCGTCCGCTTGCGCCCGTGAGCTTGCGCCTGTGAGCTTGCGCCTGTGAGCTTGCGCCTGTGAGCTTGCGCCTGTGAGCTTGCGCCTGTGAGCTTGCGCCTGTGAGGGCGGGCGGGCATGGGGGGCACGACTCCCTCTCGATCAGGCCCGGCCATGACCACCACACCCGTCTTCCTGTTCGGCACGCTGCGCGATGCGACGCTGCGACGGGTCGTGTTGGGCGATGACGCGCCAGTCGTGCCGGCCGCGCTGCCCGGCTGGGCGGTCGCCCGTGTCGCGGGGGGGGACTGGCCGGCGCTCGTGCCCGCGCCCGAGGGGCGGGCCGAGGGCCTGCTCGCCGCGCTGGGGGTCGAGGCGCTGGCGCGGGCCGACTGGTACGAGAGCCTGTTCGGCCATGCCCGCGAGGCAGTGACGGTCGAGACGGCCGAGGGCCCGCGTGCCGCGCAGGTCTGGCGCCCCGCCGGAAACGGCGCCGAGGCGCTGGCGCCTGCGGGCGGCGCGAGGGCCGCGTGGGATCTCGCCGACTGGCAGGCGCGACACGCGCCCCTCGCGTGCCTCGCCGCTGAGGAGGCGATGGCGCTGCGCGGCATGCGCCCCGCGGACGAGACGTCGCGGCGCTTGCCGGTGATCCGCGCCCGTGCGCAGGCCCGGCTCAACGCGTCCGACACGCCGCCCACCACCCTGCGCCGCCGCGCCCGGCCGGGCGACGTCGCGGTGGCCGAGCGGCGCACGCCCTATGCCGGCTTCTTCGCGATCGAGGAATACGACCTGCGCCACGCCCGCTTTGCCGGCGGGCTGTCGGAGCTCATGACGCGCGCCGCCTTCGTCTCGGCCGACGCGGTGACGGTGCTGCCCTACGACCCGGGGCGTGACCGGGTGATGGTGATCGAGCAGTTCCGCGCCGGCCCCTTCGCGCGGGGCGATCCGCAGCCCTGGTCGCTCGAGGCCATCGCCGGCCGGATCGACCCCGGCGAGACGCCGGAGGAGACCGCCCGCCGCGAGGCACGCGAGGAGGCGGGGCTGGAGATCGGGCCGCTGATCCCGATCGGGCGCTACTACCCCTCGCCGGGCGCGAAATCGGAGTTCATCCATTCCTATCTCGGCCTCGCCGACCTGCCCGACGCGGCCGGGGGCCTCGGCGGGGTCGCGCACGAGCACGAGGACATCCGCGCCCATGTCGTGCCCTTCGCCGGGCTGATGGCGCTGGTCGAGACCGGCGAGGCGGGCAACGCGCCGCTCATCCTGAGCGCGCTCGCCCTCGAGCGGAGGCGCGCGGCGCTGCGTGCGGGCTGAGGAACCCGGCCCCGGCGTCGGGGCTTGAGACCGGGTGTTGCCCCGCCGTGTCGAGCCTGAAGGGAGGCTTTCTTGGAGACGATGTCGCCGGTGCTTCTGGGCTTTCTCGGCAGCCTCGCCGCCGGGGCCATGACGGCCGTGGGCGCGGTGCCCGTCCTGTTCGGTCGCGCGCCCTCGCGGGGCACGCGCGACATGATGCTCGGCTTCGCGGCCGGGGTGATGCTGGCGGCGTCGTTCTTCTCGCTGATCCTGCCCGCGCTCGAGGCGGCCGCCGCCCGCCACGGCGAGGGCGCCGTGCCGGCGGCCATCGTCGTCGCGGCGCTGCTCGTGGGAATGGGCGCGGTGGCGGCCCTGAACGAGCTGCTGCCGCACGAGCATTTCAGGACCGGACGCGAGGGGCCGGCGGCGGCCGAGCTCCGGCGCATCTGGCTCTTCGTCTTCGCCATCACGATCCACAACGTGCCGGAGGGGCTGGCGGTGGGCGTGGGCTTTGCCGAGGGGCACGACAACGGCCTGCCGCTGGCCGTCGGGATCGGCCTGCAGAACGCGCCCGAGGGTCTGGCCGTGGCGGTGGCGCTGCTCGGCGAGGGCTACGGGCGGGTGCGCGCCTTTGCCGTGGCGGGGGCGACGGGCCTCGTCGAGCCGCTCGGCGGCCTCGTCGGCGCCGGGGCCGTCTCGCTGTCGGAGGCGCTCCTGCCCTGGGGGCTGGCCTTCGCCGCGGGCGCGATGCTCTACGTCATCAGCCACGAGATCATCCCCGAGACGCACCGGCGCGGCCACCAGCGGCGGGCGACGGCGGGGCTGGCCGCGGGGCTCGCGATCATGCTCTTTCTCGACGTGACGCTGGGGTGAGCCAGCCGCGACGCGGCGCGCCTGAGGCGCAATTCCTTGTGCCCTTCGGGCAGTGGGGGCGCTGCCCCCGTCGCCTGCGGCGACTCCCCCGGGATACTTGGAGCAAGAAGAAGGGGCAGGGCCGCGCCCGACCGCGACCGCGGCGCGGCGGGAGGGGTGGAGCCTTGACCGGAGGGGCGTATTCGCCCACATGCGCGCTCCATGATCCCCGAGGACAGACTGGACGAGATTTCGCGCCGCTTCGAGTATCTCGAGGCGCGCATGGCCGAGGCGGCCGACGGTGCCGAGATCGCCCGCCTGTCGCGGGAATATGCCGGGCTGAAGCCGGTGGTTGGCGCCATCGCCGAGTGGCGCGGGGCGAGGGCAGGGCTGGCGGAGGCCGAGGCGATGCTGGCCGACCCCGAGATGGCCGGTCTCGCCGCCGAGGAGAAGGCGGTGCTCGAGGCGCGGCTGCCGGAGCTGGAGCAGGCGCTGCGGCTGGCGCTCGTGCCGAAGGACGAGGCCGATTCCCGCTCGGCCATGCTGGAGATCCGCCCCGGCACGGGCGGGGACGAGGCCGCGCTGTTCGCGGGCGACCTTCTGCGGATGTACCAACGCCACGCGGAAGCGAAGGGCTGGGGCTTCGACGTGATCGAGGCTCAGGAGAGCGAGCTTGGCGGCCTCCGCGAGGCGGTGGTTCGGGTGACGGGCGAGGCCGTCTTCGCGCGGCTGAAGTACGAATCGGGCGTCCACCGCGTGCAGCGCGTCCCCGAGACCGAGAGCGGCGGGCGCATCCACACCTCGGCCGCCACCGTCGCCGTGCTGCCCGAGGCCGGCGAGGTGGAGATCGACCTCCCCGAGAGCGATCTGCGGATCGACACGATGCGGGCGTCGGGGGCGGGCGGGCAGCACGTCAACACCACCGATTCGGCGGTACGGGTCACGCACCTGCCCACGGGGCTCGTCGTGACCTCGTCGGAGAAGTCGCAGCATCAGAACCGCCGGCTCGCGCTCGCCGTTCTGCGGGCGCGGCTGTTCGACATGGAGCGGCGGCGGGCCGCCGAGGATCGGGCGGCGACACGCAGGGCGCAGGTCGGCTCGGGCGACCGGTCGGAGCGCATCCGCACCTACAACTTTCCGCAGGGGCGGCTGACCGACCACAGGATCGGTCTGACGCTCTACCGCCTCGACCAGGTGATGCAGGGCGATCTCGACGAGGTGATCGACGCCCTCGCCGCCCACGACCAGGCGGCCAAACTGGCCGAGATGGAGGGTGCGGGCGCATGACGCTGGCCGAGGCGCTGCGCGCCGCGACGCGCCGGCTGGCCGAGGCGGGGATCGAGGGCGCGGGGCGCGACGCGCGGCGCCTGCTGGCCCATGCCGCCCGCCTCGCGCCCGACCGGCTGGCGCTGCACCTGTCCGAGCCGCTGCCGGCCGGGGCCGACGAGAGGCTCGAGGCCGCGCTGGCGGCGCGCCTGGAGCGTCGGCCGGTGGCGCAGATCGTGGGCGCGCGGGCCTTCTGGGGGCGGGAGTTCGCCGTCACGCCCGACACGCTCGACCCGCGCCCCGAGACCGAGACCCTCGTCGCCGCCGCGCTCGAGGCGCCGTTCGCGCGGCTTCTCGACCTCGGCACCGGCACCGGCTGCCTCGCCGTTACGCTGCTGGCCGAGCGGGGCGCGGCGACCGGCACGGCGACCGACATCTCGCCTCGCGCGCTTGCCGTCGCGCGGGGCAACGCCGAGCGGCACGGGGTGACCGGGCGGCTCGACCTGGTCGAGGCCGACTGGGGTACCGGGCTCGCCGGCCCGTTCGACCTTGTCGTGTCGAACCCCCCCTACATCGCTGCGGCGGACATGGCGGGCCTCGCGCCCGAGGTGCGCTGCCACGAGCCGTGGGGCGCGCTGACCGACGGCGCCGACGGGCTGACCGCCTATCGGCGGATCGCCGCCGCCGCGCCCGCGCTGCTGGCGCCCGGTGGCCGGCTGATCGTCGAAATCGGCCCGGGTCAGGCGGCGGCGGTCGGCGACCTCTTTGCCGCGGTGGGCCTTGCCCTGACCGGGACTCGCGCCGATATGGACAGCAGGGCACGGGCGGTCACGGCACGCAAGGCGTGACACGGTTGTCGCGCTCTCGCCGCAGCAAGCGGCCCCCGGGCTTGCCGCACGAGCATTTGGGCTTGCCAGCGGACCGATGACGTGACAATCAGGATCCGCGCATTTCGGAGCGGTTTGCCGCACGTCCTGCGCTTACGCCCGGAGAAGACGGATCCAGCGGCGAGAGGCGCGCCCTCTCAGTCGGGGGCTGGCAAGGCGCTCCCTGATCCACGATACCGCAACAAGGCGGACCAGTAACCTTATGAGATCATCCAAGTCACGGTCGCGGTCGAAGTCGAACCGCTCGCGCTCGATGGGCAACATCCAGAACCGCGTGTTCGATTCCTCGGGCCCCGAGGGGAAGGTGCGCGGCACGCCCCAGCAGATCATCGACAAGTACACCCAGCTTGCCCGCGATGCGCAGCTTGCCAACGACCGCGTGGCGGCCGAGAATTTCCAGCAGCATGCCGAGCACTACACGCGGATGCTGGGCGAGGCGATGCGCGAGCTCGAGGCCCGGCGCGACAGCCAGGATGGCGGCGGCGGCCAGGCCAACGGCCAGCACCATGGGGGCCAGAACGGGGGCCAGAACGGGGGCCAGAACGGGCAGGGCGGCGACCAGCACGGCCATGCGCGCCAGGGCGGGGGCCAGCAGAAAGCCGGCCAGCAGAACGCCGACCAACAGGACGGGGGCCAGCAAGACGGGGGCCAACAGGACGGGGGCCAGCAGGACGGGGGCCAACAGGACGGGGGCCAGCAGGACGGGGGCCAGCGGAACGGGGCCCGGCACGAGACGGCTGCCTGTGACGGCGGTGAGCCGCCAGACGAGGGGCAGCCGCAGGACGACGGTCAGCAGCGCCGGAGCGACGAGAGCCGCACCGACGCGGAGCAGGGCGACGCGGCGCGCGAGGCCGGCGACGAGCTCCGCGAAGCGGGGCGCTCCCGCCGGCGTCGCGGCGGAAGCCGCGAGGTGGGGGTCGAGGCCGGCTCCGACGTGATCGACCCTTCCGAAGAGGGGCAGAGCACACTGGTCGAGACGCCCGAAAGCGCGCCCAAGCCCAAGCGCAGCCGCGCCCGGGCCAAGCCGCGCGGCAAGGCGGCCGGAGAGGCAGCCGCAGCGGGGGCCACCGACAAGGCCACCGACAAGGCCACCGACGAGGGCGGCGAGCCGGGCGGACGTGACGGGTCGGACACGACGCAGGCCGCCGAATAGCGTCCGCCGATCAGCGACCGCCGCCCCGCAGATCGGGGCTTCGCCGGCTCGGGCCGGCAGGTCGCGTGATCGCTGGCGGGTTCGGGCCTGTCGGCTTTCGCCCTCAGCCCCTTGCCGCAAGCGCCCGCGCGAGGGCCGCGAACTGCGCCACGCTCAGCCGCTCGGCCCGCTCGGTGGGCGCAACACCCGCCTCGGCGAGAAGCGCCTCGGCGTCGCCGAGACCGCGCAGTGCGGCCCGGAGCATCTTGCGCCGCTGGTTGAAGGCTGCCGCCACCACCCGTTCCATCACGGCCGCGTCGGCCTCGGCCACCGGTCGCGCCCGCGGGCGGAGATGCACGACCGCAGAATGCACCTTGGGCGGCGGCGTGAATGCCTCGGGCGGCAGAGTCAGGGCGATGCGCGCCTCGGTCCGCCACTGGGCCAGCACGGCGAGCCGGCCGTAGGCGCGGGTGCCGGGCGCCGCCACGATCCGTTCGGCCACCTCGCGTTGGAACATGAGCGTGAGCGATGCCCAGAAGGGCGGCCATGACGGGGGCGTGAGCCAGCGCACCAGAAGCTCGGTGCCCACGTTGTAGGGCAGGTTCGAGACGACGTGGATCGGCGGGGAGAGACGCGCAGTGGGATCGACCTCGAGCGCGTCGCCCTCGACCACGGTCAGCCGCCCCGGCCATGCCGCGGCGATCTCGGCGAGTGCGGGCAGACAGCGGGCATCCTTCTCCACCGCCAGCACGTGACCCGCCCCCTCGGCCAGCAGGGCCCGCGTGAGCCCGCCCGGGCCGGGGCCGACCTCGAGCACCGAGGCCGACGACAGCTCGCCCGGGATGCGCGCGATGCGGGCCGTGAGGTTGAGATCGAGCAGGAAGTTCTGGCCCAGCGCCTTTCTCGCCCGCAGTCCGTGCCGCGCGATGACCTCGCGCAAGGGCGGAAGCCCGTCGATGGCGCTCATCGCGCGGCCGCGCCCCGCGACGCGCCAGCCCCGCGCCCCGCAAGCCGGGCCGGCGCGGACCTCGCCTTGCGGCATCGGCCCGCCCGCCCCGGCGACCCCTCGCCTGCGCGCGCGCCGCCCGGCTCCGCCGGGCACGCCCCCGCCGCTTCTTCTTGCGTCAAGTATCCCGGGGGAGTCGGCCGCATGGCCGACGGGGGCAGCGCCCCCCGCGACGCCGCACGCCTCACGCCGCCCTCCTTGCATGGGCCATCCGCTCGGCCATGTGGAGCGCGGCGATCAGGCTGGTCGGGTCGGCCCGGCCCTGTCCCGCGATGTCGAACGCCGTGCCGTGGTCCGGCGAGGTGCGCACGAAGGGCAGGCCGAGGGTCACGTTCACACCGCCGGCGAAGTCGATCGTCTTGATCGGGATCAGCGCCTGGTCGTGGTACATGCACACGGCCGCGTCGTAATGCGCCCGCGCCGCGGCATGGAACATCGTGTCGGCCGAAAGCGGCCCCGACAGCACCAGCCCCTCGGCCCGCAGAGACTCGAGCACCGGCGCGATCGTCTCGATCTCCTCGCGCCCCATCGCGCCGCCCTCGCCGGCATGGGGGTTGAGACCCGCCACGGCGATCCGCGGCACGGAGATGCCGAAATCGCGCCGCAGCCCCGCATGGGTCAGCCGGATCGTCTGCATCAGCACCTCGCGCGTGAGACGCCGCGGCACCTCGGCGAGCGGGACATGGATCGTCGCCGGCACCACCCGCAGGTGCTCGCAGGCGAGCATCATCACAACCCTGTCCACCCCGGCGAGGGCGGCGAGATACTCGGTGTGGCCGGGATAGGAAAAGCCCGCCCCCTCCTGCAGCGCCTTCTTGTGGATCGGCCCTGTCACCAGCCCCGCCACCGCGCCCTCCCTCGCGAGATGCACCGCGCGGGTGATCGCGGCGATCACCTCGGCGGCGTTTTCCGGTGCGGGGCGGCCGGGGGTGGCCGGCGCGGGGAAGGGATGGGGCAGGACGGGCAGGCCGGAGGCGGCGACGCGCGGCGCCTCGGACGCCTGCGTCACCTCGCGCACGGGCGTTCCGCGCGGCAGGTGGGCGGGGTCGCCGATCCAGACGAAGGGCAGCCGTGCGCCGAGCTTCTCCCATGCGCGGGCGGCGATCTCGGGGCCGATCCCGGCAGGCTCGCCGCAGGTCAGCGCGAGGGGCTTCGCCGCCGCGCCGCTGCCGGCCTGCTCGGGGATGGCCGGCGCCCCGCTCACGGCTCGCGGATGATCGCGTCGGCGCGCAGCTCGGCGAGGAAGCCGTCGGCATAGGCCGAAAGCCGCCGGTCGATCAGCTGGCGGCGCACGGCGGTGCGATCGACCTCTTCCTCGCGGATCTCGGTGCGGCCGCAGAGCATCACGAACACGAGCGTCCCGCCCTCGGGGTAGGTCGCCGTCTCGCCCTCGTCGAGCTTGGCCAGTTCCAGCGCCGTGCGGGCGGGCACGTCGCCGCGCGCGCGGGTTTCGATGGTCAGCCGCTCTGCCGGCTGGCCCGTGTTGACGCCGTAGAGGTCGTCGCAGGTGTCGACGCGGGCGGCGACGCGCGCGGCCTCCTGCAGCGCCGCCTCGCTCGCGCCTCCGGGGATCAGGTAGCGCGCGTATTCGAGGCTGACGTTCTCGGCCTCGGCGATGCCGGTCTCGCGCAACTCGCGCAGCATGAACACCGCCACCGCCCCCCCGAGCGACACCGGGTCGGAGACCTCGCCGGGCGCGAGCGTCAGGATCTGCGCGCGTAACTCGGGCGGCAGGTTGCCGACATCGACCGCGTTCGACACGCGGCCGCCCGCCGAGCGTGTGGGCGCGGCCGAAAACTGGCGCGCGGCGGCGGCGAAGGCGCCCTCGCCCCGGACGTTGGCAGAGATGTCGGCGGCGATACGCTCGGCCTGCGCCTGCTCTTCGGGATTGCGGGCGGGAATGATGATCTCGGAGATCAGCACTTCGGCCCCGCCCCGGCGAGAGGTGAGGGCGAGGGCGCGGTCGATCTCGGCCTCGGTCACCTGGGCGCGGGAGCCGAAGCGCGCCCGCACCACCTGCCGCCACGCGACGCCCGCGCGCACGAAGTCTCGAAAGCTCTCTTCGGCGACGCCGGCCTCGACGATCCGGGCGATGAACTCTTCCGTGGTCAGGTCGACGCGGCCGGCGAACTCCTCCATCCCCGCCTCGACCTCCTCGGGCGCGGGCGCGACGCCCAGCCGCTCGGCCGCGGCGAGCTGGAGCCGCTCGTCGACAAGCGCCTCGCGGGCGGCCTCCCGCGGGTCGCCGGGCGAGCGGAAGAGGGTGAGCAGCTGGGCGCGCTGGTCGATCTCCCACTGGGTGACGACGCGGCCGTCGACCTCGACCACCGGGCGGAACGGGTTCGACTGCGCCGCCGCCGGCCCGGCGGCAAGGACGAGTGCGGTCGCCACGAGCGCGGCCGAAAGGACTGCGGCGCGGGTCACGGCCCGGAAGCGGATCACGGAGAAGAGCCGGAGGCCCATGCGTCACCTCGTCGGTCTGGGGCGCCGTCCGGCGCGCGTCCTGCGCCCTGTCTAGGCGAGGCGGCAGGCGCTGCCAAGCCGTCGCCGCCCGGCCGGCACGACGGCGCGGCGATGGTGGGGCGTCGGGGCGGCACCGGGGCGGCACCGGGGCGGCACCGGGGCGATCCCCCTCACCGCAGGCACGAGCGGTTTCGGGGGCGGGGGCCGTCGGAGGTGCCGCCGAATCCCGCGAGCTCGATGCCGAAGTCGATCGAGGTCGAGGGGTTATCCTGGTCGGGCGCGGTGTAGCGCTGGCGCAGACCGACATCGACGGTGACGCAGTTGGCCCGGTATTCGACGCCGAAGGTCGCGTCGGCGGTGCGCTCTCGGGCGAGGTCGTAGGCGATGTCGGCCGAGGCGCTCCAGCGGTCGTTCCAGCGCAGCGCCCCGTCGACGCGCCACTGGTTGACCGCAAGGGGCCGGGCCTCGGCGGGCGCGGCCTCGAGCCAGGTATAGGTGCCCGCGAAGTCGAGCCGCTCGCCCGCCCAGCCGAACTGCGCCTCGAGCAGGTCGGCCTCGAGATCGTCGTCGACCAGGGCGCGCCCGTCGACGCGAAAGCCCTGCGCGAGATCGAGCCGGGCGGCCAGCAGCCAGTCGGAGCGCGCGCCCTCGAGCGCGTCGAACCGGGCGAACTGCCCCTCGTCCTCGGCGCGCAGCACCCGCCCCGCGGCGAGGCCGAGCGACCAGCCGCCGGGGTCATGCCGGGTGTAGGAGAGACCGAGATTGGCGCGCAGCCCCGCCTCGACCCGGTCGCCTGCGGGGAAGCGCGAGAACGAGAAGAGGGTGCCCTCGTCGAGCGAGACCTGCCCGCTCTCCTCGGCGGGGCGGTCGGTCAGCGCCTCCTCGCCCGTCCAGACGATCTGCGCCACGGGCTCGATCGTGTGGGAGGCGCCGCTGCCCTGCTTGACCCAGGGCCAGCGCAGCTCCAATGCGGCAGCCGGGATCAGGCGCGTCTCGGTGTCCCGATTGTCGCGGTCGTCGCCGTAGGCGTCGGACTGGGCGAGCAGGCGCGTCTCGGCGGCGAACAGCAGGCCCCCCGGCAGCACCGCATCGCCGCGCCAGCCGAGCTCGGCCTCGATCCGGCCCACGTCGCGGCCCAGCACGTCTTCGGACGAGGGGCGCTCGTGGCCGTGCGCGGCGAGCCGCAGGCTGCCGGTGCCGCCGGCGAGATCGAACCGGCGGGTGACCGAGAGATCGCCGATCAGCGACGGCCGCCGCTCGTTGCCGAGATCGGCGCCGGGGACGTAGAAATGAAGGCCCTCGGCCTCGAACAGGTAGTCGCGCTCGGCCTTCACAAGCCGCAGGGAGCTGTCGAGCCTGCGCTTGTCGTAAAAGCCGTAATCGTCGAGGTAGTCGGCGTCTGAGGCGTATTCGACGTCGAAGGTCAGCCGATAGCCGCGGGGCAGCGAGAAGGCCCCGCGACCGAACAGGTAGCCGCGCACCTCGTCGGGCACGATGTCGTCGCGCGAGATGGCGCCGTCGAATTGCAGCGTCCCGGTGCGGAACGCCTGCCGGTAGCGCCCCTCGACCGTGAGCGACCGGGCCGAGATGTAGGGCGCGAGGGTCAGGTCGCGGCTGGGAGAAAGGGCTATGAAATAGGGCGCCTTGATGCCGAAGCCGAGATCGTCGGTGCGCACGAATCGCGGCGCGAGGAAGCCCGTCGCGCGCTCGAGCGTCGGATCGGGCAGGCGAAGCTGCGGGAAATAGAGCACCGGCACGCCGTAGAGCTCGAAGCGCGCGTTCTCGAAGTAGAGCTGCTTCTCCTGCGTGTCGTGCACGATCCGGCCCGCGCGGATCTGCCAGAGCGGCACCGGGTTGGCCGCGCAGACCTCGCACGACGAGGCCACCACCTTCGACAGCTGGGTATAGCGCCCCTCCACGCGGTTGATCTCGGCCGCGGCGAGCTGGAGCTGGCGGTCGAGCACGAGGCGGGCCGAGCGCAACAGGCCGTCGCGCAGGTCGGGCGAGAGCTCGGCCGCGTCGGCGAGCAGGATGGCCCCGCCATCGCCCTCGCGGATCGCGATCGGCCCCTCGATCGACAGCGCGCCGGTCGCGCCGTCGTAGACGATGCGGCTCGCCGTCAGGCGCGTCTCGCCCTGCAGTGCCTCGACGTCGCCGCTGGCGATGAGCCGCCCGGCGGCGTCGAGTTCCACCCGGTCGGCGAGCAGGGTGGCGGGCAGAGTGGCGGGCGCGGCCTCTTCCTGAGCGGCAGCCGGGGCGGCGGCGAGGGCCCCGAGCAGAGCGGCCGCGCGGAGCAGGGCGCGCGCGCTCATCCGTCCTCCAGGTGCAGGAGCAGCCCCAGCGACAGAAGGATCGCGGCCACCGGCGGCGACCACGCCGCGAGCGCCACGGGGATCTGGCCGTTCTCGCCAAGGATCTGGGCGAAGTTGCGGATGAAGTAGATGCCGAAGCCCATGGCGAGCGCCAGCATCACCATCTGCCCCGTTCGCCCGAAGCGGGTGTGGCGCATGGTGAAACCCGCGCCGATCATCACCATGCCGGCCAGAAAGAGCGGCAGCGCCAGTTCCATCTGGAACCACACGCGGTGGAGACGCGCGGAAAAGCCTGCTTGCGTCAGGCTCTCGATACGGGCCGGCAGCTCCCAGATCGGCACCGAGGCGGGCGTGCCGAAGCTGTCGCGGATCTGGTCCGGCGTGAGCGTGGTGGGCACGGTGAGCTGCGCGACGGTTGTGGCGTCCGCCTCGGGGTTGGGCCGGTCGAGCGGCCAGACCTTCGCGCCCGTGAGCTGCCACTGGCCGGGCGTGAGCTGGGCCGAGCCCGCCTCGATTCGCCGGACGGCGCCGAGCGCGCTGCCGTCACCTGGCGGGGCGAATTCGAGGAAGGTGACGCCATGGAGGATCGTGCCGTCGGCATTGGCGCGGGCGGCGCGGATCACGGTCTGCCCGCTCTCGCCGCCCTGCCGCAGCCACAGGCCCTCCGCGCTGATCGACAGGACCGAGCCGCCCTCCGACGAGAACTCGGCCGCCCGCGCCTCGTAGCGGGCCAGCGTCGCCGCGACGATGGGGTTGAGGATCGCCACGCCCGCCGCGCCGATCAGGAGCGCCACCGCGACCGGCGCG
>LJNT01000192.1 GCA_001314685.1 Rhodobacteraceae bacterium HLUCCA09
GCGCCGCGCCTCGGGGAACTCTCCCGTTTTCGGCCAAGTGCTCGATTTTGTGGTACCGCCTGCCCGGATCGAACGGGCGACCTCTAGATCCACAATCTAGCGCTCTAACCAACTGAGCTAAGGCGGCACGCGAGGGTTCCTAGCCCCGGCGGCCCAGCGATGCAAGGGCCGCGATGGGCTGTGGCGGTCGGTCCAGCCGCTTCTCCCAGCTCTGCCCGACAAGGTTGCGGCCGGAGCGCCGCACCGAACGGGTGGCAACGAGGGCGAAGCCGGCCCGCGCGTAGAGCCGCCCCGCCGCGCGGTGACTGTCGTGGGGGCCGCCGAGCAGGCGGGTGCGCCCGGTGCGCGGGCATGGGCGAGGCAGGTTTCGAGCATCAGACGACCCAGGCCCCGCGCCCGCCACCCGGGCTCCAGCAGGAACAGACGAATCCGCGCCGCGCCGGCGCCCGCGCCGACGCACAGGATGGAGCCCACGGGCGCTGCGCCGTCCCGTGCCCCGCCCGTCGCCCCGCCCGCCGCTCCGCCCGTCGCCGCCGGGGCCTCGGCGATCCAGCCGCAATCGTCGGGTGCGCCGGCGAGGAACTCCGACATCGCGGCCTCGACATCGGCCGCGAAGCGCGCGTCGAATCCCTCGTCGCGGGCGTAAAGGGCGGCGTGGCGGCCCACGACCCGGCCGGCGTCGGTGCGCCGCAGCGGGCGCAGCATGAAACCGGCGGTCCATCCGGTGCCGGGGCAGGGGCGTTGTCGGTCACGCCGCGAGGCAAGCCGGCGCGGGGCCGCAGGTCAAGGGGCGAGGCCGGACGCCTCGGCGGCGCTTGCGCGGCGCCTCCGGTCGGGCTAGGGCAAGCGCCTCATCCGGGAGGCCGTCCATGAGCATCGACAGCGAGAGCGACATCTCCGCCAATCTCCAGATCGGGCCGACGAGCCTCGGCATGGTACGCATCTACGTCGAGGCCGAGGGCGTCGACCTGCCGCTCGATTTCGATCCCGACGAGGCCGAGGAGATCGCCGAGGAACTGCGCGCCGCCGCGGCCCGCGCCCGCCGCATGGGCGAGGGTGCAAAGGACAAGGGCCGCGGCCGGGGCAAGGGCTGAGCCGGCCGGTCGGCCCTCGCGGCAAGGCTGCGCCCTGCGCCCTGCGCGCCGCATCGGCGGGCGGCGGCGGCGGGGCTTGTTCCACCCCGGATTTTTCTGTGCTAGGCGACCGTGGCGGGCGGCGCGAGACCGCCGGGCGACGGGAGCAGGGACGGGAGCGGATCGCGTGAAGCTTCGAGTGTTGGCACCCCTCGGGATCGCCGCCCTGCTCGCGGGCTGCGGCGGCGGCGAAGGCGGGTTTCTGGGCTTCGGCGGCGGGGGGGGCGGCCTGTTCGCCAGCCGCGAGGTTCCGCTCGAATCGCAGACGCCGGAGCAGATCTACGCGCAGGGCGAGCTGCAGCTGGACCGCGGCAGGCCCGACCGGGCCGCCGATCTCTTCGCCGAGGTCGAGCGGCTCTACCCCTACTCCGAATGGGCGCAGCGCGCCCTCATCATGCAGGCCTTCGCCTACCATGCCGACCGCGCCTACGAGGAGGCGCGCACCGCCGCGCAGCGCTACCTCGACTTCTACCCCGCCGACGAGGACGCGGCCTACGCCCAGTACCTGCTGGCGTTGTCCTACTATGACCAGATCGACGACGTGGGCCGCGACCAGGGCCTGACCTTTCAGGCGCTGCAGGCGCTGCGCACGGTGATCGAGCGCTATCCCGAGAGCGAATACGCCCGGTCTGCCATCCTGAAGTTCGACCTCGCCTTCGATCACCTGGCGGCGAAGGAAATGGAGATCGGCCGCTACTACCTGCGGCGCGACCACTTCCCCGCGGCGATCAACCGCTTCCGCGTGGTGGTGGAGGACTTCCAGACCACGACGCACACGGCAGAGGCGCTGCACCGGCTGGTCGAGGCCTATCTCTCGCTCGGGCTCGACGCCGAGGCGCAGAGCGCCGGCGCGATCCTCGCCTACAACTTCGAGGCGACGGAGTGGTATCGCGACAGCTACCGCCTGCTGGTGGAGCGCGGGCTCGAGGCCGAGGCTCAGGGCGACAGCTGGCTCGCCCGGATCTATCGCCAGACCGCACGGGGCGAATGGCTCTGACCTGAGCGGTGCCGGGGGCACGACGCCGTTTCGGCGGTGACGCAGGGGGGACGGCCGGAGGAGGGGGGCCAGCCCCCCGTCGGCCGTGCCGGCCGACTCTCCCCGGGATACTTGGAGCAAGAAGAAGGGGCGGGCTGGCAGGGCGGGGCGGGCCCACGCTATGTGTGCGCCCGATCCGAAGGGTCTGTCTGAACAGGGGCGGGGATGCTGCGCGGGCTCGACATCCGGGACATGCTGCTGATCGACCGGCTTGAGCTGGAGCTCAGGCCGGGGCTGAACGTGCTGACCGGGGAGACCGGGGCGGGCAAGTCTATCCTGCTGGACTGCCTCGGCTTCGTGCTGGGCTGGCGGGGCCGGGCCGAGCTGGTGCGCCCCGGCGCGGGCCAGGGCGAGGTGACGGCGGTGTTCGAGCTCGGGGCGGGGCACCCGGCGCGGGGGGTGCTGGAAGAGGCAGGCCTGCCCGTGCGCGACGAGCTGATCCTGCGGCGGGTGAACTCGGCCGAGGGGCGCAAGACCGCTTGGGTCAACGACCGTCGGGCGAGCGGAGAGGTGCTGCGGGCGCTGTCGGAGTCGCTTGTGGAGCTGCACGGCCAGCACGACGATCGCGGCCTGCTGAACGCGCGCGGCCACCGGGCGCTGCTCGACGCCTTCGCGGGCGTGGCGGCCGAGCGGGCGGTGGTGCGCGCAACATGGGCCGCGCGGCGCGAGGCTGCTGCCGCACTCGAGGCGGCGCAGGTACGGATCGCGGCGCTGGCCGCCGAGGAGGAGTTCCTGCGCCACGCGGTCGGAGAGATCGAGGCGCTCGCCCCCGAGGAGGGCGAGCTCGCCCGACTGGAGGAGCGGCGGCGCCTGCTCAAGGCTGCGCGGTCCTTGGGCGAGACGGTCGCAGCCGCGCAGGCGGCCATCGGCGAGGAGGCGGCGGGGCGGCTGTTGCGCGATGCGCTCCGGGGGCTCGAGGGCGCGGCCGACCGGGCCGAGGGCGCGCTCGACGCGGCGCTCGACGCGCTGGAAGCGGCGGCCGACGCGCTGTCGGAGGCCGAGCGCGAGGTGGACGCCGCGGCCGAACGGCTGGCCTTCGAGCCGGTCGAGCTGGAGCGGGTGGAGGACCGTTTCCACGCCTATCGTGACCTCGCCCGCAAGCACCACGTGACCGAGGACGGGCTCGCGGCGCTGGGCGGGCGCTTGCGGGCAGAGCTCGACGCGCTGGAGGCGGGTGCGGCCGATCTTGGCGCGCTCGAGGCGGCGCTCGCCGAGGCAGAGGCGCGCTACGACGCGGCGGCAGCGGCCCTCGGGCAGCGGCGGCGCGAGGCGGCGGCGGCGCTTGACGCCGCGATGGCCGACGAACTCGCGCCTCTCAAGATGGAGCGCGCGATCTTTTCCACGGGGATCGTGGAGGCCGAGGCGGGGCCGGAGGGGCGAGATGTGGTCGAGTTCCGCGTGACGACGAATCCGGGTGCTCCGCCGGGCCCGCTGTCGCGGATCGCCTCGGGGGGCGAGCTGTCGCGCTTCCTGCTGGCGCTCAAGGTCTGCCTGCGGGGCGACGATGCCGCGCGCACGCTGATCTTCGACGAGATCGACCGGGGCGTGGGCGGGGCGACGGCGGCCGCCGTGGGCAAGCGGCTGGCGCGGCTCGCCGAGGGCGGGCAGGTGCTGGTGGTGACGCATTCGCCCCAGGTCGCGGCGCGGGGGGGGCATCACTGGCGTGTGGAGAAGCGAGTGACGGGGGAACAGACGCTCTCGACCGTCGCGGCCCTCGACGCGGCGGCCCGCGTCGACGAACTGGCGCGGATGCTCGCGGGCGACACGGTGACCGACGAGGCCCGCGCCGCCGCTCGCGCCCTGCTCGACGGCTGAGAGCACGGCTGCGCGGGCCGCCGGGGGCCGGGACGGCGCGCGCCGCGGACAGGGCAGGACGGGGTGAGGCGGGGGCCGTTCAGGCGTCGATGCGGTAGGGCAGGGCGCCGCGGCGGTGGGCGTCGACCTCGAGGCGGCGCTCCAGGGGAGGCACCGCGCGCTGGTGACAGTCGCGCCGCTCGCAGATCCGGCACGAGACGCCGATCGGCTCGAAGGCGGCGGGCTCGTCCACCGGCAGGTCGTCGGCATAGACCAGCGCTCCGGCATGGGTCACCTCGCAGCCCAGTGCGAAGGCGAAGCGCCGGTCGGGCCGACCCCATGCGCCGCCCGGCTTGCTCACGTCGCGGGCGAGCAGGATGTAGCGCGCGCCGTCCGGGGTCTCGGCGAGCTGCCGCAGGAAGCGGCCCGGCGTCTCGAAGGCGCGGTGGATGTTCCACAAGGGGCAGGCGCCGCCGAACCGGGCGAATTGCAGCTTGGCGGCCGAGTGGCGCTTTGTGATCGTGCCGGCCTGGTCGACGCGGGCGAAGAAGAAGGGCACCCCCCGCGCGCCCTGACGTTGCAGCGTCACGAGGCGGTGCGCGACCTGCTCGATCGAGGCGTCGAAGCGCTGGGCGAGCCGCTCGAGGTCGTGGCGCAGCTCGCGCGCCGCCGTCAGGAAGGCGCCGTAGGGCATCAGTGCCGCGCCGGCGAAGTAGTTGGCAAGGCCGATCTTGGCGATGGCGCGCGCTTCTTCCGTCTTGAACCGGGCGAGGTCGAGCGTGGCCTCCAACAGCTCGTCCTGCGTCAGAAGGGCCACCTGATGCAGAAGCTGGAAGTTGCGGGTCGGCCGCGGGCTCCGGGCCGAGAGCATGAGCAGCCCGCGCGCCGGCTCGAAGCGGCGCATCTCTCCGTCCTCGGCCACGACCACCGTCACGCCCCGTTCGGCCAGCGCCGTGCGCGCGGCGGCCAGCGGCCGGGTGTCGGCGAAGCGCTCGGCGGCGCGGTCGATCGCGTCGATGTGGTTGTCGGTGTAGTGGAAGAAGTCGCGTACCTGGTCCCACGCAGAGAGCACCGGCCCGCCCGAGTCGCGCCCCAGCGCCTCGTCGAGCGAGGCGAGGCGCTCGTGCGTCTGCCGGTAGGCGCGGTGGAGCTGCAGGAAGGCGCGGGCCAGCGCCGGCGCGTTCGAGGCGGCGAGCCGCAGGTCGGCGAGCGCGGGGCGATCGGTGAAGACGTCGTCTGCCAGCGCCTCGCGCATGTCGGAGACGAGGCGCTCGCTATCGCCCGAGGAGAGCTCGGTCACGTCCTGCCCGAACTCCGAGGCGAGCGCGAGCACGACCGTCGTCGAAACCGGGCGGGCGTTGTTTTCCATCTGGTTGAGATAGGGCAGCGAGACGCCCAGCTTGGCGGCGAAGGCCTTCTGCGTCAGGCCGAGCCGGGTGCGGATCTCGCGCAGCTTGGCGCCTGCATAGATCTTGCGGATGCCCATGCGCCCGGCGCCCCCTTCGCAGTTTCGCAAGGCCGACAATGACCTTTGCAAAGCCCCGCCGCAAGGCACGGGGCGGGAGCGGACCTCGTCCCGCGGGGCAGGCCCGCGGAACATCGGCCCGCCCGCGCCCCGGAGGCCCTCGTCTGCGCCCGCCCGCCCGTCGAGCCTTGCCGGACCTGACAGCCCGCTCCTCGTCTTCTTCGTCTTCTTTTTGCTCCAAATATCCCGGGGGGTGTCGGCCGGCACGGCCGACGGGGGGCTGGCCCCCCCTTCAGCCGCCTCCGGCCTGCGCGAGCTGCCGCGTGCGGGTGATGACGTAGAGGGTGCTCGACAGCGCGGCGGCCGATGTGCCCAGCATCAGCGTCTGCAGCGGCAGGCTGGTCGCCGACCCTTCGAGCACCACGCCCGCCAGCACCGACATCGCGGCGCCGCCGCCGATCATGATCGCGCCCCCGAGACCGCTCGCGGTGCCGGCGAGGTGTGGGCGGACCGACAGCATCCCCGACGTGGCGTTCGGTATCATCATGCCGTTGCCGGCGCCCACGGTCGTCATCGCGGTGAAGAACACCGCCGGATGCGACAGGCCCGACAGGGCGAGCAGCACCGACAGGGTCATGCCGCAGGTGACCGTGCCCGCGCCCCACAGCATCATGCGGTCGATCCCCACCCGTGCCGAGAAGCGCCCCGACAGGAAGTTGCCGAAAAAATAGCCGATCGCCGGGGCGCCGAAGGCGACGCCCGTCCAGAACGGGCTCATCCCGTAGATTTCCGAGGCGGCGTAGGGCGCGCCGCCGAGGAAGGCGAAGAAGGCACCCGAGGCGAAGGCCGCCGCCGTGGCGTAGCCCCAGAAGCGCGGCGAGGCGAGCAGGTCGGGGTAGTCGCGCACCTGCTGGCGCATCGAGCGGCCCGTGGCGGTCGCCGTCTCGCCCTGGTCGGCCCAGATCAGCGCGGTGACCGCGACCCCGAAGACCAGCAGGAAAACGAAGACGGCGTGCCAGCCGAACAGTTCGTCGAGCGCGCCGCCCAGCATCGGCACCACCATCGGCACCAGTGCCATGCCCATCGTCACGTAGCCGATCATCGAGGCCGCCTGTGCCTCGGGCACCATGTCGCGCACGATCGCCCGGCTCAGCACGATCCCCACCACGACCGCGCCCTGCAGCATGCGGAAGGCGAGGAAGAGGCCCACCGTGGGCGCGAGCAGGCAGCCCACCGTCGCCACGAGGAAGATCGCCATCGCCGCCAGTGTGACCGGCCGCCGTCCGTAGCGGTCGGACAGCGGGCCGATCACCAGTTGCAGGAGGCCCGTCACCGCGAGGTAGAGCGAGACCGAGAGCTGGATCACGGCGTAGTCGGCGCCGAAATACGCCGCCATCGCGGGCAGCGAGGGCAGGAAGATGCTCATGCTGGTCGCGGCGATGCCGGCCATCAGGACGAGCGTCAGGATGTGGGGCGGAGAAGCCCGGTCGAGGAACCGGACCGCGGGCGCGGTGGTCATGCCGCCCGATCTAGACGGGTGCCCGGCCCAAGTCCACGCGGCAGGCGGCCGGCCCCCGCCTGGCCGTGCGGGATTTGCAGGATTTGCAGTTTGCGCATGCGACGGGCTCGTCACGTTGCAAATTTACCGAAAATGCCTTCCCGCCCGCGAGAGGCCGCGCTAGGACGCAACGACACGCCGGGGCGCAGGCAGACCGCGGCGGAGAGCCAAGCGAGGGAGGCAGCCGCGATGAAGGACATTCTCGTCGAGCTCGAGGAGCGCCGCGCGCAGGCGCGCGTCGGCGGCGGCGCGCGCCGCGTCGAGGGTCAGCACGGCAAGGGCAAGCTGACCGCGCGCGAGCGCATCGAGCTGCTGCTCGACGAGGGGTCGTTCGAGGAATACGACATGTTCGTGCGCCACCGCTGCCACGATTTCGGGATGCAGGCCCACACCTATCCCGGCGACGGCGTGGTGACGGGCTGGGGCACGATCAACGGCCGCATGGTCTATGTCTTTTCCCAGGACTTCACGGTGCTCGGCGGCTCGGTCAGCGAGACGCATGCCGCCAAGATCTGCAAGGTCATGGACATGGCGATGCAGAACGGCGCCCCGGTGATCGGGATGAACGACTCGGGCGGCGCCCGCATCCAGGAGGGCGTCGACAGCCTCGCCGCCTACGGCGAGGTCTTCCAGCGCAACATCGAGGGCTCGGGCGTGATCCCCCAGATCAGCATGATCATGGGGCCCTGCGCGGGCGGCGCGGTCTATTCGCCTGCCATGACCGACTTCATCTTCATGGTGAAGGACTCGTCCTACATGTTCGTCACGGGGCCGGACGTGGTGAAGACGGTGACAAACGAGCACGTCACGGCCGAGGAACTCGGCGGCGCGAGCACCCACACGAGGAAGTCGTCGGTCGCGGATGCCGCCTTCGAGAACGATCTCGAGGCCATCGCCGAGGTGCGCCGACTGGTCGACTTCCTGCCGCTCAACAACCGCGAGAAGCCACCCGTCCGCCCCTTCTTCGACGACCCCGAGCGGGTGGAGCCCTCGCTCGACACGCTGGTCCCTGACAACCCCAACCTGCCCTACGACATGAAGGAGCTGATCCTGAAGGTCGCCGACGAGGGGGATTTCTTCGAGATACAGGGCGATTACGCGCGCAACATCGTAACCGGCTTCATCCGGCTCGAGGGGCAGACGGTGGGGGTGGTCGCCAACCAGCCGATGGTGCTGGCGGGCGTGCTCGACATCGACAGCTCGCGCAAGGCTGCGCGCTTCGTGCGCTTCTGCGACTGCTTCGAGATCCCGCTGCTGACCTTCGTCGACGTCCCGGGCTTCCTGCCCGGGACGGGGCAGGAATACGGCGGCGTCATCAAGCACGGCGCGAAGCTGCTGTTCGCCTATGGCGAGGCGACGGTGCCCAAGGTGACGGTGATCACGCGCAAGGCCTATGGCGGGGCCTATGTCGTGATGGCGGCCAAGCACCTGCGCGCCGACGTCAACTACGCGTGGCCCACCTCGGAGATCGCGGTGATGGGCGCGAAGGGGGCGGTGGAGATCCTGCACCGGGGCGATCTGGGCGATCCGGAGAAGATCGAGGCGCATACGCAGGAATACGACGACCGCTTCGCCAACCCGTTCGTGGCGGCCGAGCGCGGCTTCATCGACGAGGTGATCCAGCCGCGCTCGACCCGGCGGCGGGTGGCCCGCGCCTTCGCCGCGCTGCGGACGAAGCGGCGGTCGATGCCGTGGAAGAAGCACGACAACATCCCGCTCTGAGGCGGCAGGCCGGGGCAGGGGGGCCAGCCCCCCGTCGGCCGTGCCGGCCGACTCCCCCCGGGATATTTGGAGCAAGAAGAAGCGAGCGGGGAGGGAGACGGTCTGGGCGTGGCGCACAGGGGCTGGCATATCGTGGCGGAGCCGCGCGGCGTGACCGTGAGCCGGGCGCTGCCGGTGCGCTGGGACGTGGCGGCCGAGACGCGGCTGCCCGCGCCTGCCGCCGGTCTGCGGCCGCTGCGCGTCGCCCATCAGGTGCGGCAGGACGTGTGGCGCGTGCTGCGGCGGCAGCGGGGCTTCGCGCCCGCCGTGCGCGCGGTGGCGCAGGCCGGCGGCCTCGCCGTGCGGGCGGGTGGGCGGGTTGCCGCGGCGCACGACCGCGCGCGCCTCGAGGCCATGCTCGCGGAGGTGCTGGGCGACCCGGTGCGTCGGCGCCGCTGGCTGGCCTGCGCCGCGATGGACCCGCGAGCGGGAAGAGGGGGCGCGATGAGCCGCCCCGCCCCGATCGCGCCGGGCCCGAGGGCCCGGATGGCGCGCGCAGGAGAGGGGAGGCTTCGGCGCGCGCCCGCCCGTTTCTGCGCCACCTTGGCCATGCTGGCGGCGTCCGGCGCTTCGGCGGCCGGGGCGCAGGAGGTGCTGGCCGCCCCGTTGGCCCTGCCCTCGGGGCAGGAGGTCATGCCGCTCGACATGGCGCTCGAGCGGCAGGGCGACGGGCAGGTCTGGCTGATACTGCGCTACCTCGCGCCGCGCATCGCGCGGGAAACCGGCGATCTCGGCTACGACGACGTCATTGCCGATCTCGACGCGCTCTGCGCGGGCCCGGGCCTGACCGCGGCGGCGCAGGCAGAGGCGACGGGGCCGGCGCCCGACCAGATCGTGGTGACTCTGATGGACCGGCCCGTGCCGTGGGGCGCAACCGACCCCCAGGCGACGCTCTTCATCGAGGCCTACAGCCCCGGGCCGGAGGGGTGCACATGGCCGTGATCCGGTGTATCGCCCAGGCCGCGGCGGACGGGAGGGGGACGTGCTGAAGCATCGTGGCTTCCCCTCGCGCCTGCCGGGAACAGATCACCAGTTCACCATCCGGCGCGCGTCGAAG
Organism: Rhodobacteraceae bacterium HLUCCA09; assembly: GCA_001314685.1. Taxonomy (GTDB): domain Bacteria; phylum Pseudomonadota; class Alphaproteobacteria; order Rhodobacterales; family Rhodobacteraceae; genus HLUCCA09. The sequence goes on from LJNT01000192.1 coordinate 9,805, forward strand.
GCGGGCGCAACCCGGCTCGCCGCGCGCAAGCGTCACGCCGACCGGCGGCCGGGCGACCGGGCGGCGGACGAGGGGTTTCTCGCCGCGCTGATCGAGTATTTCGGGGAGGACGCGTTCCCCCGCGGGAATCTCGACGCGGGCCGGCTGTCGTGGCTGCTGGGCCGCGAGGTGGTGCCGGCCGAGCCCGATGCCTTCGATCCCGAGGATTACGATGCGCGCCTCCGGGTCGACATGGCGGCTGCGCGCCGCGGCTTTCCGGCTCTGTTCGCGGACGCGGACGCGGGGGATCACGACGACGCTGGCGAGGGGGAGGAATGGGCATGATCGCGCCGATGCCCCCCGTGCTTGGGCAGGATTGCGCTCGCCTCGCGGTTGTGCGCGATTTGCCGGTTGCGTGGGGGCGCGGCTGTGGCACGGTGGGGTTGCGAGGCTCGGGTAGGCCTCGCCTCGAAAGACCGTACCCCTTCCCCTGGCGGGTGGCCGTTCCCCCTGATCCCCCGGCCACCCGTCTTTTCCCCTCGCCAGGTGCCGCCCGCCATATCGCTCGCCGCCCGGACATTGCGCCGGGGGAACAGGGGGCGTTCCGTCCCGTTCTCGTGACGACACGAGAAGGAGACGCGAGATGGCACGACCGACCCTCCCCCGTTCCCGCATCGCCGCCGGCCTCGCCGGCTTCCTGGCGGTCGCTGCGCTTGGCGCCTGCGAGGGCACCGACCTCGAACGCGGGGCGCTCGGCGCCGCGGGCGGCGCGGGCGTGGCCGAGCTTGCCGGGGCGGACCCGGTGGCGGGCGCCGTCGTCGGCGGCACGGCCGGCGTCGTGTGCGACGACGTGGGCGCCTGCTGAGGCCGACGCCCCCCGCCTGCGCCTGCGCGCGGACGACACCCTTTCCAGAGCGCCATCCGGGCCCGCCGGCCCGGATGGCGCTCTTTTCGTTTTGACCGGCACCGGGCGCGGCGCGCCGCCGTGCCCGACTGCCCCCCACCCCAGGAAGGACGACGTGACGTGACCGACGCCCCGCTTTTCGACAAGATCCTCATCGCCAACCGGGGCGAGATCGCCTGCCGCGTGATCAAGACGGCCCGACGCATGGGCATCGGGACGGTCGCCGTCTATTCCGACGCCGACCGCCATGCCCTCCATGTCGAGATGGCCGACGAGGCGGTGCATATCGGCCCGCCCGCGGCCGCACAGTCCTACCTCGTGATCGACCGGATCCTCGAGGCGATCGGGGCGACGGGCGCGCAGGCCGTCCACCCCGGCTACGGCTTCCTGTCGGAGAACCCGCGCTTCGCCGAGGCTCTCGACGCCGCCGGGGTCGCCTTCATCGGCCCGCCGAAGGGCGCGATCGAGGCGATGGGCGACAAGATCACCTCGAAGAAGCTCGCGCAGGAGGCGGGGGTGAACACCGTTCCAGGCTACATGGGCCTGGTCGAGGATGCCGACGAGGCGGCGCGCATCGCCGGGGAGATCGGCTACCCGGTGATGATCAAGGCCAGCGCCGGCGGCGGCGGCAAGGGCATGCGCATCGCGTGGGACGAGGCGGAGGCGCGCGAGGGCTTCCAGAGCTCGAAGAACGAGGCGGCGTCGAGCTTCGGTGACGACCGCATCTTCATCGAGAAATTCGTCACCCAGCCGCGCCACATCGAGATCCAGGTGCTGGCCGACGAGCACGGCCAGTGCATCTATCTGGGCGAGCGGGAATGCTCGATCCAGCGGCGCAACCAGAAGGTGATCGAGGAGGCGCCCTCGCCCTTCCTCGATGCCGAGACGCGCAAGCGCATGGGCGAGCAGGCCTGCGCGCTCGCGCAGGCGGTGGGCTATACCTCGGCCGGCACGGTGGAGTTCATCGTCGACGGACAGAAGAACTTCTACTTCCTCGAGATGAACACGCGCCTGCAGGTCGAGCACCCGGTGACCGAACTCATCACGGGCGTCGACCTCGTGGAGCAGATGATCCGCGTCGCCGCGGGCGAGCCGTTGTCGATCACGCAGGACGACGTGCGGCTCGACGGCTGGGCCATCGAGAGCCGCCTCTACGCCGAGGATCCCTACCGCAACTTCCTGCCCTCGACGGGGCGGCTGACGCGCTATCGCCCGCCTGCGGAGCACGTCACCGACACCGCCGTCGTGCGCAACGATACCGGCGTCTACGAAGGCGGCGAGATCAGCATGTTCTACGATCCGATGATCGCCAAGCTCTGCACCTGGGCGCCGACGCGGGTCGAGGCGATCGAGGGGATGCGGCAGGCGCTCGACCGCTTCGAGGTCGAGGGGATCGGCCACAACCTGCCGTTCCTGTCGGCGGTTATGGACCATCCGCGCTTCGTGACGGGCGAGATCACCACCGCCTTCATCGCCGAGGAATACCCGGAGGGCTTCGCCGGCGCGACGCTCGACGCCGAACAACTGCGCCATGTGGCGGCGGCGGCTGCCGCGATGTTCCGCGTCGACGAGATCCGGCGCGCCCGCATCTCGGGGCGGCTCGGCAACCACGAGCGCACCGTGGGGACCGACTGGGTGGTGGCCATCGGCGAGACGCTGTTCGAGACGCGCATCCAGGCCGACCGCGAGGGCGCCACGGTCGAGATCGACGGCGCGACCCACCGCGTCACCTCGGACTGGACGCCGGGCACGTCCCTCGCCGTGCTGCAGATCGACGCCGAGACGCTGGCGCTCAAGGTGCAGCCCATCGTCAGCGGCTTCCGCATCCGCACGCGGGGCGCCGACCTGCGCGTGAACGTCTGGACGCCGAGGCAGGCCGAGCTCGCCCGGCACATGCCGGTGAAGGAGGCCGCCGACACCTCGAAGCTGCTGCTCTGCCCGATGCCGGGCCTGCTGGTGAAGCTCGACGTGGCCGAGGGTGACGAGGTGCAGGAGGGCCAGCCGCTCTGCACCGTCGAGGCGATGAAGATGGAGAACATCCTGCGCGCCGAGCGCAAGGGTCTGGTGGCGAAGATCAACGCCGCGCCCGGCGACAGCCTCGCCGTCGACGAGGTGATCATGGAGTTCGAGTGAGGCCGTGGAGGGCGCGGCCGGCGACACGCTCCTCGGGATCGACGCGCGCGTCTGGCAGGCGGTCGTCGCGGGCGCCTTCCTCGCGCCGGGCCGGATGGTCAATGGCTGGCAGAACCGGCGCGAGCGCCGGGCCCTGCGCGATGCGCCGGTGCCCTGCTACAGCCACCTGCATGCGATCGAAGGGCTGGCCGACGACATGCGCGCCCGGGGCCAGGCCGCCTTGCGGCAGGAGCGGCGCGTCGCGCTCTATGAGGATTGCATCCCGATGAAGGGGTTCGCCCCCGGTCGCGGCGAGTTCCGCCAGCGCGTGATCGAGACCCGCGCGAGCGAGGGAAAGGCCGCCGCCGAGGCCGCGGCGGGGCGCCTCGGTAGCCCGGGCGCGGGCCCGTCCGCCCCGTGACCGGGCGCGGCGCATACGGGTTGTGCGGCCGTGCCGGCTTGGTCGTGTCGGCCATCGCGTGCCCTCCGTCACCGATCAAGACAGACGGGCGGGGCGCGCTGCGCAACGCTCAGCCGGAGCTTCCCTTCTGCTCGCGCACCTCCCGCTGGCGCAGGGGCATCTTGTCGATCGCGCGCGAAAGTTCGCGGCTCGACCACGGCGAGGGTTTGCGCTGTTCGATCTGCCCGTCCTTGCCGATCAGGACCACCGAGAATCCGCGCGGGCGCAGTGTCTCCCTGACCGCCGTCTCCGCGGCGGGATCGGTGTCGGTGATGACGACCACGTCCCGTTCGACGAGGTCGAACGGGCGCGAGGTCACCATCTGCATCTGGTCGGTGAAGTTCGGGTCCACCGGGCTGTCCGCGAACACGACGACGGGGCGCTTCTGCCACAGAAAGTCGTCGAGCGTGACATCGGCGGCCTCGTATATCTCGAGCGTGGGCTCGGATGCATCCGGTTCGGCCTCCGCCCCGGAGGAGGTGTCGTCGCCGGGCGCGGCTGACTGGGCGAGGCCCGCCATCGGCAGCATGACGGCGAGCGTGGCGAGGGGAATGGCGAAGTTGCGCAAAATCATGATCTCTCCTGTCACGCGGGATATAGGCGTTCAACCCGGCATTGCTAAACCCAAATCGCGCCGATGCCCCCGCTGTGACCGCACGGCGCAGGCGCCGCTGCGACACCCCGTGCCGCAATCGCCGTGCCGCCAGGCCGCGTGCCGACCAGCCGGCCGCCGCCGCCCCGTTCCGCCCTCGCCGCGCGCCGCCCCGCCCCGCGACAGGCTGGCGCGTGGCTCGCCCCCCGGGATCGCGCGCATGATGCCGCCGACCCAGGCCTAGCCCGCACGCCCCGGCCCCGCGCGCCGCGTGCCCCCCATCCGACCCGGAGATCCGCCCGATGACCGACGACACGAAGAAGACCCGCGCCGACTGGGAGGCGCTCGCCGCGAAGGAACTGAAGGGGCGCCCGCTCGAGAGCCTCGACTGGGAGACGCTCGAGGGCATCGGCGTCAAGCCGCTCTACACCGAGGACGACATCGCCGGCCTGCCCCAGATCGGCGAGCTGCCCGGCTTCGCGCCCTTCACCCGCGGCGTGCGGGCGACGATGTATGCCGGGCGCCCCTGGACGATCCGGCAATATGCCGGCTTCTCGACGGCAGAGGAATCGAACGCCTTCTACCGCCGCGCGCTCGCTGCCGGGCAGCAGGGCGTCTCGGTCGCCTTCGACCTCGCCACGCATCGCGGTTACGACAGCGACCACCCGCGGGTCGAGGGCGACGTGGGCAAGGCGGGCGTGGCGATCGACTCGGTCGAGGACATGAAGATCCTCTTCGACGGCATTCCCCTCGAGAAGGTCAGCGTCTCGATGACCATGAACGGCGCGGTCATTCCGGTGCTCGCCTCGTTCATCGTCACGGGCGAGGAACAGGGGGTGGAGCGGGGCAAGCTCTCGGGGACGATCCAGAACGACATCCTCAAGGAGTTCATGGTCCGCAACACCTACATCTACCCGCCCGAGCCGAGCATGCGGATCGTGGCCGACATCATCGAGTACACCGCCACCGAGATGCCCCGCTTCAACTCGATCTCGATCTCGGGCTACCACATGCAGGAGGCGGGGGCGGACCTGGTGCAGGAACTCGCCTTCACCCTGGCCGACGGGCGCGAATACGTGCGTGCCGCCATCGGCCGGGGGATGGATGTCGACGCCTTCGCGGGGCGGCTGTCGTTCTTCTTCGCCATCGGCATGAACTTCTTCATGGAGGCGGCCAAGCTGCGCGCCGCGCGCCTGCTGTGGTCGCGCGTGATGGACGAGTTCGCCCCGAAGGACCCCAAGTCGAAGATGCTGCGGACCCATTGCCAGACGTCGGGCGTGTCACTGCAGGAGCAGGATCCCTACAACAACGTCATCCGCACCGCCTACGAGGCGATGTCGGCCGCGCTCGGGGGCACCCAGTCGCTCCACACGAACGCGCTCGACGAGGCGATGGCGCTGCCGACTGACTTCTCGGCCCGGATCGCGCGCAACACCCAGCTGATCCTGCAGGAGGAGACAGGCGTGACAAACGTGGTCGACCCGCTCGCGGGTTCCTACTACGTCGAGAGCTTGACCGGCGAACTGGCCGAGAAGGCCTGGGCGCTGATGGAGGAGGTGGAGGAGATGGGCGGCATGACCGCCGCCGTCGCATCGGGCATGCCGAAGCTCAGGATCGAGGAGACGGCCGCCCGGCGGCAGGCGATGATCGACCGGGGCGAGGAGGTGATCGTCGGCGTCAACAAGTATCGCCGCGAGAGCGAGGACGAGATCGACATCCTCAGCATCGACAACGACAAGGTGCGTGCGGGCCAGATCGCGGCGCTCGAGCGGGTGCGCGCGGGCCGCGACCCGGCCGCCTGCAGAGCGGCGCTGGACGAGGTGACGCGCCGTGCGCGGGAGGGCGGCAACCTGCTCGAGGCGGCAGTCGAGGCCGCCCGCGCGCGCGCCACGGTCGGAGAGATCAGCATGGCGATGGAAGACGTGTTCGGCCGCCACCGGGCCGAGGTGAAGACGCTCGCCGGCGTCTACGGCGCGGCCTACGAGGGCGACGACGGCTTCGCCCGCATCCAGCACGCGGTGGAGGCGTTCGCCGAGGCCGAGGGGCGGCGGCCGCGGATGCTGGTCGTCAAGATGGGGCAGGACGGGCATGACCGCGGGGCCAAGGTGATCGCCACCGCCTTTGCCGATATCGGCTTCGACGTCGACGTGGGCCCGCTGTTCCAGACGCCCGAGGAGGCCGCGCAGGACGCCGTCGACAACGACGTGCACGTGGTCGGCATCTCGAGCCAGGCGGCGGGGCACCGGACGCTGGCGCCCCGGCTCGTCAAGGCGCTCGCGGCGCAGGGCGCGGGCGACATCATCGTGGTCTGCGGCGGCGTGATCCCGCACCAGGACTACGAGTTCCTGAAGAGCGCCGGCGTGAAGGCGATCTTCGGTCCCGGCACGAACATCCCCGCCGCCGCCGAGAACATCCTGTCGCTGATCCGGGCGGCCCGCGCCGAGCCTGCCTGAAGCACCTGCGGCGGCGGCGGGAGCGGGGGGCCTGCCCCCCGCTCCCCCCGGAGTATTTCGGCCAAGATGATGGAGGGGCGTTGGGTCTGTCGCTGGACGTGCTGGAGGCGGGGCCGGTCTACGGGCCGGCCTCGGGCGGCGGGGTGCCGGGCGCCGTCGTGGGGCACGGGGCGGAGGGGCCGGGGGCGGGCTGGTCGCACCGGTTCGCCGCGATCCTCGCCGCGCATGGGATGCGCGCGCTGCCGGTGGCTCATGGCGGGGGCGACATCTTCGGCGCGGGGCGAATCGAGGGTGTCGACCTGCGGATGATCCCGGAGGCGGGACGAGATCTGGCAGCGCATGGCCGCTGCTCGTGGCGGGTGAGGCTCTTCGGCTGGTCGAAGGGGGGCGAGGCGCCGCTGCTGGTGGCGGCGCTCGCCCCTGCGCCGTTCTCCTGCGTGGCGGCGCATGCGGCGCCACGCAGGAGAACGGCGGCCTTCGATCCGGCGGCGTTCCGGGCGGGCGGCGGGATCGCGCGGGTGCCGGACGCGCCGCGAGCCTTGGTCTGGGCGGGGCACGAGGGCGACCTGGTGCCGGGCAGGCCGATCCCGCTGGAGCGGGCGGTCGTGCCGCTCTTCCTGTCGTCGGGCACGGCGGACGAGGTCGTGCCGCATGCCGACACGCGGGATATGGCACGGCGGCTCGAGGCGGCGGGGCGACCGGCGGACCTGTTCGTGGCCGAGGGGCAGGGCCATGGGCTCGACGTCCATGTCGAGCCGGCGCTCTGGGCATGGCTTGCGGCGTTCCTCGGGAGGCACCTTGGATGAATGGCGCGGTCTTCGACCGGCTCGCCGAGGGGCTGACGCATGTCGCGGCGGCGCTGGCCTTTGAGGCTCGTGCCGGGCGGGCGGCACCCGGATTTCGGCACGCACGACCGGGTGTTGTCGCCGGGCCCCGGTGCATGCCTCGCGGCTGGGTCGGGGGTGCGGGATCTCGCCGGGCACAGCCTGGTCGCCGGCGTCTCGGGGGAAGAACCCGGCGGGCATTGCCTGTCACGCGGGCGGCGGCCACGCCGGGGCAGCGCGGCTGCGCGAAGTGGGTGGACATTCGGCCGCGTCCGCGACCTCGGGCCCATGCAGAAAATCCTGTCTCCCGGCGGGCGGGCGACTTAGGCTGAGCCCATGTCGCTCTGGTCGCGCATCGCCGACGCCGTGTCGGCCCTCGCCGGGGGCGAGGGGCTCGCGTCCGTCTTCGACCGGCTGCGCACGCCCCCCGAACGCACCGTCGCCTTCGCCATCGCGGTGATCGCGCTCGGCGCCAAGATGGCCAAGGCCGACGGACAGGTGACGCGCGACGAGGTGACGGCCTTCCGCGAGGTCTTCACCATCCCGCCGGGGGAGGAGCGCAACGCCGCCCGGGTCTTCGATCTCGCCCGGCAGGACGTGGCCGGGTTCGACGTCTACGCCCGGCGGATCGCGTCGATGTTCGGTGCGGGCCACCAGACGCTGGTCGACCTGATGGAGGGGTTGTTTCACATCGCGCTGGCCGACGGTGCCTACCACCCCGACGAAGACGACTTTCTCGCCCGGGTGGCGGCGATCTTCGGCCTGGGCGAGCGCGAGTTCCGTTCGCTCAGGGCGCGCTTCGTGCAGGGGGCGGCGCCCGACCCCTACGCGGTGCTGGGGGTGGCGCCGGACGCCCCGATGGACGAGGTGCGCGCGGCCTGGCGGCAGGCCGTGCGCCAGAGCCATCCCGACGCGCTGATCGCGCGCGGAGTGCCCGAGGAGGCGGCCAAGCTGGCCGAGCGGCGGATGGTCGACGTCAACCGCGCCTGGGAAGAAATCTCGCGCGAGCGGGCGGGGTGAGGGGCGGGGCGCATCTGGCGCGAATCGGTCACCCGGCGTAGAGAGGCGGCATGATGAGACCGATCCTCGCCCCGACGCTCCTGTCGCTCGCCCTGGCCGCCGCGCCCCTTTCCGCGCAGGAGGAGGGGCCGCCGGGCGGCAGCGAGCGCGGCGTCGACGACGGGCTCGACCTGCTCGAGCGCGGGGCCGAGGCGTTCCTGCGCGGGCTGATGGACGAGATCGGGCCGGAGCTGCGCCGGCTCGAGCCGGAGCTGCGGGGCCTCGCCGAGGGGATGGGTCCGATGATCGCCCGGCTGGTGGAACTGGTCGACGAGATCGACGCCTACCACCCGCCCGAGCGGCTGCCAAACGGCGACATCATCCTGCGCCGCAAGACCCCCTCGGAGATCGAGGACCTGCCGCCCCCCGACGAGGGCGAGATCGACATCTGAGGCACGGAGCGAGGCGCCGGTCGTCGGTCGGGTCGCGCATTTCGGGGACCGGGACGGACAGTTCCCGAGCCGTGCAAGGGCGCAGGGGAGGGCGGCAACCGGGCGTTGCGAGGCGCCGTAATCGCTCGTGCCGACGGTTCGGTGGGCGATGTGGGGCCTGCGCCGTCCCCGCGGTAGTGGGGGCGCTGCCGGGTCTGCGGCCGGGCGATGCCGGATAGAGCGAAGGGCCGCCCCGCGGGAGGGCGCAGGGATGACCGTCTGCCCCGTGCCGACGCCAGGCCGGTTGCGGCCCTACTCCTCCGTCACCGTCAGATCGGCCTGCAGCGCCTTCGCCAGAGAGGCGAGGCGAGCCTCGGCGACCTCGCCGTAGAGCGGCACGGCGCGGGGCGGCAGGATCAGCTCCAGCCGCTTCGCCCTCGGGCGCCAGTCGAGCCGGCCCAGGCGGTCTGGCGCGGCGACCGAAAACATCGCGCCGAAACGCATCGCCCGCCCGAGGATCTCGGCCTCGCGCATCTGAGCCTCGGTCAGCAGCCCCAGAAGCGGCTCGAAATGCGGCCCCGGGCGCCCGTTTCGGTAGCGGTGCATCAGCGCGAGCCCGACGAAGACGCGGCCGGGGTGGTCGACCCCGCCGAGATTGCCGCGCGTGGCGTTGTCGAAGACGATCTCGGCGCGATAATCGGGATGGGCGCGCCACGACACGTCGTGCAGCAGGCACGCCGCCCGGTGCAGCCGCGGGTCGGTCACGCTGTCGGCGAAGAGCGGCGCAATGAAGTCGTGCAGCCGCTCGCCGAATCCCGGCATCCGCGCGTTCAGCATCTCGGCATGGCGTGCGGCCTCGATCAGCGGGTCGCGGGCGCGCACGCGGGCGGGCATGCGCTCGAAGAGCAGCCCCTCGCGGATGCCGTAGCCCGAGACGGTGATCGCCCGGATCCCGAACCGCGCCATCAGCCGGCGGAGCACCTCTCCCGCCACCGGCACCAGCGAGATGCGGCCCGAAGAGATCCCCACCTCCTTGCGGTAGGTGTCGAGATCGCGGCCCTTGAGGTCGTCGAGCGTCTCGCGCACCGATTTCGGTGTCATGCGGTAATCGTGCAGGACCGAGAGCGGATAGCCCCGCCTGTGCATGTCGAGCCGCGCGATCGCCCGCCACGAGCCACCCACGAGGTAGAGATGCGGGTGCGGCCCCAGCCGCTCAAAGAGAGGCGCGAGGCCCGCCTCGATCGCCTTTGCCCGCTCCTTGGCGCCCCCGGCGAGGCCGGTGAGGGTGAGCGGCCCCAGATCGGAGGTTGCCCGCTCCCACACGCGGCCGGCCTCGATCCGGGCAAGCTCCATCGAGGAGCCGCCGATGTCGCAGACGAGGCCCTCGCCCTGCGGCCAGCCGAGCAGTACCCCCTGGGCCGACAGCCGCGCCTCTTCCTCGCCGTCGATGACGGTCAGCTTCAGCCCGGTCTCGTCCTCGATCTCGGCCACGAACTCCGGCCCGTCCTCGGCGCGGCGGACGGCGGCGGTGGCCACCGCCTCGAGGGGGGCGATGTCCATCCCCTCGGCCAGCGCGACGAAGCGCCGGATCGCCGCCTTTGCGCGGCGCCGGCCCTCGGGGTTGAGCCGGCCCGTCTCGTCGAGCCCGGCACCGAGGCCGGCCATGACCTTCTCGTTGTAGAAGTAGGCCGGGCTGCGGGCGGCGCCGTCGAACACCACGAGGCGGACCGAGTTCGAGCCCACGTCGACCACGCCGACCCGGTGCAGGCCGCGCGCCGCCTTGTCCTCGAACACCGCCTCGAGGCTCGGCCAGATGTGCCGCTGCGCGTCGTGCTCGCCGTCCATCGGCCGTCCTTTCGTCGTCACCTTCGCCGGGCCCGAGCCTCAGCCCGCCTCCGCCTTCGTGCCCGCGCCGCCCCGCTCGGCGGCCGCGGCAGGGGGCGCCGTCTCGCGGGCCCGGGTCAGGTCGGGCACATCGGCCTGCCCCGCCGAGCCGCGGCCCGACAGCGAGGGGTTCTCCATGAAGAAGCGGTGGCAGTTGAAGCCGCGCTCCTCCTCGGACTGCGCCCGCTCGAAGCGGCCGTCGGGCCGCAGGATCCAGCTCTGCTCGGTGTCGGCGAGGTTGGCGGCCATGATCTGGCTGACGATCTGCGCCTTGACCGTGGCGTTCGTCGTCTCGACCAGTGTCTCGACGCGGCGGTTGAGGTTGCGCCCCATCCAGTCGGCCGACGACATGAACACCCGGCACCCCTCGGATGGCAGGCCGTGCCCGTTGCCAAAGCACACGATCCGCGAATGCTCGAGGAAGCGGCCGACGATCGACTTCACGCGGATGTTCTCGGACAGCCCCCTGATGCCGGGCCGCACGCCGCAGATGCCACGGATCACGAGGTCGATCTTCACGCCCGCCTGGCTCGCCGCGTAGAGCGCGTCGATCACCTCGGGCTCGATCAGCGCGTTCATCTTGGCCCAGATCTGCGCGGGGCGGCCGGCGCGGGCATGCCCGGCCTCGGCCGCGATCATCTCGAGCAGGCGCTTCTTCAGGCCCGTGGGCGAGATGGCGAGGTTTTCGAGCCATTCGGGCTCGGCATAGCCCGACAGGTAGTTCATCACCTTCGTCGCGTCGCGCCCGAGCGCCGCGTCGCAGGTGAAGAAGCTCAGGTCGGTGTAGATCTTGGCGGTGATCGGGTGGTAGTTGCCCGTGCCGTAATGGGTGTAGGTCACCAGCCGGTCGCCCTCGCGCCGCACCACTGTGCTGATCTTGGCGTGCGTCTTGAGGTGGATGAACCCGTAGACGACATGCGCGCCCGACCGTTCGAGCCGGCGCGACTGGCGGATGTTGGCGGCCTCGTCGAACCGCGCCTTGAGCTCCACCAGCGCGGTGACCGACTTGCCGTCCTCGGCCGCCTCGCACAGCGCCTCGACGATGGGCGAGTTCTTCGAGGTGCGGTAGAGCGTCTGCTTGATCGCCAGCACGTCGGGATCGCGCGCGGCCTGCTGCAAAAAGCGCACCACCATGTCGAAGGTCTCGTAGGGGTGGTGCAGCAGCATGTCCTTCTGGCGGATCGCGCCGAACAGGTCGCCGTCATGGTCCTGCACGCGCTCGGGGACCCTCGGGGTGAAGACCGGCCAGAGCAGGTCGGGCCGGGTGTCGATGACCAGCTCCTTGAGGTCGGCCACGCCGATCAGGCCCTTCAGTTCCACCACTTCGCGCTCGGTGATGTGCAACTCGTCCATCACCTTGCGCTTCAGCCCCTGCGGTGCGCCCTCGGTGATCGTCAGGCGGATCACCTCGCCCCGGCGGCGGCGCTTGAGCGCGGTCTCGAACTCGCGCACAAGATCCTCGGCCTCTTCCTCGACCTCGAGATCGCTGTCGCGCAGCACGCGGAAGGCGCAATGGTCGGTCAGCTCGTAGCCGGGGAAGAGCGCGCCGAGATAGAGGATGAGCAGGTCCTCGAGGCGGAGCACCCGGTGCTCGCCGTTCTCGCTAGGCAGCACGGTGAAGCGGTCGATCTGCGCCGGGATCGGCAGGAGCGCGTGCAACTCTGCCCCGTCGCGCGCACGCCGCAGCTCAAGCGCAAGCGATAGCCCCGTGTTGGGGATGAACGGGAAGGGGTGCGCCGGGTCGATCGCCAGCGGCGAGAGCACCGGAAAGACCTGGGCGAGGAAATGCTGGTCGAGGTAGTCGCGATCGGCCTTGGTCAGCTTGGAGGGCGCGAGGATGCGGATGCCCTCGCGCTCGAGTTCGCGCCTGAGCTTGTTCCACGTCGCCTGCTGGGTCCGCAGCAGCGCCCGGGCGTCCTCGTCGATCAGCCCGAGCTGCTCGGTCGGCGTCAGCCCGTCGGCGGCGGGCGTCTGGTTGCCCTCGCGCTCGAGCTCGCGCAGGCCGGCCACCCGCACGGTGTAGAATTCGTCGAGATTGGTGGCCGAGATCGAGACGAAGCGCACCCGCTCGAGCAGCGGCACCCGCGGGTTCATCGCCTCTTCCAGCACGCGCCAGTTGAAGGCCAGCCAGGACAGTTCGCGGTTGAAGAAGCGCTTTGGCCCCGTGGCGTGGGCCACCGGCACATCGACGGGCGCGGGCAGGGCCGCCGTCAGGAAATCGGCCTCGGACATGTCTCTCTCCCGGCTCCTGACTGGGGTGTAGCCCGGCGGGGCGGCCCCGTCACGTCTCTCCTTCAGGGTCGACGCCCGGCGCCGCGTCCTCCAGCACCTCGCGCGCCAGTTTCTGGCCCACCCGGCGGCCCGTGGCCAGCGCGCGCGCGTCGAGTGCGGCGACCAGCCGCTCCGCCGCGGCGAAGGAGCGCTCCATCCGCGGCACGAGCCAGGTGACGAGGGCGGGCGGCGCGGCGATCTGGCGATCCTCGAAGAGCTTGACCAGCACCGCGGCGAGCAGCGCGTCGTCGGGCGGCCCGATCCGGGCGACCTGGGTTGCGGCGAGGCGGCTGGCGAGGTCGGGCAGGGCCGTGGACCAGCGCGCGGGCGCCTCGCGCGCCACGAGCAGCAGGCGCCCGCCCTCGGCGAGAACGCGGTTGTGCAGGTGAAAGAGCCGCTCTTCGGCGCGGGAGTCGCCCGCGACGCGGTCGGCCTTCTCCACCACCACGGCGCGGGGCTCGACGGCGCCCGCGTCGGGCAGGGCGGGGGCGATCAGCACGGTGGCGCCCGTCTCCGACGCCCAGACGGCTGCGAGATGGCTCTTGCCCGCGCCCGGCGGCCCGGCCAGCGCCAGCTTGCCCTCGGGCCAGTCGCGCCAGCCGTCGATCCGGGCCAGCGCCTCTTCGTTGGCCGGGGCCACGAGAAACGCCTGCCGCCCGGTCGCCGCGCGCACCGGCAGGTCGAGGGCGAGCTGCTCGGGACCGGGCGCGCGCGCGGCGGTCATTCCGCCGCGTCGCCGTCGGAACGGGGTCCGCGCGTCTCGGGTGAGAGGGGCGCGGCGTCTTGCGTCGTCTCGGCGCCGTCGCCCTCGGCGTTGGCATGGGTCAGTCCCTGGTAGAGACGGCCCGACTTGTATTCGGCGATCAGGAAACGCGCGATCACGCCCAGCACCGCCGCGATCGGGACCGCCACCAGCATGCCGACGAAGCCGAACAGCGTGCCGAAGGCGGTCAGCGCGAACAGGAGCCACACCGGGTGCAGCCCGACGCTGTCGCCCACCAGTTTGGGCGTCAGGAAGTTGCCCTCTGCGAACTGCCCCGAAAAGAAGATCGCCGCGACGACCGCGACCCACAGCCACTCGCCCCAGAACTGGAACAGCGCGAGCCCGATGGCCAGCACGCCGCCCACGAGCGCGCCGATATATGGGATGAAGGTCAGCAATCCCGCGATCGCCCCCACGACGAGCCCGAAATCGAGACCGACCAGCATCAGCGCGGCCGAATAGTAGGTGCCCAGGATCAGGCAGACGGTGCCCTGCCCGCGGATGAAGCCCGCCAGCGTGTCGTCGATCTCGCGCGCGATGCGGCGGACGGTGGGGGCGTGGTCGCGGGGCAGCAGCTCGTCGACGCGCGCCACCAGCCTGTCCCAGTCGAGCAGCAGGTAGAAGGCGACGACCGGCGTGATGACGATCAGCGTCACGATCCCGAACAGCGACGAAACCGAGCCGAGCGCGGCGTTCACCAGTTCGCCCCCCCGCGACTGCACCAGCGCGGCGAGCTCTTCCAGCGACTGCCGCATGGTGCTCGTCTCGTCGAGGATCTCGGGGAAACGCTCGACGAGAGCGGCGTAGAAGTTGCGCGCGAACTCGGGCGCGGCCGCGAAGAGGCGCGCGGCCTGGTTCACGATGGTCGGGATCACCAGCAGCACCGCGAGCGCGAAGACCAGCAGCCCCACCAGCGTGATGATGGCCACGGCCAGCGCGCGCGGCAGCCCGGCCGCCTCGAGCCGGTCGGCGACGGGATCGAGCAGGTAGGCGATCGCCATGCCCAGCACGAAGGGCAGGATGACATCGCCCAGCACCCAGAGCGCGGCGAGGAACACCGCCGCCGCGATCGACCAGTATTTCGCCTGTTGTGCCGCGGGCAGGGCCATGGGCAGAGCTCCTCCGAACGTGGTGTCGCCCAGAGCGGGCGGCGTTGCAAGGGCGGCCCGGCGGAGGCCGGCGCTGTGGCGCGACGACCGGAAACGTCAAAGCGGCGTTCGCCGGATGCGCAGTACGGGGGCGCGCCCCGCTCGAGTGTCTTCGCCAACGAGTTTCAGTGCAACGACACGGCCACGGATGCGGGCGAGTTCGCCGAGATCGCCGGGCCGGCGGGCGCCGACCTGACAGGCTAGAGCCTCGTGCTCCGCAACGGGGTCACGAGCGTTCGGGCCCCCTGCCACACGCGGCCCCCCGGCGGCATCCTGCCCGACGAGACGGCAACGGGCTTCGGCTTGCTCGTCGTCGACGCCAACCAGACCTGCGATCCGCTCGAGGTGGTGCCGCTGCCCGCCGCGCTGCCGCTCCTGCTGGCGGGCCTTGTCGCCCTGCGCGCGCTCGCCGTGCCGCGCCGCGCTGCCCGAGCCGGCCCATCTGAGCCTTCGCGCTTCCGGCTGACAGGTCGCGCCCGGGTATCGCCCGTTGGCGGGTGGTGCACGGGGCGCCGGTGGCCTAGGCTGGGCCGCCGGGAGGAGATGGATCATGTGCGGCTTCGTGGTGCTCTGGAATGTCGGCGACGAGGCGCTCGCGGCGCGGATGGTCGAGAAGATCTCGCATCGCGGCCCCGACGCCACCGAGGTGACGCGCCTGCCAGGCGCCCCCATCGTGATGGCCCATTGCCGGCTGTCGATCATCGGCCCGGAGGACGGCAAGCAGCCGATCTACCAGGGCCGCGACATCCTCGTGGCCAACGGCGAGATCTACAACCACGCCGACCTGCGCGCGATCCTCGGCGAGGCGAGCTTCGAGACCGCCTCCGACAGCGAGACGATCCTGCACCTGTTTCGCTCGGGCGCCCTGCGCTGGATCGACCGGCTCGACGGGATGTTCGCCTTCGTGCTGGCGACGCGCGAGAGGGTGCTGGCCGCGCGCGACCCGCTCGGCATCAAGCCGCTCTACGTGGCGAAGGTCGGGGGCGGCCTCGCCTTCGCCTCGGAGCTCAAGGCGTTCGACGGGCTGGGCCTGACCGGGATCGAGGCGATCCCGCCCGGCAGCCTGATCGACAGCCGCGACGGCGAACGGCGCTGGTATCGCCTCACCCACGGCGCCGCCGAGCCAGAGCCGGGGCTCGACGTCGACGCCACCGCCCGCGAGCTGCGGCTGGTGCTGGAGGAGGCCGTCGCCAAGTGGATGGTCGCCGATGTCGAGGTGGGCTCGTTCCTCTCGGGCGGGCTCGATTCCTCGATCATCGCCGCGATCGCCGCCCAGCAGCGGCGCGAAGCCGGCAAGACCCCGCTCAAGACCTTCGCCGTCGGCACCGAGGGCGCGCCCGACCTGATCGCGGCGCGCGAGGTGGCCGCCCATATCGGGTCGGACCACTACGAGCGCATCTTCACGGCCGAGGATCTGGCCGAGAACCTCTCCCACGTCATCTACCATCTCGAATCGGCCGACGTGGACCTCGTGCGCTCGGCGGTGCCCACGCTGTTCGCCGCGCGGCTGGCGCGCGAGCACGTCAAGGCGGTCGTGACGGGCGAGGGCGCCGACGAGCTCTTCGCCGGCTACGCCTACCACCACGCCTACGTGGGCGACCCCCGCGCGCTGGCCGACGAACTGACGCGGGGCCTCGGGGCGATGCACAACATCAACCTCCAGCGCGTCGACCGGGTGACGATGGCGGAATCGCTGGAGGCGCGCACGCCCTTCCTCGACCGCGACCTGATCGACTATGCCCAGTCGATCCCGGCCACGCTGAAGCTGTGCCGGACCGACCCCGACGCGGTGGAGAGCACCGGCGAGACCACCGAGAAGTGGATCCTGCGCAAGGCCTGCGCCGATCTGCTGCCCGACAGCCTCGTCTGGCGGAAGAAGGCCCAGTTCGACGAGGGTTCGGGCACCGTCGCGGCGCTCGAGGGTGCGCTGATGACGCTCGCCGGGGCCGACGCGCCGCTCGACCGCGCCGCCGAGGGCGCCCTCTACGAACGTCTGCTCCGCGAGCGCTTCACCGACCCCGAGCTGATCCTTTCGAACGCCGGCACCTGGACCGCCGAGCGCGTCGCCGTCTGACGCCGCCGCGCGGGCGGGGGCCGCGCACGGCTCGCAGGGCCACGCCGCCGGGCCAGTGCCACGCCGCCGGGCCGCCGCCTGAGCGCGGCGCGCGCGCCCGCGCCCTCCGTGGACCCCGCGCCGCCCGCCCGGGCCATTTCCGCTTCGGAGGGTCGTCGCCTGCGCGTTTCGGCGCGGGTCTCGCGGCCCGGACCAACCTGCTTGCCCGGCACGCGGCGCTGTCGTAACCGGTTCCGGCTGCGACAGAAGGGGATCCGCATGCGCCTCAGCCGCTACTTCCTGCCCGTGCTCAAGGAGACGCCCGCCGAGGCGCAGATCGCGAGCCACCGCCTGATGCTGCGGGCCGGCATGATCCGCCAGCAGGCGGCCGGCATCTACTCGTGGCTGCCGCTGGGCTATCGCGTGCTGCGCCGGATCGAGCGGATCGTCCACGAGGAGCAGCAGCGCGCCGGCCACATCCCGATGCTGATGCCCACGCTCCAGCCCGCCGACCTCTGGCGCGAGTCGGGCCGATACGACGATTACGGCGAGGAGATGCTGCGCCTCCGCGACCGGCACGACCGCGACATGCTCTA
>LJNT01000076.1 GCA_001314685.1 Rhodobacteraceae bacterium HLUCCA09
GATCGCGCGGACTTCCTTGATCACGTTGATCTTCTTGTCGCCCGCCGACTTGAGGATGACGTCGAATTCCGTCTGCTCCTCGGCGGCCTCGCCGCCGCCACCCGCATCCGCGGGACCGGCCATCATCACCGCGCCGCCGGCGGCGGGCTCGATGCCGTATTCGTCCTTGAGGATGGTCTTGAGTTCCTGCGCCTCGAGCAGCGTCAGCCCGACGATCTCTTCGGCAAGTTTCTTGAGGTCAGCCATGTTTCCGGTTTCCGTTTCCTAGAAGTGGTCCAGCGCCGTGCGGGGGACGCACGGGCCCCGAGATCACGCGGCCTCGCCGCGCTCCTCGATGGTGCTGAGAATGCTCGCGATGTTCGAAGCGGGTGCGCCGATCGCACCGGCGATGCCCGAGGCAGGCGCGCCGAGCATGCCGGCGATCTGAGCGATAAGCTCGTCGCGCGACGGCATCTTCGACACGGCCTCGACACCGGCCCGGTCCAGAGCGCTCTCGCCCATGGCCCCGCCAAGGATCTCGAACTTCTTGTTGTCCTTGGCGAAGTCCTCGACCACCTTGGCTGCCGCCACGGGGTCTTCGGAGAAGGTGAGAACGGTCATGCCCTCGAGATACTGCGCGATCGAGGCGCAGGGCTTCCCTTCGAGGGCGATCCTGGCGAGCCGGTTCTTGGCGACGCGGACGGACGATTCGGCCGCGCGTGCGCGCGCCCGAAGATCCTGCATCTCGGCAACCGTGAGGCCTTCGTAGCGGGACACCACCACGACGCCAGAGCTTTCGAAGATCTGGCCGAGTTCCTCGACCACTTTCTCTTTCTGGGCTCTATCCACAGGTCTCTCCAAGTGATGGAGGGCGCATGACCCTCCGGCTCGTAAGTGCCGGGCCCCACCCTGTGAAGGGGGACGGAGCCCGACGATCGGGTCCGCACGGGTCAGTCGCAGCCGCGCCGGGGCCCTGTCGCCAGGATCAGCCCGCGGAAACGGTCGTTCCTTTTCCCGTCTCGGGCAGGAATTACCGGCAAGCCCCGCAGGGTGTGCCAACCCACCGTCTCGGACGAAACGGCAGCCGGACGAATCGCCCGCCTGCCACAGGCTGCCCTCCTAGTCGAAGGTGCAGCGCATTCCAAGCCCCGAGGGAGGCCGGATCACTCCGCGCCGGCCCCGGAGGCGCGCCGGATCACTCCGCCGCCTGGGACGTGGCATCCGCGCCAAGGGCCGAGTTGACGTCGATCGAGACACCGGGGCCCATCGTGGAGCTGAGGCTGATCTTCTTCATGTAGGTGCCCTTGGCGCCAGCAGGCTTGGCCTTGGACACCGCGTCGACGAAGGCGCGGACGTTCTCGATCAGCTTGCCCGCGTCGAAGCTCGCCTTGCCCACGCCGGCATGAACCACGCCGGCCTTCTCGACCTTGAACTGGACCTCGCCGCCCTTGGCGGCTTCGACGGCGCCCTTCACGTCGGGCGTCACCGTGCCGACCTTGGGGTTCGGCATCAGGTTGCGCGGGCCGAGGATCTTCCCCAGACGGCCGACGATGGGCATCATGTCGGGCGTGGCGATGCAGCGGTCGAACTCGATCGTGCCGCCCTGGATCGTCTCCATCAGGTCTTCGGCGCCAACGATGTCGGCCCCGGCGGCCTTGGCCTCTTCCGCCTTGTCGCCGCGGGCGAAGACCGCCACGCGGACCTCCTTGCCCGTGCCTGCGGGCAGGGTGACCTTGCCGCGCACCATCTGGTCGGCGTGGCGGGGGTCGACGCCGAGATTGACGGCGACCTCGACGGTCTCGTCGAACTTGGCCGAGGCGTTGGCCTTGATGATGTCCACCGCCTCCTCGACGGTGATGTTCTCCTTGCCGGCCACAGCCTCGCGGGCGGCGCGGGTGCGCTTGCCGATTTTAGCCATGACCTTACCCCTTTACCTCGATGCCCATCGACCGCGCCGAGCCGAGGATGATCTTCATCGCCTGCTCGATGTCGGTGGCCGACAGATCCTTCATCTTGGCCTCGGCGATCTCGCGCACCTGCGCGACGGTCACCGTGCCGACGGTCTGCTTGCCGGGCGCGCTGGCGCCCGACTTCAGCTTGGCCGCCTTCTTGAGGTAGTAGGACGCGGGCGGCGTCTTGATGTCCATCGTGAACGACTTGTCCTGGTAATACGTGATCACCGTCGGACAGGGCGCGCCCGGCTCCATCTCCTGCGTCTTGGCGTTGAACGCCTTGCAGAACTCCATGATGTTGATGCCGCGCTGACCGAGCGCGGGGCCGACGGGGGGCGAGGGGTTCGCCTGCCCCGCGGGCACCTGCAGCTTCATCGTGCCTGCCAGTTTCTTGGCCATCCGGCCGTCTCCTTTTCCAACGCCTGCAGGACGCGTCCGGCAGGCTCGTGTTGACGTGGTCCGGTCTGGCGGTCGCGACCGCCGCGCCTCCCACAGGTGTCGTGAACGACGACAAAGCGCGCCGCTACACCGTGACGGCGCCCAATGCAAGCGTCGTCGGCCGGGTGCGGCGCCACCGCAGCGGCGATCGGGGTGGCGCGGGCCGGGCACTATTCGGGGATCGTGTCCCCGAACCGCCTGCCTGCTTCGGCATGTCCTTCGGCTTGCGCAGGCCGTCCCCTATCGGAAGGACCGCGTTCGCGTGGGTAAGGTGCAGGACGGGTGGAACTCGAAATCCAGCACGAGCCACGCGAAGATGTCGAACATGCCCAGGCGAGGCAGGTCGGCGTCGACGAAACCGCCGCAGCGCCCGCACGACCATCGGCTTGCGCCGTCTTGGGGCGCTCCGCGGCGGCGCCGGATCTCATTCTCGCCCGCGGCGATCGACACGGCGTCCGGCGGCCAGAGCGCGATGGCGTTCACGGGCGCCCCCGGAAAAGCTGCGGCAGGGCGCGCAATTGCAGTAGCACCGGACCGCCGGCGCACCGGCTGCCTCGAGCCGAACCGCGCCACACGCGCATTGCGCCTGATGTATCGTCACGGCCGCCTCCCCCACCACTGCCTTCCGGGGGGCCGACCGACGCGGAGAAACGCGTCTGCCCTGCTCAGCTTCCCTTGGAAACCTGAGCGTATTCCAGCTCGACCGGGGTGGCCCGACCGAAGATCGACACCATCACCTTGACGCGCTGGTTGTCTTCGTCGACCTCTTCGACCATGCCCGAGAAGCCCTCGAACGGCCCGTCGGTGACATTGACCTGCTCGCCCACCTCGTAGGAAATCAGCGAGCGCGGCGCCTCGGCGCCTTCCTCGACGCGGTTGAGGATCTGGTTCACCTCCTCGTCGCGCATCGGCATCGGCTTGCCCTGCGGCCCCAGAAAGCCCGTCACCCGGTTGATCGAGTTGATCAGGTGATACCCCTTGTCCGACATCTCCATGTGCACCAGCACGTAGCCGGGCATGAAGCGGCGCTCGGTCGTCACCTTCTTGCCGCGGCGGACCTCGATCACCTCTTCGGTGGGCACGAGCACCTCGTCGATCTCGTCTTCGAGGCCGGCCTGCGCCACGTCATGCCGGATCTGCTCGGCGATCTTCTTCTCGAAGTTCGAGAGAACCGAGACCGAATACCACCGCTTCGCCATGCTGCCTCGCCGTCCTTCGCGATTACGCGCCCGCAGGCGCCTGGTGCCTCAGCCCAAACGCAAGAGGCGCGCGACCCGAATCGAGGCACGCCATGCTGTCTGGAAGTTCGGGCCGCTTACCCCCTCTCCCGGGGCATTTCAAGCGCCCGCGCCGCCCCCCCGGAGCCTGCCTGGGTCAGCCGCCGAAGAACGACAGGACCTGCGTCAGCCCGGTGCGGATGAGCCAGTCGACGAAAAAGAAGAAGATCGCGGCGAGGGTGGCCAGCAGGAACACCATGAAGGTGGTCAGCGCGACCTCGCGGCGCGTCGGCCACACGACCTTCGATACCTCGGACCGGACCTGCTGAACGAACTGGATCGGGTTGGCCATGATCTCTCGCCTCTCGGTTTCGCTGCAGATACGGAAAGCGGCCGCGGCTTTCAAGCGCCCCGGGGCGGCAGCGTCTCAGCCGGCATGGCCGTAGCCCGTCATCCGATCGAGCACGCGGGCGATCTCGTCATCGCTCAACTCGGGCGGCTCGCCGAGGGGCAGGCAGCCCAGATACTGGCGCGCGAGCGTCTCGACCTCGACGGCCCGCCACATCGCCTGATCGAGCGTCGCGCCCAGCGCGATCATCCCGTGATGGGCGAGCAGGCACGCCGTCCGCCCCTCGAGCGCGGCGAGCGCGTGGCGCGACAGCGCCTCGGTGCCGAAGGTCGCGTAGGGCGCGCAGCGGATGTCGCGGCCGCCGCAGATCGCCA
The DNA here is from genome assembly GCA_001314685.1 of Rhodobacteraceae bacterium HLUCCA09. Classification (GTDB taxonomy): domain Bacteria; phylum Pseudomonadota; class Alphaproteobacteria; order Rhodobacterales; family Rhodobacteraceae; genus HLUCCA09. Next base: position 4,310 of record LJNT01000076.1, read on the forward strand.
CCATGTAATGCACGGGCGGGATTGCGCGGCCCATGATGGCCAGACTCGTGCAGGCAGTCGGGTGGGCGTGCACCACCGCCCCAACCTCTGGCCGCGCGCGCAGGATGTCGACGTGAAAGCGCCACTCGGACGAGGGCTTGCCAGCTGCCCTCACCTGCCCGTCGAGGCCCATCGCCACGATGTCGCCCGCGCCCATCCGGTCATAGGGCATGCCGGAGGGGGTGATCAGCAGGCCCGGCCCCTCGCCGGTGCCCTCGCGGACCGAGATGTTGCCCGAGGTGCCCTGGTTCAGCCCCGAGCGGTTCATCTCGCGGCAGGCCTCGACGATCGCCTGGCGGGTGTCCTGGGCCGCATGGTCGGTCATGGCTGTCTCCGGATCTGCCCGCTCCGCCTAGCCTCGCCGCCGCCAGCGGGCAAGCGCGCCCGCTTGACTGCCGTCGCCGCCGTCGCCACCTCCTCCCGCCCGCGCGCAGACCGGAGCCCTGCCGATGGCCGAGCCCTACGACCCGCCGACGAGGGCGCCGAGATGGCCTTCGACCGTCGCATGTCCTACGGCAACTATCTCGCGCTCGACCGGATCCTGACGGCCCAGCGACCGCTCTCCGTCGCGCCCGACGAGATGCTGTTCATCATCCAGCACCAGACGTCCGAGCTGTGGATGAAACTGATGCTGCACGAGCTCGATGCCGCGCGGCAGGCCATCGCGGCGGGCCGGACGGCCCCGGCGATGAAGGGCCTCGCCCGGGTCAGCCGCATCATGGAGCAGCTCAATTCGGCCTGGGACGTGCTGCGCACCATGACGCCGTCGGACTACACGACCTTCCGCGCGGCGCTCGGCCAGTCCTCGGGCTTCCAGTCTCTGCAATACCGGCTGATCGAGTTCGCCCTCGGCAATCGCAACCCGGCCATGCTCCGCCCCGATGCGCACGACCCCGCCTCGGCCGAGGCGCTCGAGGCGGAACTGTCGCGCCCCAGCCTCTACCAGGTGGTGCTCGGCCATGCCCGCGCGCTCGGCCATGACGTGCCCGAGGCGGCACTCGCCCCGGCCCGCGCGCCCCATGCGCCGAGCGATCGGGTGCGCGCGAGGTAGGAGGCGGTCTACCGCGACCCGGTGCGTCACTCGGCGCTCTACGAGACGGCGGAGAAGCTCGTCGACCTCGAGGACCATTTCCGGCGCTGGCGCTTCAACCACGTCACTACGGTCGAGCGCGTCATCGGCTTCAAGCGCGGCACCGGGGGCACGGGCGGGGTGAGCTATCTCAAGCGGATGCTGGAGGTCGAGCTTTTCCCCGAGCTCTGGCACGTTCGCACCGGGCTCTGAGCGGGGAGCGCCCGGCCTAGCAGGCTGCCGAAAAACTCGCGCCCCGGCGACGTGCTCAAGAATCGGGCGATTTTTCAGGGTCTCTCGTCGAGCTGGTGGCCGACCGTCGTGCCGGGGATCGGTTTGCTCGACGAGCGAGCGCCATCCAGAACGTTCTTCAGCAGCCTGCTAGAGCGCCGCGCGCAGGCCCGAGGCGGCCGCCTCGTAGCGCGAGAGGATGCGCTCGCGCCAGACATGGCGCCCGTCGCGCACAAGGTGCCGCCCGGCCGCCCAGACGTGCCGCACCATGCCCCGCCCTGCGGCCGTGCCTGCCGACCGCACGAACCGGTCGAGCCCTGCGTCGGGCGACAGGCCGGCAAGATCGGGGTGCGTGGTGTCGAGGGCGAGCAGGTCGGCCCAGGCGCCAGGCTCGATCCGGCCGGCGCCCCGCCCCGCCGCCCGCGCGCCGCCCCGTGCCGCGGCGGCCAGCAGACGCCGCCCGGCGCCGTCGCCGCCCGCGGCGAATGCCGGGAGCAGCGGCGCGAGTTCGGCCGGAAGGAGCGGGCGCAGGTTGCCGCCCGAGCCGACGCCGAGCCCCCCGCCCGCGCGGAGCCAGCCGGCAAGGTCGAGGCTGTGCCCCCCCTCGCCCGCGCGCGCCACGGGACAGAGGCCGGTCACCGCGCCGGTCGCGCCGAGCGCCCGCGTCTCGTCGCGGTCTAGATGGGCGCAATGGATGAGGCACCAGCGCCCGTCGAGCGGGAGGTTCTCGAGCGCCCAGTCGCCGGGCCGGGCGCCGAGCGCGGCGCGCACTTCCTCGACCTCCTCGGCCGAGGCGGCAAGGTGCATGTGGACAGGCCCGCCCCCCGCCTGCGCGGTCACCTCGCCCAGATGGTCCGCCGGCACTTCGCGCAGCGAGTGGGGCGACACCCCCACAACGGCGTCGCGCGCAAGGTCGGCGCAGGCGGCGCGCGCCCCCTCGACCAGCCTGGCGAACTGCTCGCGATTCGTGGCGAAGCGCGCCTCGTGCGGCCCGGGCGCGCGCCCATCGGCGCCGCCGTAGCGCGTGTGCACCGGCACCAGCGCCAGCCCGATGCCCGTGGCACCGGCCGCCGCCACGACCCGCTCGGCCATCTCGGCGGGCCGGGAATAGGGCGTGCCATCGGGCGCGTTGTGCAGGCGGTGGAACTCGACGCAGGCCCCGTAGCCGGTCTCCAGCATCTCCATCTGAGCGAGCGCCGCCACCGCCTCGAGGTCGTCGGGCGTCATCCGGTCGAGCAGCCGGCGCTGCGCCTCGGGCCGGGCGACGGCGCCGCCGCCCTCGGCCAGCGCGCGCAGCGCGGCGTGGTGGTGCACGTTGGCCGGCGCGGGCACCAGTAGCGCCACCCGGTTGTCGGCCGGGTCGCAATCAGTGACGATCCGGCGGATGTGGCCGCCGGCGATATAGAGGTAGACGTCGCGCTCCCACACTCCGCCGATGAGCGCGTGCTCGGCCCAGATCGTCTGCATCGGCCCTTCCCGCTGCGGCGCACCCTTGCGCCGCGCGATCATCCGCACGGGTCGTTACGGTTCGGTTGAGAGCAGGGGGCTTCTCAGGCCTTCTGTCGTGGCGAGGGCGCGTGCAAGTCGCCCGAATCGAGCACTGGGGAGGCGTCGATCTCCGCCGAATCGAGCATGCCGGCGACGCGCTCGAGCACCGAGACGACGAGCGCCTGCTCCCAGTCGTCCATCGCCTCGAAGCGCTTGACGTAGCGCTGCTGCAAGGGGTCGGGCGCGCGTTCCACGGCGGCGCGGCCTGCCTCGGTGATCAGTACGTTGGTCTGGCGGCGGTCGGTCTCGGAGCGCTGGCGCTCGACCATTCCCTTGGCCGCCAGCCGGTCGATCAGCGCGGTCATCGTGGCCTGGCTCACGCCCATGCGTGTGGCGATGGCCTTGGGCGTGGCGCGGCCCGTCTCGCCCACGATCTGGAGCACGCGGATCTGCACCGCGGTCAGCCCCGCCTTCTGCGCCAGCTCCCGGCCGTAGAGCTCGGTCGCGCGCAGGATGCGGCGCAGGGCGATAAGGCTCTCGTCGGTCCGGTCCACCGCGGTTTCCCCCTCGTCAGGCGGCGGAAGACTAGCAGAGGCTCGCTGCCTTGCCATCTCCGCCAAGCCGTTCGGAGCGCGAACTTTTTCGGGGTCTGTCGTTATCGCCACAGGCAAAAATCCCTCTCATTCGAAGCGTGAACTTGATTTACTTAGCTAAGCATACTATTTACTTCGTCAACCGAAGCAACGCAGAGCAGACCCGTGGACAGACGACCGACATCGCTGCATTCAGACACCATCCGCCTTCGCAAGCCCCGCAAGGGCGACGGAGCCGCAGTGTGGCGCCTGATCGCCGAGTGCAAGCCGCTCGACGAGAACTCGATGTATTGCAACCTGCTGCAGTGCGACCACTTCGCCGATACCTGCATCCTCGCGGAGAAGGGCGGAGAGGTTGTCGGCTGGGTCTCGGGCTACCGCGTGCCCGACGATCGCCAGACGCTGTTCGTCTGGCAGGTTGCCGTGTCGCCCAAGGCCCGCGGCGAGAGCCTCGGCCGCCGCATGCTCGACGCGCTTCTCGCGCGCGGCGCCTGTCGCGGCGTGTGCCGGGTGCAGACCACGATCACCGACGACAATGCGGCCTCGTGGGCCCTTTTCACCCGGTTCGCCGAGCGCGCGGGCGCCAAGCTGGACCATGAGACGCACTTCTGCCGCGACCGTCACTTCAAGGGCGCGCACGACACCGAGCGGATGGTCACGATCCGTCTGCCCGAGGCGCAGCGCGCGGCGGCCTGAGCCGGTCGCCCCCTCGCCGCCTCGCCAGAACCTTCGCATACCAAAGGACATCGTCATGTCGACTGACACATCGGCCGCCAAGGCCATCTTTTTCCGTCGCGAATCGGAGGCGCGCAGCTACTGCCGCTCCTTCGACACCGTGTTCACCAAGGCGCAGAACGCCACGCTGACCGATGCCGAGGGCCGCGACTACATCGACTTTCTCGCCGGCTGCTCGTCGCTCAACTACGGTCATAACGACCCCGACATGAAGGCCGCCCTGATGGAGCACATCGCGGGCGACGGCATCGCCCACGGCCTCGACATGATGTCGGATACCAAAGGCCGTTTCTTCGAGACCTTCGAGAAGGTGATCCTCGAGCCGCGCGGCATGGATCACAAGATCATGATGACGGGCCCGACCGGCACCAACGCCGTCGAGGCCGCGCTCAAGCTCGCCCGCAAGGTGACCGGCCGGCGCGAGGTGATCGCCTTCACCAACGGCTTCCACGGCATGACGCTGGGCGCCCTGGCCTGCACCGGCAATGCCGGCAAGCGTGCCGGCGCCGGCGGCGGGCCGCTCTGCGGCGTCGGCCGGATGCCCTACGAGGGCGCCTTCGGCCCCGACGTCGACACGCTCGCGCAGATCGAGATGATGCTCGACAACCCGTCATCCGGCATCGACGCCCCCGCGGCCTTCGTCGTGGAGCTCGTGCAGGGCGAGGGCGGCCTCAACGCCGCCACCCGCGAATGGACAGAGGGCCTCGCCCGTATCGCCAGGAAGCACGGCGCGCTGCTGATCGTCGACGACATCCAGGCCGGCATCGGCCGCACCGGCGACTTCTTCAGCTTCGACGGCTGGGACGTCGAGCCCGACATGGTGACGCTCGCCAAGTCGCTCTCGGGGTTCGGCCTGCCCTTCGCGGTCATGCTCATGAAGCGCGACCTCGACATCTGGAAGCCGGCCGAGCACAATGGTACCTTCCGCGGCAATACCCACGCCTTCGTCACCGCCCGCGTGGCTCTGGAGAAGTTCTGGGCCGACGACGCCTTCAAGAAGGAGATCGCCGCCAAGGCCGAGATCCTCGAAGAGCGCCTGACCCGGATCGCCGACATGATCCCCGGCACCCATCTCAAGGGCCGCGGCATGATGCGCGGCGTCGATGTGGGCTCGGGCGAACTGGCCGAAGAGATCTGCGCCGAGGCGTTCCGGGGCGGGCTGATCATCGAGACCTCGGGCGCGCATGACGAGGTGGTCAAGGTGCTCGCGCCCCTGACCATCCCGACCGCGCAGTTCGAGGAGGGGCTGACCATCCTCGAGAGGGCCGCGCGCACCTGCCTGCAAAGCCACAAGATCGCAGCGGAGTAATTGCCATGATCGTCAGAGATTTCAACGACCTGCAAGGCACCGATCGCGTCGTCTCGGACGCGGAATGGACATCCGTCCGCATGCTGCTGGCCGACGACGGGATGGGCTTTTCGTTCCACATAACGTTCCTGAACGAAGGCTCCGAGCACACGTTCGAATACAAGAACCACTTCGAGAGCGTGTATTGCATGTCGGGCAAGGGCTCGATCACCGACCATGCCACTGGCGAGACGCACCAGATCAAGCCCGGCGTGATGTATGCCCTCGACCAGCACGACCGCCATACCGTGCGCGCCGAGGAAGAGCTGGTGCTGGCCTGCGTGTTCAACCCGCCCGTCACGGGGCGCGAGGTGCACCGGGAAGACGGCTCCTATGCACTCGAAGAAACCAGTTGAGGCCGGCGGGGGAGAGCCCCGCCGCGAGCATCCATTGACCCAAGCCAATCACACTGTCGAAAAGATCGGCGGCACCTCCATGTCGAGGCTCGGCGAGCTGATCGACACGCTGATCGTCGGCGACCGCGGCGACGACCTCTATGGCCGCGTCTTCGTGGTCTCGGCCTTCGGCGGCATCACCGACCTGCTTCTCGAGCACAAGAAGACCGGCGAGCCCGGCGTCTACGCGCTGTTCGCCAACGCCTCGTCCGACCAGGCGTGGTCGGATGCGCTGACCAGGGTGCACGGCGCGATGGTCGCTGCCCACGAAGCCGTGCTGGCCGATCCCGCCGACCGCGACTTTGCGGAGACCTTCGTGCGCGAGCGCGTCGAGGGCGCCCGCAATTGCCTGATCGACCTGCAGCGCCTGTGCTCCTACGGACAGTTCCGCCTGTCGCAGCAGATGGGCATCATCCGCGAGCTTCTGTCGGGACTGGGCGAGGCGCATTCCGCCTTCGTCGCCCACCTCGCGCTGCGGCGGGCGGGCGTGAACGCGCGCTTCGTCGATCTCTCGGGCTGGCGCGACGAGGCCGAGCACAGCCTCGACAGCCGGATCCAGAGCGCCTTCGCCGACATCGACCTGACGTCGGAACTGCCCATCGTCACCGGCTATGCCCAGTGTGCCGAAGGCCTGATGAACGAGTTCGACCGCGGCTATTCCGAGGTGACGTTTTCGCGCATCGCCGCCCTCACGGGCGCGCGCGAGGCGATCATCCACAAGGAGTTCCACCTCTCGTCGGCCGACCCCAAGCTGGTCGGCGCCGAGAATGTCCGCAAGCTCGGCCACACCAACTACGACGTGGCCGACCAGCTGTCGAACCTCGGGATGGAGGCGATCCACCCCAGCGCCGCCAAGACGCTGCGCCAGTCGGGCGTGGCCCTGCGCGTGGCCAACGCCTTCGACCCGGGCGATCCCGGCACGCTGATCGACACCTGCGAGGCCGAGGAACCGGCGGCCGAGATCGTCTGCGGCATCGACGTCTTCGCGCTCGAACTCTACGAGCCCGACATGGTCGGCGTGAAGGGCTACGACGCGGCGATCCTCGAGGCGCTGACGCGGCACGACGTGTGGATCGTCTCGAAGACGTCAAACGCCAACACGATCACGCATTACTGCGACGGCTCGCTCAAGGCGCTGCGCCGGGTCGAGCGCGACCTTCGCCAACGGTTCCCGACCGCCGAGATCCGCATCCAGTCTGCGGCCATCGCCTCGGTGGTGGGGCGCGACCTGACGGGCCTCAAGGTGCTCTCGCGGGGCCTCGCGGCCCTCACCGAGGCGGGCCTCGACGTGATCGGCGCGCACCAGACCTCGCGGCGCGTCGACGTGCAGTTCGCCGTCCCGCGCGAGGCGCGCGACACCGCGATCAAGGCGCTGCACGACGCGGTGATCTCGCCGCCGCGGAAAGAGCGACGGTTATCCGCCGTTCAGGCGGCCTGACCGGCAGCGCACTCTCGACAGCTTCGGACACCCGCGCCCCGCGTGCGGGCGTCTTGCGTCTCGGCCCTACCGCGGCGCCCCGATGCCCCGCCCGGCCTGCGCGGGCCGTGGCAGGGCGGCGTGGGCGGCGGCCCAGGCACCAAGGCGCTCGGCCACCCGCTCGCCCGGCGGGCAGGTCTTGCGGGTGGCGAGATCGACATGGAGCTGCATGCTCTCCACCGTCGCGCAGGTCTCGCCCGCCGCATCCACCACGCGGTGGAAGAGCAGCATCTTCTTGCCCTCGCCGATCAGAACCTGCGTGGTCACCCGCAGCCGCTCGCCCTCGTGCATCTCGCGCAGGTAGCAGACGTGGTTCTCGGCGGTGAAGTAGCTGCGCCCGGAGGCGACATAGGCGGCATCCGCCCCGATCATCTCCATGAACCGGTCGTTGGCGCGCGCCGCCGCTTCCACGTAGTGCAGCTCGTTCATATGCCCGTTGTAGTCGGTCCAGTCCGGCGGAATCGCCCGGTCGAACGTCAGCGGAAGCCCTGACAATGCCGCCGGACTGCTTTCGGATGGCATGGTTTTCCCTCCTCCTCCCGGTGGTTGCACTGACGGCGCACCCCGGTCAGTCGCCGCCCGCCTCGACCCCGATGCGCCGGGCCAGCGCAGCGAAGGCCGCCCGCGCGCCGGTCGACCACTCGGCCCCGCGTGCGCGGAACAGCGTCGCCTCGCTGCGCAGGATCGGCGGTGTCGAGAGCGGCCGCAAATGATTGGCGCGCAGCGTCTCGCCCGACGAGGTGATGTCGGCGATGGCCTCGGCGGTGCCGTTCGCCACCGTCCCCTCGGTCGCCCCCTGCGAATCGACCAGCGCGTAATCGGCCACCCCCTCGGCGCGCAGATACTCCCGCACGAGCCGGTGATACTTGGTGGCGATGCGCAGGCGGTGGCCATGGGCGGCGCGGAAGGCGGCGGCGGCGGCGTCGAGGTCGCCCGGCGTCTCGACGTCGACCCAGGCCTTGGGCACCGCGATCACGAGGTCGGCATGGCCGAAGCCGAGGGGCGCGAGCTCTTCGACCACCCGCTCCCAGCCGGGAATCTGCTCGCGCACGAGGTCGGTGCCCGTGACGCCGAGATGGATGCGCCCCGCCGCCAGTTCGCGCGGGATCTCGCCCGCCGCGAGCAGCATCAGCCGCACGTCCTCCACCCCCGAGACATGGCCGGCATATTCGCGCTCGTCCTCGGTGCGCGCGATCCCGACGCCGCGGGCCGCGAACCAGTCGAAGGTCTTTTCCATCAGCCGGCCCTTCGAGGGCACGCCGAGCCGCAGCATCACGCCCCTCCCCCCAGCTCGAGCACCAGCGCGGGGCGAATCACCCCGCCCACCGCGGGGATCTCGCGGCCCGCGCCGAGCTGCCGGGTCAGCGCGTCGTAGCGCCCACCCGTGGCGACGGGGGGCAGGCCCGCGCGCTCGGCCACCAAACCGAAGACGAAGCCGTCGTAATACTCCATCGTCGTGCGCCCGTAGCTCGCCTCGAACGTGACCGCGTCCAGATCCACGCCCGCCGCGTCGAGAGCCTCGAGCCGGGCCGACAGCCGTTCGACCGCCGGCTCCAGCGCGGGCATGTCCACCGACAGGTCGTGCAACCGCGACAGCGCATCCGGGGGCGCGGCGCGCACCGTCAGCAGATCGTCGATCAGCGCCAGTTCGCGGCCGGGCAACGGCGGCTCGGCCGCGTCGGCGGCGAGCGCGGCGAGGCGGGTGGCGATCTCGGCGCGCGAACGGCGGCCGATCGCGGGGCCGGCCGCGTCGATCACCGCCGGAGCGCCCCTCGCGGCGACCTCGGCCAGCAGGGCCCGGCGGGCGGGCGGGGCGGGGCGCCTTCCCGCGAAGCGCTCGAGCAACTCCTTGAAGCGGTGCGGCCGCCACAGGTGCCGCATCAGCGCGGCCCTGCGCGGCTCCGACAGGGGCAGGCCCGAGACGGCCGCCGCGAGCAGCCCGATATCGCCCATCGCCGCCTTCAGCCGCAGGGGCGAGAGCGCGCCCGCTATGGCCCGGAACACCTCGGCGTCGCGGGCCGCCGGATCGGCACGGTCGAACACCTCTAGGCCCACCTGCATGTACTCGGTCGGGCGGCCGGGCTCGGGGCTCTCCTGCCGGCGAAAGACCTCGCCGGCATAGGTGTAGCGGGCGGGCTCGGCGCCGCTCGCCATGTGCATCTGCACCACGGGCACGGTGAAGTCGGGGCGCAGCATCCGCTCGCCGCGCACCGGGTCGGCGGTGACGTAGGCGCGCGCGCGGATGTCCTCGCCATAGAGATCGAGCAGCGTCTCGGCGGGTTGCAGGATGTCGGCCTCGATCGCCTGCGCGCCGCCGACGGCCCCGGCGAGCTGCGCCTGCAGGCGCGCCGCCTCGGCCCGGATCGCGGCCTTGCCGGGCATCACTCCCACTTGCGCTCGGGCGTGCCGCCCCCCTGCCCCTCCAGCATCGCGCGCACCTCTGCCACGAGCGCGGCGCGCGGCACCTCGCGCTGGGCGGGCTGGTTCTTCCATTCCTCGAGGCTGGCCTCGGCGGCGATCTGCGCGCCCAGCACGAGGTCCTTCAGCTGCACGACGCCGCGCGCGGCCTCGTCCTCGCCCTGGATCACGGCGACCGGGCTCTCGCGCCTGTCGGCATACTTGAGCTGGTTGCCGAAGTTCCTCGGATTGCCGAGATACATCTCGGCGCGGATGCCGGCGGCACGGAGCTCGCGCACCATCGCCTGGTAATCGGCCATGCGCGCGCGGTCCATCACGGTCACCACCACGGGGCCGGCGGCGCGGCGCCCGATGCGCCCCGTCTCGCGCAGGGCGGCGAGCAGCCGGTCGACGCCGATCGAGACGCCCGTCGCCGGCACCGCCTGCCCGGTGAAACGCTTCACGAGGTCGTCGTAGCGCCCGCCGCCCGCGACCGAGCCGAACCGTTTCGTCTCTTCGCCGACGAGCTCGGCTTCGAACACTGGCCCGGTGTAATAGCCGAGGCCCCGCACCACCGACGGCTCGATCATCGCCCGGTCGGTGCCATAGCCCTGCGCGTCGAGCAGCGCCGCGATCTGCTCCAGTTCGTCGACGCCCTGCCGACCGGTCTCGGACGCGCCCACGAGGTCGCGCAGGCGGGCCAGAACGACGCCCTGCGGGACGGCCCCCGTCTCCATCGTGGCGCTGCCGGGATAGTCGGTCGCGTCGTCGGTCAGCACGTCGACCGCGCCTCCCTGCGCGCCGGCCATGCCGCCCGCGCCGATGAACGCCATCACCACGTCGGCCTGCGCGCCCGACAGCCCCGCGCCCCTGGTGAAGTCGCCCGATTCGTCGCGCCGCCCCTCGCCCAGCAGCGCGCGCACGCCTTCTGGCCCCAGCCGGTCGAGCTTGTCGATGGCGCGCAGCACGATCCCGCGCTCGTGCGCCCACTTGTCGGGGTCGGCGGGTTCGAGCACGCCGGCCGCCTCCATCACCCCGTTCAGCACCTTGCGGTTGTTGACCCGGCAGATGTAGTCGCCGCGGGGGATGCCCACCGCCTCGAGGACGTCGGCCAGCATCGCCACGATCTCGGCATCGGCGGCGACTGAGGCCGCGCCCACCGTATCGGCGTCGCACTGGTAGAACTGCCGGTAGCGGCCCGGCCCCGGCTTCTCGTTGCGCCAGACCGGTCCCATCGCGTAGCGGCGGTAGGGCGTGGGCAGTTCCTGCCGGAATTGCGCCGCCACGCGGGCGAGCGGCGCCGTCAGGTCGTAGCGCAGCGCCAGCCACCCCGACTCCTCCTCTTCCCATGCGAAGACGCCGGCATGCGGGCGGTCGACGTCGGGCAGGTACTTGCCCAGCGCCTCGAGCGTCTCGACCGCGCTCGTCTCGAGCGGGTCGAAGCCGTAGAGGTGATAGACGTCGGCGATCTGCGCGAGCATGCGGTTGCGCTCGGCCAGATCGGCGCCGAAATAGTCGCGGAAGCCCTTGGGCGTCTCCGCCCGGGGCCGCCGCTCTTTCCTGTCCTTGGCCATTGTTCCCTCGCGCGCCCGCGCCCGTCCGTGCCTGACGGTGAGATGGGCGCCGGATAGCCCAAGGGGGCGGGGGCCGCAACAGCACCGGAGGATACGATGGACGACACCCGCGTGGAAGAAGAACTCGCCCACCTGCGCCGCGCCTGCGACGACCTCTCCGAGATGGTCGCCCGGCAGGAGCGCGAGATCGCCAGCCTCTCGGCCCGGGTGGCGCTGCTGATGGAGCGCGCCGCCGCGCAGGAACAGGAGGGGACGGGCGGCGCCGTCTTTGCCGAGACGCCGCCGCACTGGTAGGGCGCGGCCCGCGCTTTCGGCGAAGGCCCTGCGCACGGCGTAACATCCCCGCAACTTTCGCCGATTTCCGCGGCTTGTGAGGTGCAGAGCGCCCGCGCTTTGCTATCGTCCGCCGCCGAACGCGGGCGTCGACCGCCCGCCCTGCCGGAAAGGTCGCCCGTGCTCCGTATCGTCGCCCTCGCCGCCGCCGTGGCCCTCGCCATCGCCGCCGTCCTGCCCCCCTCGGCCGCGCGCGCACAGGAAAGCGCCTGGCTGCAGGTCGAGGCGTTGCGCACGCTGTCCGAGGCGCAGGCACGCGCCCGGGCCTACGGCGAGCGCTTCGACAACGTGGCGGGCTTCCGCCTCGGCTCGGGCTGGTACGCCGTCGCGCTCGGCCCGTTCGCGCCGCCGCTCGCCCGGGCCGAACTGGTGGCGCTGCGCAACGCGGGGCAGATCCCCTCCGACAGCTACATCTCCGACGGCGCGAGTTACGGCCAGCGCTTCTGGCCGGTGGGCGCGGGCGCCCTCGCCCCGCCCGCCACCGCCCCGACCCCGCCGGACGAGCCGGAGACGGCCCCGGAGAGCCAGGTCGCCGAGCCCGAATACACCCCTGACGAGACGCCCGACGAGGCCCGCCGCAACGAGCTGCTGCTCGGCGCCGAGGAGCGGCGCGAGGTGCAGGAGGCGCTGCAATGGTTCGGCCATTACTCCGCCGGGATCGACGGCGCCTTCGGCCGTGGCACACGTGCCGGCATGGCAGAGTGGCAGGAGCGACAGGGCTACCCCGTCACCGGCGTGCTCACGACCGCCCAGCGGGCGGAGCTGATCGCCGAATGGCGCGCGCCCTTCGACGCGCTCGGCCTCGCGCCGGTGCGTAGCGCAGAGGCCGGCATCGAGATGGTGATGCCGACGGCCCGCGTCGCCTACGCACGAACGGAGGCGCCCTTCGTCCACTACGACGCGACCGACGGCTCCGAGATGCGGGTGCTGCTCATCAGCCAGGCCGGAGACGAAGCCACGCTCTTCGGCCTCTACGACATCATGCAGACGCTCACGATCGTGCCGGCCGAGGGGCCACGCGAGCGCAGCGCACGCGCGTTCACCATCCGCGGCACCTCGCCCGGCCTCAACAGCCACACCGAGGCGCGGCTCGAGGGCGGCGCGATCAAGGGCTTCACCTTCGTCTGGAGCGACGGCGAGCCGCGCGTGATCGAGGCGGTGATCGACCGGATGCAGGACAGCTTTACCCGCATGCCCGCCGTCCTGCCCGACGCCGCGCGCGCGGGCGACGCGCGCGCGCCCTCGGTCGACCTGCTCGCCGGGCTCGATCTGCGCCGCCCCGAGCGCACGCGCACGGGTTTTTTTGTCGATGCGGGCGGCGTGGTGCTGACGACGGCCGAGGCCGTCGCGGGCTGCTCCCGCGTCACGCTGGGCGACGAGACGGGGGCGACCGTCTCCGCCGAGGACACCGGGCTGGGCCTCGCGCTCCTGCGCCCTGACACCGCGCTCGCCCCCCGCGCGGTCGCGGCCTTCCGCTCCGCCGCGCCGCGCATCCGCGCCGAGGTGGCGGTGGCGGGCTTCTCCTACGGCGACGCCCTGTCGCTGCCGCTGCTGACCTACGGGACGCTCGCCGACACGCGGGGCCTCGGGGGCGAGGAGAGCCTCGCCCGCCTTGAACTCGCCGCGCTGCCCGGCGACGCGGGCGGCCCGGTGCTCGACAGCGCCGGCGGCGTCGTCGGCGCGCTCGCCGCCGGCACGGGCGGGGCCGAGGGCGCACGCAGGTTGCCCGAGGGCGTGGCCTTCGCCGTCGACGTGCCCGCGATCGTCGCGTTCCTCTCCGATGCCGGTCTCTCGGCCCGCGCCGCCGAGAGCGATGCGCCGCGCGCCCCCGAAGCACTCGCCGACCTCGCGGCCGACATGGCCGTCCAGGTGAACTGCTGGGACTGACCCAAGCCACCCCGGAGTCGCGCGCACGGCACCGTCGAATTCGCGTATTTGGAACAGAAAGAAGCAGAGCGCAGGCTCGCTGCTCCGGTCTCTCGCAAAATGGCACGCCTCCGGGTTTCTTTCTGTTCCAAATACGCACGATCCCGGCGGCACCGCCGGGCCGGCCGCCGATCGGGCGCGCGGCGGCTCAGTCGCGCCAGAAATTCGCGGTGAACAGCACGAACACCACCAGCAGCTCGAGTCGCCCCACCAGCATGGCGAAGGACAACAGCCACTTGGCGGTGTCGTTCAGGCCCGCGTAATTGCCCGCGGGCCCGATCTGGTCGCCGAGGCCCGGGCCGATATTGGCGAGCGTCGCCGCCGCGCCCGAGACCGAGGTCGTGAAGTCGAGCCCGGTCATGCCGAGCGCCACCGACAGCAGTCCCAGCGAGACGATGAAGAAGACGAAGAAGGCGGTGACCGAGTTAAGCACGTCTCCTGATATGGGCCGCCCGTCGTAATGCGGCGGGAACACCCCGCGCGGCGAGTGGATCGACCGGATCTGCGCCATGATCGAGGCGAACAGGAGCTGATAGCGAAACACCTTGATCGAGCAGGAGGTCGAGCCGGCGCAGCCCCCGATCAGCCCGATGAAGAAGAACAGAGTCACCGCGAAGGCGCCCCAGAGCTGGTAGTCGACCGAGGCGTAGCCGGTGCCCGAGATGATCGACGTGACGTTGAACAGCGCCTCGCGAAAGCTCTCTTCCGCCCCGCGGTCGTCGGCCACCACCTGGAACACGGCCAGCACCAGTACCAGAATGCCGATCGTGGCGAGATAGGCGCGGATCTGGCTGTCGACGAGCAGCGGCCGCGCCGTTCCGGCGAGCACCTGGATGAATCGCACGAAGGGCAGGCTCGCCAGCAGCATCACCACCGTCGCCACGTATTCCGGCGCGCCCTGGAACGCGCCGAACGACGCGTCGCGGGTCGAGAAGCCGCCCGTCGAGATCGAGGTGAGCGCGTGCACGAGGGCGTCGAACGCCCCCATGCCCACCGCGACGTAGCCGAGGAAGGCGAGGCCCGTCAGGCCGACATAGATCCAGAAGATGCGGGCGGCGATCTCGGCGGCGCGTGGCAGGATCTTGCCGAGCGTGTCGAACGCCTCGGAGCGGAAGATCTGCATGCCGCCGACGCGCAGTTCGGGCAGGAACACCATCGCCACGATGATGATGCCGATGCCGCCGTACCACTGCATGAGGCCGCGCCACAGCAGCAGCCCCTCGGGCAGGTCGTCGAGCCCGGAGAAGACGGTGGCGCCCGTGGTCGTCATCCCCGACATCGCCTCGAAGAACGCGTCGACGAAGCGCGCCTCGGTCGCGCCGATCACGAAAGGAAGCGCGCCGAACAGCGGCAGCGCAACCCAGGTCGACGTCGCCAGCAGGAAGGTCTGGCGCAGCGTCAGGCCCTCGCCCACCGCGTTGGCGCAGGCCAGCGCGACAAGGCCGCCCACCACGGTCGTAACCAGCGCGCTCTCGGCGAAGGCGGGCCAGTGGCCGTTGCCGGCGAACAGGTCCATCGCCATGGGGATGAGCATCGACGCCCCGAGAACGGCGACTAGCAGACCGATCACGTATCCGACGGGGCGCAGGTCGAGCATGGGGCGGAGCGTTGGGCCGCCCCGGCAAGGGTGTCAAGCGCGCCCGCGCCGGGCAGGGGGACGGGCCGGGCACGGGGCCGGAGAGGGCACGGGGCCGGAGAGGGCACGGGGGCGGAGAGGGCACGGGGGCGGGCGCCCCGTGGGCCTGGGTCGTCGCTCTCGAGAGCGACCAGCACTTCGGGACACCCGCATCGCCACCGTCTCGGCCCGCTTCGCGCCCGCCACCAGAGGGGAGAAGCCTCCGCGCGCACCCGGCGTCGGCCCCTCCCACACCGCCGCCAGGTCGGGCGCGGCGGCCAGCGCCTCGGCCAGCGGCGCCGGCACGCGCATGGTGCCGGAATCGACCGGGCGCAGGGCCACCGACACGCGGTCGCCCTCGGCGAGACCCGCGCGCCGCAGGAACGCACTCGACTGGATCACGAGGGCGCGGCCCTCTCAGACAGGTTGCGCCCCCCGTCCAGGTCGCGGGCGGCGAGCTGCCCCGCAAGACGGGCGCTGGCCGGGCCACCTGCCCGAACGGCTGTCGCCACCCTTTCGGGCAGCTGGGCGCTGGCGCAATGCTATCGACCGTGGTCCTGATGGGCGACGCGCACCGGAAAGGCGATGGGCCACGGCTGCACCATGGCCGCCGCTCCGCCCGTGTCAGCCCCGGTGGATCAGGCTGCCGAAGAGGTGCGGCTCGAGGCTCTGAGCGGCGAAGGTCTCGCCCTCGGTGAGCACGCTCACCGCATCGTGGCTGTGCAGACTCTCCTGGTGGCTGGCGACCACCCGGAAGTCGCCCACTCGCACGTCGGCCATCAGCGCCTCGGCGAAGAGGCGCGCGGCATCCTCGACGAAGACGGGATTGGCGGCGTTGAGCTCGGCGAAGGCCTGCTCGTCCTCGCGCTTGACCATCACCTGGGTCTCGGTCGGCACGGCGGCGCGGCACAGCTCGACGGCGTCTTCGACGGACATGACGAAGGCGTCGGAGTCGAGAGCCATCGACAACCGCGCGACCGAGCGCTGCGAATGCGGCGTGGCGAGTTGCCCACGCTCGCGCCGCGCGTGCTCCGACAACTCCAGCGAGCAGGGGCAGGTCGAGGAATAGACGTAATCGAGATGCAGCACGCGCAGGCGCGTGCCGGCCTGCTCGGCGACTTCCCACGCCACGTCGTAATACTGCCAGCCCGAGAGACCCGAGCGCAGGGCCGTCATCTCGATCGGGTAGGACGTGCGCAGCATCAGCCGGGCGTCGAGGCTGCCGAGGTCGCGCTTGTAGGCGTCGAGCACCGCCTCGGCCACGTCGAGGCCGGTACCCTTCTCGGCCTCCGCGTAGAACGAGCGCATGATGCGGGACATGTTGATGCCCTTGTTCTCGGCCTCGAGGCTGACCGAGCCGGTGACCGAGGTGTCGAGCGTCATGCTGCCGCCGTCGCGGCGGGAATGGGCGAGCGGCAGGCGGAAATTCGAGATGCCGACATGCTGGATGCGCCGGCGCGCGCCCCTGATCAGGCTTTCGGGGCCGTTCTGCAGGTCGGGCAGCGTGGCGCGGTAGGCGTCGTCGGCGACGAAGCCCGCGTCGTAGCTGCGCGACAGGGCGGGATAGGCCACGCTGTCCACGCCCAGCGCCGCACGCTCCTCCGGCGTGGCGGCGCCGGCCCAGGCGCGCAGCGTGTCGAGCGCGCGGGCGGCCTCCTCGCTCGTCGGGGTGTCGGCTGTGATGTCGGGGGCGTGGATGTTCATCGGCAAGTCCCTCTGCTCGAGGCTGGTCCAGACGTGGGCGCTCCGGCCCGGAGCCGCAACATGGCTCCCGCAGCGGCAGTGTCCAGAGCCAGGGCCGCTCACGGGAGCGTGAAGGAACGATTCACCCTGCCCTGTAACGCCGCACGAAATTGGCCAGGACGCGCGGTGCCAGAGCGGTGTCGGCCCCGGCCACGGCGAGGGTCAGCGCTTCGGCCTCTTCGGGGTCGAAGTAGCCGCGATGCTTGTAGATCTCGATCCGCCGGGCAAAGATCTGCGCGTCCGCCTCGGGGTGGAACTGCGTGGCATAGACGTTGCGGCCCGCACGGATCATCTGCACCGGGCAGGCCACACCCTCGACCAGCAGCGCGGCGCCGCGCGGCACTTCCTGCGCCGCCTCCTTGTGGCCCACGAGCACGTCGAAGCGCTCGGGCAGCCCCTCGAGCAGCGGGTCGGCCGCACCCTCGCGCGTCAGCCGCACGGGCGCGGCGCAGACCGGCTCGAAAAAGCGCGCCTTCGACACCTCGGCGCCGAGGTGGTCGGCCAGCAGCCCCATGCCGTAGCAGCAGCCGAGGAAGGGCACGTCGCCCTCCACGATCCGCGGCATCAGCGAGCGGCAGGCGGCCTCGCAGCGCGCCTCCTCGGGCGTCTTGTCCTCCGGCGCGTCCGAGATGCAGCCCGGCCCGCCGCCCACGATCACGCCCGCGTAGCCGGCCGGGTCGAGTGCCTCGGGCAGCGGCTCGGCGTCGAGGCGGATGCGGTGGGTCTCGGCCTCGCTCAGCTCGCCCTTTTCGAGGAAGGCGGCGTATTCGGCGTCGGCCGCCTCGCGCTCGGGGCGGAGCTGCAGGATCAGGAAGCGCGTCATCGCCCGCGCTGCTGCCGCCGGGGCACGGCGCCGTCCATGCGGCGATGCGCGCCGCTCATCCCGCGCCGACCCCGCGCGCGAGGTAGCGCACCACCTTGTCCGGCCCGAAGGCGCCGCGCCCGATCTCGGAAAAGCCGAGCGCGGCGTGGAAGGCGTCGGAGGCCGGGTTGGGCGGCACCGCGTTCACCTCGCAGGCCACCCGCGGGCGCCCGGTGGCACGGGCATGGTCGATCGCGGCCTCGTAGAGGGCTCGCGCCACGCCTTGGCCGCGCACCCCCTCGTCCACCACCACCCGGTCGACATAGACGAAGCGGCCGAGCCGGGCACGGACCCACGCGAAATTGGGGCTGTCGTAGTCGGCCCGCTCGTCGAAGGCGACGAGAAAGGCCGCCCCGTCGGTCCGAGCCGGGGCGACGCAGGAGGCGGCGAGCATCGCGCCCAGACGGGCGGCATCGAGCGGCGATGTCTCGACCTCGTGGCGGGCGTTGAGCGCAAGGACGGCCTCGCGCAGTGCCGGCCCCGCCGAGCGCAGGTCGACCATCTCTGGCCCAGCGTCGCGCACCGTCACGACGCCGGCAGCCCGTCGGACCGGCGTGGCAGGACCGCACGCGCTGCTACCGCGGCCGCACCCCGCCCCCCGCGCGGCGCATCGGCGACGCGGTGCAGGGCGATCCGCCCCGGGCCGGTCCCGGCAGCGGCGAGCGATCCACGGACCCGGAAGGGGGTGACCATCGGCATGCGCATCCCGTCGGACAAGTCGCCACCAGATACCGCGAGACGGCGCGGAACGCCATGGCGGAAGTCCGCGGCTCGACGCCCCAACCGTCGCCCGCCCGCCCCTCCGGATCACGCCCGCGCGCATTCCCCTTGAACGCGGCGCCCCGGCCCGGTCTAGTCGCGGCATGGCCTCCGATCCCTCCGCTCTTCCCTATCGTCCCTGCGTGGGCGTCATGCTCGCCAACCCCGCCGGCCACGTCTTCGTCGGCCAGCGCCTCGATTCCGACGAGCCCGCCTGGCAGATGCCCCAGGGCGGCATCGACAGGGGCGAGACGCCGCAGGAGGCCGCCCTGCGCGAGCTGCGCGAGGAGACGGGCGTGACCGAGGATCTCGTGCGCGTGCTCGCCGAGACGCAAGGGTGGCTGCGCTACGACCTGCCCGACCACCTTCTGGGCCGCGTCTGGGGCGGCAAGTATCGCGGGCAGGAGCAGAAATGGCTGCTGCTGCGCTTCCTCGGCCGCGACGACCAGGTGCAGATCGCCACCGAGCACCCCGAGTTCTCCCGGTGGCGCTGGCTGCCGCCCGAGGCGCTCGCCGCCCACATCGTCGCCTTCAAGCGGCCCGTCTACGAGGCGGTGCTGGCCGAGTTCGCGCCGCTCCTCCGCACCGCCTGAGCGCGCCGCTTCGAGCGGCAGCGCACGGCCAAGGCCCCTCCGCCGTTACAACCGCTGCATGCTCGTCCGCCTGCGCCGGGTGTGAGGGCGAGGGCCATGGCGAGGGGCCTTTGCGCCGGGGCGTTCGGTGCCCCTGCCAGCCATCGCCCGCGCGACACCCGGCCGGCTTGATCGAAATTCCGCAAGGAGAAGATACGCCACCCGATAGGGGATCGCCCGACCCTGCCCCCTGTCGGGCGCGACCCTGCCCGCTTACCCCGCCTGGCGGGTGGATCGGCCGTCCGGTCCTCGAAGCGGCCCCGCCCCCGCGCGCCGTCACGGGAAGACTCGAAACAAGAACGAACCATGAATATCCTTGTCGCCGAGCCCCGCCCGATTCCCCCGGAGGCGCCATGCCCTTCGCCGAACTGTCGGCCACGTCCAACTTCACCTTCCTCACCGGCGCCTCCCACCCCGAGGACTACGCCGAGCGCGCCGCGCTGGCCGGCCTGACCGCCATCGCCATCGCCGACGAGAACTCCGTCGCCGGTATCGTCCGCGCCCATACGCGGCTCAAGGAGATCGCCCGCGTGGTGGCAGACCGCGCCGAACAGGAGGCGCGCGAGGGCGAGATCGGCCCGCCCCGGCCCGTGGGCGCCCCCCGCGCGCCGGGGCCCGACATCCGCAACGTCCCCGCCCTCTTGCCGGCCGCCCGCCTGCGCCTGTCCGACGGCTTCAGCGTCACGGCCCTGCCGCGCGACCGCGCCGCCTGGGGACGGCTGTGCCGCCTGATCTCGCGCGGGCGGCTGCGGGTCGAGAAGGGCGAGTGCCTGCTGCATCTCGACGACCTCGTCGAATGGGGCGAGGGGATGGAGCTGCTGCTCCACCCCCCCGCGCCCGACAGCCCGCCCCACCTCAGCCCGCCCCACCTCGCCACCGCGCGCGAGGCGGGGGCCGCAAGCGGGGCGGGGGCCGCAAGCGGGGCGGGGGCCGCAAGAGAGGCGGGAGCCGCAAGAGAGGCGGGAGCCGCGATGGAAGACCGCGCCGCCCCGCGCCCCGCGGCGGTCAGGGCCGCCGGGCCACACGCGCCGACGGCGCCGCGCGGCGCGGGCGCATGGGCACTACAGGCGCGCCGGCTGTCGCGCCGCTTCCCCGGCGCCTGCGCCCTCGTCCTCGCCCCCTGCTACGACGGGCGCGACTCCGAACGGTTCGACCGGCTCGCCGCCCTGGCGCGAGACCTCGGCCTGCCGACGGTCGCCTCCGCCGCCCCGCGCATGCACCACGGCCGCCAGCGCCGCCTCGCCGACGTGCTGACGGCGATCCGCGAGGGCCTGCGGGTCGACCGGCTCGGCCGCACCGCGCTCGCCAACGGCGAGCAGCGCCTGCGCTCGGAGCGCGAGATGCGCCGCCTGCTCGGCCCCCACGCCGCCGCCGCCCGTCGCGCGGCCGAGATCGCGCGCCGCTGCACCTTCCGCCTCGAGACGCTGGCCTACGAGTATCCCTCCGAGATCACGGACGGCGAGACCGCCGATTCCCGCCTCGCCCGCCTGGCCCGCGAGGGGCTGACCTGGCGCTACCCCTCCGGCGCCCCCGAGCGGGTGCAGCGCCTCATGGAGCACGAACTGAAGCTCATCGGAAAGCTCGGCTACGCCCCCTACTTCCTCACTGTGCACGACATCGTGGCCTTCGCCCGCTCGCGCAACATCCTCTGCCAGGGCCGCGGCTCGGCCGCAAACTCGGTCGTCTGCTACTGCCTCGGCGTGACCTCCGTCTCGCCCGAGATCGGCACGATGGTGTTCGAGCGGTTCGTGTCGGAGGCAAGGGGCGAGCCCCCCGACATCGACGTCGACTTCGAGCACGACCGCCGCGAAGAGGTGATCCAGCACATCTACGAGCGGTACGGCCGCCACCGCGCCGGCCTCTGCGCCACCGTCATCCATTACCGCGGCAAGCGCGCCGTCCGCGAGGTCGGCCGCGCCATGGGCCTGACCGAGGATACCGTCGCCGCCCTGTCCTCGCAGATCTGGGGCTTCGGCTCGGTCACAAGGATCGAGGACGCCCGCCTGCGCGAGCTCGGCCTCGACCCGGCCGATGCCCGCCTGCGCCAGACGATCGAGCTCGTCACCCGAATCCAGGGCTTCCCCCGGCACCTGTCGCAGCACGTCGGCGGCTTCGTCATCACCGAGGGCCGCCTCGACGAGCTGGTGCCCGTCGAGAACGCCACGATGGAGGATCGCACCATCATCCCGTGGGACAAGGACGACATCGACTCGCTCGGCATCCTCAAGGTCGACATCCTCGCCCTCGGCATGCTCTCGGTGATCCGCCGCGCCTTCGACCTCTGCGCCCGGCACCACCGGCGCGACCTGACGCTCGCCACCCTGCCCCCCGAAGATCCGGCGACCTACGACATGCTCTGCGACGCCGACAGCCTCGGCGTCTTCCAGGTCGAGAGCCGCGCGCAGATGAACTTCCTGCCGCGCATGCGCCCGCGCACCTTCTACGATCTCGTGATCCAGGTCGCGATCATCCGCCCCGGTCCGATCCAGGGCGACATGGTCCACCCCTACCTGCGACGACGCAACGGAGAGGAGGCGGTGACCTTTCCCTCCGACGCGCTCGGCCAGGTGCTGCGCAAGACGCTCGGCGTGCCGCTCTTCCAGGAACAGGCGATGCAGATCGCCATCACCGGCGCGGGCTTCACCCCCGACGAGGCCGACCGCCTGCGCCGCGCGCTCGCCACCTTCAAGAAGCATGGCAACGTCTCAGAGCTGCGCGAGCGCTTCCTGTCGGGCATGAAGCGGAACGGCTACGACGACGCCTTCGCCGAGCGATGCTTCAGCCAGATCGAGGGCTTCGGCTCCTACGGCTTCCCCGAGAGCCACGCTGCCTCCTTCGCGCTGCTGGTCTACGCCTCCGCCTGGCTCAAGCGGCACTATCCCGGCATCTATGCCTGCGCGCTGCTCAACTCGCAGCCCATGGGCTTCTACGCGCCGGCCCAGATCGTGCGCGACGCCCGCGCCCACGGCGTGGAGGTGCGCCCCGTCTCGATCGAGGACAGCTTCTGGGACTGCACGATGGAGCCCGCGCCAGAGAGCGCAGGCGGCCTCGCCCTGCGCCTCGGCTTCCGCCAGATCACCGGCCTGCGCGAGGACGAGGCACACTGGATCGCCGCCGCCCGCGGCAACGGATACCGCGCGGTCGACGACGTCTGGCGCCGCGCCGGCACGCCCCCCGCGCTGCTCGAGAAACTCGCCGAGGCCGACGCCTTCGCCCCCCTCGGCCTGTCGCGACGCGACGCGCTCTGGGCGGCGAAGGCGCTGCGCGCGCCCGCTCCCCTGCCCCTCTTCGCCGGCGATATCGACGGCGAGGGCATCGTGGAGCCCGCCGCCCACCTGCCCGCGATGACGGAAGGGGAAGAGGTGGTGGAAGACTACGCCGCCCTCCGCCTGACGCTGCGCGCCCATCCCGTCGCACTCCTGCGCCCCTGGCTCACGCCCGGGGCCCCGCCCCGCCCGCAGCGCCGATCCCCCTCGCCGGACCGGGGCGCTGCCCCGGACCCCGGAGTATTTCGACCAAGATGATGGGGCAGAATCGGCCCCTGCCAGCCGTCCGCGGAGGCGCGATCCCGCATCATCCCGGTCGAAATACCCCGGGGAGACCGGAGCGCTGCCCAGAGGCATTCAAGGTCGTGGGCTGAAAAGGTCGTGATCGTGGGCGATTCGGCCCTGGCGGCGGGGAGGTCGGCGGGGCGGGCGGCCCGCCGGGGGGCGGGA
>LJNT01000172.1 GCA_001314685.1 Rhodobacteraceae bacterium HLUCCA09
GCGCGCTCATGCTGGAGCAAAACGATGAGTGGGCCGTCTCGCGGCGATACATGCCAGTGGAAAAGCTGACAGGCGTATGCGACGATGACCGCGCGGCGAAGATGATCGCCGCTCAGTGAGCGAGCGACACCAGCTATGAAGAAGCAGGTGGTCGCCAGTTCCTACACCACTTCACGGGGCACTACCCGCCCTTGTCTGCAGGCTGGCTCCGTGGCCTCCGCGCGTGTTCCAGGTCTGGTGATCCGGAGCCTCTGCTGATCTGCCGATCCGTGCCCGGCACTCGCGCTTGCGCCACGCCGACAGTGCCGACGCCGACGACGCGTCGGACGGTAGACCCCTCGACACGCCGTGCTAGAAGAGAGCCCAGCCGCCATGCCTCCCTGCGGAGGCTGCACGACCGGGGCACCTGACGCCGAGGCACCGACCATTCTCACTCTCACCGAGAACCTGCGCACCATCGTCTACGCCCCGCTCTATCTCGCCGATACGCGGGGCTACTGGGCCGGCGCCGGGCTGGACGTGAGGGTGGCGCTGTCCGACGCTCCGGCCGACACCGCCGACACGCTCCTCGACGGGCGGGCGCAGGTCGCCTGGGGCGGCCCCATGCGCGTGATGATGTATCACGAGAAGGATCCCGACTGCCCACTGGTCTGCTTCGGCCAGATTGTCGCGCGCGATCCGTTCGTTCTGGTCGGGCGGGAGCCCAATCGCGCGTTCCGATTCGCAGACCTGCGGGGCAGGCGGCTGGCCGTGGCGCGGGAGGTGCCGACGCCCTGGATGACCCTTCAGGATGATCTCGCGCGGGCCGGCGTGGCGCGCGAGGATCTCCGGCTCGCCGCCGACGCGCCGATGGCCGAGGCCCCCGCCCGCCTCGCTGCCGGCGAAATCGACGTCGCGCAGGTGCTCGAGCCCTACGCCACGCAGGCGATCGACGCGGGAGCACATCTGTGGCACCGCTTCGCGACGCGTGGCGATATCGGCTACACGGCGTTCTACACCACGCGCGGCTTTCTGGCGGCGGCCCCGGAGACCTGCCGCGCTCTGCTCGCCGGGCTGCAACCGGCGCTGACAGCGATCAATCGTGAAGCTCCGACCGCGCTGGCCGACGAACTGAAGGGCCACTTCCCCGGGCTGGAGGTTGACACTCTCGCCCGGGTCATCGTCGGCTATCGAGAGTCCGGGCTCTGGCCGTCATCGGGCACGGCGCTGCCCCCGTCCGCCTTCGTGCGCCTCAAGGCGGCGCTGCTGTCGGGCGGCCTCGTCAGCCGCGACATGCCCTGCGATCACCTCGTCGCCAATCTGGAGCCGCCATGACCGCGACCGTTCCCGCCATCGACATCTCTCCCTTCCTGACGGGCGACCCCGAGGGCAAGCGCGCCGTCGCGCGGGCCTTCGCAGCGGCGGCCGAGCGGATCGGCTTCGTCGTCGTCTCGGGCCACGGAGTGCCGCGGGAACTCTGGGACTGCCTCGTGCAGAGCAGCTTCGCCTTTTTCGACCGGCCCGACGCGGAAAAGGCCTGCTTCCACCCCGCCGGCCCGGCGAAGCAGCGCGGCTATCACGGCGTCGCCACCCGCGCATTGGGCGCGACGCTTGGCCAGTCGGCGCCGAAGGACCTGCGCGAGAGCTACTTTCTCGGCCCGCTCGACGATCACCGTGCGGCCTTCGCCGAGATCCCGGACGCGGCGACCGCCTATGCCCCGAACATCCTGCCCGAAACGGCCCCCGACTTTGCCGCGGCGCTTACGGAATACTACCGCGCGATGGAGCGGCTGTCGGCCGACCTGCTGCGGATCTTCGCGGTGGCGCTGGAGATGCCGGAGGACCATTTCGCCCCGCTGATCGGCCGGCACTTCTCGATCCTGTCGGCGCACCATTACCCGGCGCTCGCGGAGCCGCCGATGCCGGGGCAGCTCCGCGCCGGAGCCCACACCGACTACGGCGCGATGACGATCCTCTCGATGACAGACGCTGCCGGCGGGCTGGAGGTGGCGCGCGAGGGCGGCTGGGTGCCGGTGCGGCCCGGCCCGGGCGATCTCGTGGTCAATCTCGGCGACATGATGCAGCGCTGGACGAACGACCGCTGGGTCTCGACGATGCACCGGGTGGTGACCCCCGAGACCCTCGGCGATACCGCCTCGCGCCGCCTGTCGGTCGGCTATTTCATGCACCCCGATTTCGACGCCCGGATCGACTGCCTGCCGAGTTGCACGGGTGACGGGGCCAAGTACCCGCCGATCAGCGCCGGGGGCCATATCCGCGCCAAGATCGAGGCCTCGCACGCCGCCTGAGGGAGGCGCCCGATGATCGGGCCTGTCGCCCGCCTCGGGATCGAGCCGGTGAGGCGGCACCACACGATCCAAACATCGAGCCAAGCCCTCCATCGCCCCGCGTGCCCCCTCCCCGGAAGGGGTGTTCGACCCGGGCTTGGATCTGGCCTCGACGACCGGCCGCGCCGCGGTGCCAATCCGCCGGACGCCACCTTCCCCAGCGGCGACAGACAGCAGGGCGAAGAGACGCTCGCCCACCCGACCGCCACCCCCGACCGCATCGGCGCCGGCCATCGGTCCGTCGGGCGGCAACGAGCTGTCGCGGAGGTGCCGCTCGCCTGACGCAAGGACCGGCCGGCACAGGATCTTGGGACAATATCCCAAATCATAATGTTGACAATTCTGCCAACCTTTCACTACTTGGGGAACGAAGATCATGCGCTCAGGGAGGTCCTGTCAGATCCATGCCGCATCATGTCGAGACTGCAGGCGCTGACGGGCAGGGGGCGCGCGGGCCCTTGGCCGGATGCCGGGTCGTCGAACTGGGATCGACCGTGGCAGGGCCGTTCTGCGCCCGTCTGCTCGCCGATTTCGGGGCCGACGTCGTCAAGGTCGAGCAGATCGAGGGCGATGCCGTGCGCAGCATGGGCAAGCGCAAGGACGGACGATCACTCTACGCCGCCTCGATCCTGCGCAACAAGCGCATCCTCGCCGCCGACATGCGCTCTGACGAGGGGCGCGACCTCGCCCGGCGCCTGTGCGAGCGCGCCGACATCGTGGTGGAGAACTTCCGCCCCGGCACGCTGGAACGGTGGGGGCTGGGCTACGACGCGCTTTCCCGGGTCAATCCCGGCCTCATCCTTGTGCGGATCAGCGGCTTCGGGCAGGACGGGCCGAAAAGCCAGAGCCCCGGCTACGGTGTAGTCTGCGAGGCGTTCAGCGGCCTGCGCGAGATCACCGGCGACCCGGACAGGCCACCCGCGCGCGTGGCCGTCTCGATGACCGACTATATCACCGGCCTTTATGCCGCCTATGCCGCGGCACTGGCCCTGCACGACCGGGCGCGCACCGGCAAGGGCCAGGTGGTCGACGCCGCACTCTACGAATCCGCGTTCAGCTTCATGGAGCCCCATGTGCCCGCCTACCAGCAGCTCGGGCACGTCGCCACGCGGGCGGGCTCGCGCCTGCCCGACCACACGCCGAACACCCTCTACCGTGCGCGCGACGGATTCATCCACATCACCGCCGGGGCGCAGAGCGTCTTCGCCCGTCTTGCCGGCGTGATGGGGCGCCCCGACCTGATCGACGACCCGCGCTTTGCCACCGCCGTGGCGCGCGCCGCGCACGAGGACGAGATCGACGCCGAGATCGAGGGCTGGACGCGCAAGCTGCCGCTGGCACAGATCGAGCGACTGCTCGAGGAAGCGGCGGTGCCCGCCTCGCGCATCTACACGATGGCCGACATCTTCGCCGATCCGCACTACGCCGCGCGGGGCATGATCGCCGCGGCGGACGACCCGGTGCTGGGCCCGGTGGCCATGCCCGCCGTGGTGCCGCACCTGTCGCGCACGCCGGGAGCGGTGCGCTGGGCGGGCCACGACATCGGGCAGGACAGCGCGGCGGTGCTGCGCGACGATCTCGGCCTCGACGCGGCCGAGATCGCGCGGCTGGCCGAGGCGGGCGTCGTGGCGCTCGGCACGGCGCCGGAGCCCGACGGCGACACCGGAGCGAAAGGCGCAGCACATGGCGGCTGACGACGACACGGCCGAGCTGCGTGCCCGGGAATTGCAGGACCGCGAGGCGCGCGCCCGCGCGATGGGCGGCGCGGCCAAGCTGGCCCGGCGGCGCGAGGCGGGCCTCCTGAACGCCGAGGAACGGGTGGAGCGGCTGGTCGACCCGGGCAGCTTCGTCGAGAGCGGGCTTCTTGCCGTCTCCTCCGCGCCCGGCGCCGACCGCGAGAGCACGCCACGCGACGGCAAGCTGACCGGGTTTGGCCGGGTGGACGGGCGGCCGGTGGCGGTCGTCTCGAACGACTTCACGGTCAAGGGCGCGTCGAGCAGCCAGACCAACATGAAGAAGATCGGCCACGTCAAGCGCGTGGCGACCGAGCGGGGCTTTCCCATCGTCTTCTTCGGCGAAAGCTCGGGCGCACGGATGCCCGACAATATGGGCGCCCGCGGCATGGGCACCCAGCTGGGCAACGACCCGCAGCAATATGTCCGCGAGCGCGAAAGCCCCTGGGCCTCGGCCGTGCTGGGGCAATGCTACGGCTCGTCGGCATGGTACACCTGCCTGTCCGACTTCGCCGTGATGCGGAAGGGCGCGACGATGGCGGTGGCCAGCCCGCTGCTCGCCTCGGCCGCCATCGGGCAGACAGTGGAGCCCGAAGAGCTCGGCGGCTGGAAGCTGCATTCCGAGGTGACGGGCCTGATCGACCGGGTGGCCGAGACCGACGAGGAGGCGATCGACCTGATCCGGCGGTTCCTGTCCTACCTGCCCGCGCACCGCAACGAGGCGCCGCCGCGCGCCGAGCCTCCGGGCGTGGTGGGCGACGAGGCCGCCGCGGCGATCCGCAAGACGCTGCCCGAGAGCCGCCGGCAGGTCTACGACATGCGCAAGATGGTCGAGGCGATCGTCGACCCCGGCAGCTTTTTCGAGATGAAGCCCGCCTTCGGCCGCGCCGCCGTCACCGGCCTCGCCCGGATGGACGGGCAGACGGTGGGGATCGTGGCCAACAACCCGCGCCACAAGGCCGGCGCGATGGACGTGCCGGCCTGCGAGAAGTGCACGCGGTTCCTCGTGATGTGCGACTCGTTCAACATCCCCCTGCTGCTCTTCGTCGACACGCCCGGCTTCGTGATCGGCGTCGAGGGCGAGCGGATGAAGGCGCCGGGCAAGATCATGAACTTCATGACCGCGCTGCAGATGTGCACGGTGCCCAAGCTGTCGGTGATCATGCGCAAGAGTTACGGGCAGGCGTATCTCAACATGGGCGGGGGGCGGAACTCGGACGAGGTGATCGCCTGGCCCGGCGCCGAGATCAGCTTCATGGACCCGGCCTATGCCGTCGAGGTCGTCACCTGGGGCCGAGACGTCGACGAGGCCGAGCGCGAGCGGCTGCGCGCCGACATGGCGCGCGACAGCACCGTCTGGGGACTGGCCGAGATCTTCGCCGCGCAGGCGGTGATCGCGCCCGAGGATACGCGCGCCCACCTGATCCGGATGCTCGAGGTGCACCAGACGGGGCTGACGGGCGGCATCGGCCGGCACCGGATGGCGGGCTGGCCGACGACGTATTGAGCCTGGCGCCGCCGGGGCGAAAGAGGAGAGCGAGAGTGGCGGATCACGAGATCGCAGCGGACGTGACGGGCACGGTCTGGAAGATCGTCAGGCAGGCAGGCGAGGCGGTTGCCGAGGGCGAGGCGATCATGATCCTCGAGTCGATGAAGATGGAGATCCCCATCGAGGCGCCCGCCGCCGGCCGCCTGGCCGAGCTCCGCGTGGCCGAGGGCGACCCGGTCGCCGAGGGCGACATCGTCTGCGTGGTGACGGCATGAGCGGCCAGAAGCAGGACGACGCAGAGCACCCCGTGGCGAAGTCCGACACCGGCCAGGAGTGGGACGATCCGCTGGACGAGCTCGCCTTCCGCCGCGCCGAGGCGCTGAAGCAGGGCGGCGAGGCTGCCATCGAGCGCCAGCACGGCGGCGGGAGGCTGACGGTGCGCGAGCGCATCGCCGCGCTGACCGATGCCGGCAGCTTCCGCGAGGTGGGCAGCCTCGCGGGCTCGGGCACCTACGACGCCGAGAACCGGCTGGTGTCGGTCACGCCGGCGCCCTACGTCGCCGGGTTCGCCCGGATCGACGGCCGCCCGGTGGCGCTCGGCGGCGAGGATTTCACCGTGCGCGGCGGCACCACCTTCGGCAGCCAGCGGCGCAAGGGTGGCCAGGGCGGTTTCGTCGAGGATCTCGCCTGGCACTACCGCATCCCGCTGGTCAACCTGATCGATGGCGCGGGCGGCAGTGTGACCTCGATCAGGAAGCGCGGCCACAGCGTGTTTCCGGGCGTGCACGGCTTCGAGCGCTCCGTCTCGCTGCTCGGCGCGGTGCCGGTCGCCTCGGCGGTGCTGGGCACCGCGGCGGGCGGGCCCGCGGGCCGGGCGATCCTGTCGCATTTCTCGGTCATGGTGCGGGGACGCAGCCAGATCTTTGCCGCCGGCCCCCCGGTGGTGAAGCGCTCGCTCGGCATGGAGATCGACAAGGAGGCGCTGGGCGGCGCGGCAGTGGCCGTCGACGCCGCCGGCACGATCCATAACGCGGCCGACACCGAGGAGGAGGCGTTCGCGCAGATTCGCCGCTTCCTGTCCTACCTGCCGTCGAACGTGTGGGAGGCGCCGCCCGTCCTGCCCGCCGACGACCCCGCCGACCGCCGCGACGAGGGGCTGGCGAGCGCCGTCCCGCACAAGCGCACCCAGCCCTACGACATGCGCAAGCTGCTCAAGCTGGTGATCGACCGCGACTCCGGCTTCGAGATCTGCCCGACAAACGGAAAGCCGCTCATCACCTTGCTCGCCCGGCTCGGCGGCCGTCCGGTCGGGATCGTGGCGAACAACCCGATGGTCTATGGCGGCGCGATGGATGCCGCGGCCGCGCGCAAGCAGGTCCATTTCATGGAACTCTGCGACACCTTCCACCTGCCCATCGTCTTCTTCGTCGACGTGCCGGGCTTCATGGTGGGCGAGAAGGCCGAGCGCGAGGGCACCCTGCGCGAGGGGATGCGCGCGGTCTTCGCCGCCGGCCGGCTCAAGGTGCCGACGCTGACGCTGGTGATCCGCAAGTGCTACGGCATGGCCGGCATGGCCACCTGCAACAAGAACGACATCGACCTCAAGCTCGCCTGGCCCTCTGCCGAATGGGGCTCGCTGCCGGTGCAGGGTGGCGTCGCCGCCGCCTTCGCCCGCGACATCCGCGCCGCCCCCGACCCGGCCGCGCGCGAGCGCGAGATCGAGGCCGAGTTCGCCGCCTACGCCTCGCCCTTCCGCAGCGCCGAGGCCTTCGCCGTGGAAGAGATCATCGACCCGCGCGAGACACGCCCGGTGCTGTGCGAGTTCGTCGAGCTGGCCGAGCGGCGCCAGCGGATCGAGCTCGGGCCGCGGCTGCGCGGCGGCGTGCAGCCCTAGCCGCATGGGCCGGGACGGCGGGAGCAGGGCGGCACTGGGCAGAATCCGGTCCCCCAGGAGTTGCGGCGATGCCGCATGACGCCCGTCCGGTTCTGCCCGGCGCAGCGGTGGCTCCCCCGTCTCCGGGCGGGCGCATCTTCCGCGTGATGGGCCTCGTCCTCGCGATCCTCTGGCCGGTCGAGGTGGCACGGTTGCTGTTCGATGTGCCGGGCGCGGTCACCGGGGGCGCAAGCGGGCTGTTCCTGACCTTCCTCGCGCTTGCGCTGGCCACCGGCGACATCGGCACGCGCGTGCTCACGCTCCTGCTGCTGGCAGGCATCGCCGCCCTCGTTCAGGTCGATGCGGCGGGAGCCGAGGCGATCGCCGGCTTTCAGGACGCGATGATCTTCGCCGCCTTCCTGCCCTCGGTCTTCCTGCTGCGCAACGCCGTGGCCGGCGACCGGCGCCTCGTCGACTACCGCGACCGGGTTGCCGCGGCCGACCCCGAGCGAAAGAAGGGCCTCGTGCTGATCGGCGGTCACCTGATCGGGAGCACTCTGACGGTCGGCGCCTTCGCCGTCCTGTCGCCCGTCGTTCCGGCCGACGCGGGCGAGCGCGAGCGGCGCGACCTCGCCCTCGCCGCGATCTTCGGGGTGTGCCTGTCGGTCATCTGGTCGCCCGTCTTCGTGGCCATGGCGGTGGTGTCGGAGTTCATGCCGCAGATCGCCTTGTGGAAGTTCGTGCTGGTGGGCCTCGCCCTCGCCGCTCTCGGCCTGGCAGTCGCCTTCGCCCGCATCAGGGTGCCGAACCGCCTGGCGCTCGCCGCCGATGGCGTGCGCGGGCTGAGCGGTATCCTGCCCTGGGTCGTGGCGACCGCCGTCTTCATCGTCGGCCTGCGGTCGGCGACGGAGCTGTCGACCCTCGAAGCCGCGGCGCTGACGCTGCCGCCGCTGGCCGCCGCCCTGCTGACGATGCAGCCGGGCGGCGGCGTGCGGGCGGCCCTCACGGCCACGGGGCGCTCGCTCGGCCGACTGGGGGCCGAGATCTCAATCGTCGCCTGGGCCTTCACCCTCGGTGCGGTGATGCGCGCGAGCCCGACGGTCGAGGGGGCGGTGCGCGGCGTGCTGACCCCCGACATCCCCGCCCCCCTGCTGGTGGCGGGCATCGTCGCGGGGATGATGGCGGTCGTGGTGATGGGCGGGCATCCCATCGTGATCGCCTCGATCCTGCTCGCCGTCTTCGCCAGCGTCGACACGCAGGTGCACGACCTCGTGGTCGGCGCGGCGGTGCTGCTCGGCTGGGGATGCAGCGCGATGATTGCGCCGGCAGGCCTGATCATGATCGTCTCGACGGGCATGTTCGGCGTGCGCCGCGCATCGGTCATCTTCAGCGACAGCGCGGTGCTTCTCGTCGGTTTCGCGGGCGCCGGCATCGGCCTGCTCGCGGCCCTCAACGCCGTGATCGGCTGACACGCCCGCGAGCCAACAGAAAGGTCGGCAAGATACGCGACTAAATTGTTGACATTTATGCTGCGTTCTTGCCAACCTGCCCGTGCAGGAGAACGCAGCCGCCAGGGCCGCCCTGTTCCGGGACGAGACCTCGAGAGGGAGGAAAAGATGAGAACGATTGGCAAAGCGGCGGCCTCGGCCGCCTTCGCGGTAGCGATCGGCTCCGCGGCCCACGCCCAGGACAACGTCACCATCGGCGCGGCCTCGGTCGGCGGCACCTATTATGTCTGGGCCGGGGGCCTCGCAAACGTGCTGAGCCAGGCGGGAATGGACGCCAACGTCGAGGTGACGGGCGGCCCGCTGCACAACATCCAGCTGGTCGATGCGGGCGAGATGCAGCTCGGCCTGTCGACCGCGGCCCCCGCCTACGAGGGCTTCAACGGCATAGAATGGGCCGACGGCGAGGAGTACGACAACATCCGCGCCGTTCTGCCGATGTTTCCCAGCTTTTTCACGTGGTGGTCGCTCGAAACCTCGGGCATCGAGAGCTTCCAGGATCTCGACGGCAAAGTGGTCGCCATGGGCCCGACCGGCGGCACGCCCGACACCTATGGCCGCGTCGTCTACGACCAGACGGGCGTCACGCCCTCGCGCATGGTCAACGCGGGCTTCTCCGACATCGTGAACCTGCTGCGCGATGGCCAGATCGACGCCGCCTTCACCACGGCGGGCCTGCCGCACCCCGCGGTGGCCGAGAACGAATCCACCGACCCGATCAACCTGATCACACTGCCGCCCGAGATCAGCCGCGCCTTCATCGAGGAATACCCCTATTTCGGCACCGGCATCGTGCCGGCCGGCACCTACGAGGCGGTGACCGAGGACCAGGAGACGCTGACGGTCTGGAACTTCGTCATCACGAACGCCGACATGCCAGAGGATACGGTCTACGAGATCGTCAAGGCGGTGTTCGAGAACCAGGACGCGATGATCGAGGCGCACCCGGCCTCGCGCTACGTGCAGCTCGAGAATATCGGGGAACTCACGATCCCGCTGCATCCCGGCGCGCTGCGCTACTACGAAGAGCAGGGCGTCGAGATTCCGGACCGGCTGCGCGGCGACGGCAGCGGTTCCTGAAGCCGATCGGCGCCGGGGTCGCCAACGGCCCCGGCGCACCCGATCCCGATTGCAGCCCGACCGCCCGAGGGGCCCGATGCTGAATAACCTGTCCGGCGGGGCGCGCCCGGTCCAGGCGGCGATCGTCGCCCTGGCCGTGGCGATCGCGCTCTTCCATTTCTACGCCCTCGCGATCCGGCCGCTCGACCCGATGATCTTCCGGGCCTGGCACCTGGCGGGGCTCGTCGCCTTCGCCGGCGTCTGCGGGCTGACCTCCGACAACCGGATCACGCGCGTCACCGGCCTTGCCTTCGCCGTCGCGGCCGTCTGGAGCGCGATCTACGTCACCGTCGACCTGCGCGGCATCACGATGCGCGCGGGCGTGCGGCCCTCGGAGTGGGACATCATCCTGGGCACCGCGCTGCTCGTCACGGTGCTCGAGGTCACGCGCCGGACAGCGGGAACGGCGATCTTCGTCCTGGCGCTCGCGGCGATCCTTTATGCCCTGTTCGGCGATGCTCTGCCCGAAGTGGTCAGCCACCGTGGCTACAGCTTCGAGCGGCTGGTGACGTATCTCTTCACCACCAACGGCATCTTCAACATCCCGCTCGGCTCGGCCGCGACCTACATCTACCTGTTCGTCCTGTTCGGCAGCCTCATGATGGCGTCGGGCGCGGGCGACTACCTGATCAAGGTCGCGATGGCCCTGTCGGGGAAGGCGCGGGGCGGGCCGGCCAAGGTGGCGATCGTCGCGAGCGGCTTCTTTGGGATGATCAACGGCACCTCGGCGGGCAACGTGGTGGCCACCGGCTCGATGACCATCCCGCTGATGAAGCGCGCGGGGTACAGCCCGCGCGTGGCGTCGAGCGTCGAGGCGGCCTCGTCGAGCGGCGGGCAGATCCTGCCGCCGGTGATGGGGGCGGCGGCCTTCCTGATGGTCGACATGACCGGCATCGCCTATTCCTCGATCATCGTCGCCGCGACGATCCCGGCGCTGCTCTACTTCCTCGCCGTCTTCGCCATGGCCCATTTCGAGGCGGTGAACCGCGGCATCGGCGGGGTGGACGCCGAGGAGTACAACGTCGATCGAAAGACCCTTCTGACCGGGCTCTACTTCCTGGCGCCGCCCGCGGTGCTCATCGTCTCGCTGCTCTGGGTCGGCACGTCGATCATCCTCGCCGGAATTTTCGCCATCGCGACCACCTTCGTCGTCAGCTGGGTGAGCAAGTCGACGCGCATTGGCCCGGGGCGGGCGGCAGAGGCCTCGGTCGACGCGGCGCGCAGCATTCTCGCCATCTCGGCCACCTGCGCCACGGCGGGCATCATCATGGGAGTGCTGAACCTGACCGGCATGGGCCTGAAGATCGCCTCTGTCATCGTGACGCTGACCGAGGGCAGCCTCCTGCTGACGCTCGTCATGGCGATGCTCGTGACCATCGTCCTCGGCATGGGTCTGCCCACGGTGGCGGCCTACGCGATCACCGGCACCGTCGTGGCACCGGCGATCACCCGGCTGGGGGTGGAACCGATCGCGGCCCACCTCTTCGTTCTCTACTTCGCGTCGATGTCGGCGATCACGCCGCCCGTGGCGCTGGCCAGCTATGCCGCCGCGGCGCTGGGGCGCGCCTCTGTCTGGGGCGTCTCGCTGACGGCCTTCAAGCTGGGCATGGCGGGGTTCCTCGTGCCGTACCTCTTCATCTACCGCCACCAGATCCTGATGGAGGGCACGCCCGCCGGCATCCTGTTCGAGGCCGGCATCGCGATCGTGGCGATCGTCTCGCTCGCTGCGGCGCTTCAACTCGAGGCGCGGTCATGGGCCGCGCGGGGGGTGTGGCTCGTCGGCGGGCTCGCGCTGCTGATGCCCGACCTCACGATCACTCTCGCCGCCCTCGGCGCCGTGGCTCTGGCAACGCTCTGGGAGGTGCGGTGCCGGCGCAGGCAGGGCGGCGGTCAGACCGCCTGATCTGCCATGGACGCGGCGGCGCCCCTACATCACGAAGCTGCGGTAGCGCTCCAGCCAGTCGCGCGCCGAGCGGATGATGCGCTTCTTGGCCGCCTCTGCCGCCGCGGCATCGCCCGCGCGCATGTGGCGAAGCATCTCGACATGCATCTCGCGCCCCGCCGCGGCGCGCCCCGGCAGGAGCATCACCCGCAGCTTGATGAGGTGCGTCTTCTCGAGCAGCAGGTCGAGGAAATGCGTGGCGTGGCTGTTGCCGGCCCAGCGCACCGTCTCGCGGCGCAGATCCTCGAGCGTGTCGATATAGGGCTCGACCTCTCCTTTCGCGATGGCCTCCGCCATCTCGTCGCCGAAGCGCTCGAGGAAGGGATCCCACGTCTGGGGAGGCGCATTCTGCGTGGCCAGCCGGACACACAGCCCCTCGAGCGCCTCGCGCACGTCGAAGATCTCGTAGATTTCCTCGATATCCAGCCGCGCCACTACCGCGCCCCGGTTGGGCACGCGGTTGACGAGGCCGCGCTGTTCGAGCGCGCCGAGGATCTCGCGGACAGCCGCCCGCGACACGTCGAATTCCTCGGCCAGTTCCACTTCCTGCAGGCGGGTGCCCGGCGGCAACTCGTGATTGGCGATGCGCCCGCGCAGGGTGTGCAGGATCTCTTCGGCGCGTTCCTTCCGGTTGCGCTCGGGGCGCGCGGAGACGTCCGGCGCGCCGGCACTTCCGTCGTCCGCACTCTGCCGGCCCTGGTCTGCCATCGCCGCCGCGCCCTGCACGTTCTTTTTCGCCATCGTCCGTCCGGTCCGTTCCCGCTCCGCATCCGCGATGTGCCGCGCCGGAGGGCGCCTGCCCGGTGGTTCCCGCCATCGGCCGGGCGCTGCCATCACGCGGTCGGAAACGTATACCAATCGCTTGCCGACATTGCCAGCAGTCAAAGTGTTATCAATATTGTTGACATTTATGTCGGGAGGCGCGTAACGTCGATGAAGCACGCCGGAGGCATTCCCAGCGTCGCCTCGGCCGGGAACAGGAGACACACATGCCGAAGATGAGCGGAGGCAGGGCCGCAGTGGAGGCGCTGCGGGCGAACGGGGTCGACACGGTGTTCGGACTGATCGGGTCGGCCACGATGGAACTGTTCGACGCCCTCTACGACGCGCCCGACATCCGCTTCGTCGGCGTCCGCGACGAGCGGACCGGCACCCACATGGCCGACGGCTATGCGCGGGCCAGCGGCAAGGCGGGCGTGATCATCGCCGGGCAGAACGGGCCCGGCGTGACCAATCTCGTCACCGGCATCGCGCAGGCACGGGCGGCGTACTCGCCCGTCGTCGCACTGGCCGGCTCGCTCGCCTCCGGCCATGTCCACCGCGACGCCTTCCAGGAGGTGGATCAGATGGCCCTGTTCCACCCGATCACCAAGAAGACCTATCACGCCAACGCCGCCGCGCGGGTGCCCGAGATCGTCAACGAGGCGTTCCGCACGGCCCTGTCGCCACGCCGCGGGCCTGTTCTGGTCAACCTCCCGCGCGACGTGCTGGCGGGCGAGGCCGAGTTCGACGCGATCCGCCCCAGCGGGGTGGAGAAGCTCGGCGCGGCGCTGCGCGGCGACGCCGGGCACATCGCCGCGGCCGCCCGCCTGCTGCAGGGCGCCGAGCGGCCGCTCATCGTGGGCGGCGGCGGCCTCAAGTCGGAGCGCGGGCAGAGGGCGGTGCTCGGGCTGGCCGAGGCGCTCGGCGTGCCGGTGGCCATGGCGCCCGGCCACGGCGACGCGCTGCCCTTCGATCACCGGCTCAACGCGGGCCAGGTCGGGCCGCGGGGCAACGACGTTGCCTCGCGACTCGCCCGCGAGGCCGACGTGATCCTCGCCCTCGGCACGCGCCTCGGCTTCAACTCCACCTTCTACAGTTACGACAACATCAACCGCGACGCGAAGATCGTGCAGGTCGAGATCGAGCCGACCGCCCTTGGCCGCTTCTTCCCGGCCGAGGTGGCGATCTGGGGCGACGCGGCCGCGGTGGCCGACGAGTTGCGCGCCGCCTGCGGCGCCTGCGCAGGCGGCAAGGCGTGGCTCGAGCGGTTCCTGTCCGACCGCGCCGCCTATCTCGAGGCGCGCGAGCAGGTCGCCGACTCGCACCGCACGCCGATTGGCCCCGAGACGATGTTCAAGGCGCTGCGCGACGTCGCCCCGGCCGACGCGATCTACACGATGGACGCCGGCACGCTCTGCCTGCAGGCCACCGAAAAGCTGAACTACCGCAAGGTGCCGTCACTGTTCACGCCACTCGATTTCGGGCTGGTGGGCTTCTCCTTCGGCTGCGGACTGGGCGTCAAGCTCGCCTGCCCCGATCGGCCCGTCATCAGCCTGCACGGCGACGGCGGCTTCGCCATGGGCGCGGCGGAGCTGGCCACGGCGGTCGAGCAGGGGATCAACACCGTCACGGTCGTGATGAACAACCAGTGCTGGGGCGCCGAAAAGGCCTATCAGCGCGACTTCTTCGGCCAGCGCTACATCGGGGCCGACCTGCGCAATCCTCCCTTCGACGACCTTGCCCGCCTCTACGGCGCCCATGGCATCCGCGTCGAGGCGCCGGGCGACCTCGCCGACGCGCTGCGCGAGGCGCTGGGCTGCGGCAAGCCCGCGGTCGTCGACGTGATGATGGATCCCGACGCGCTCTACTCGTTCCGGCGCGACTCCTTCGCCCACCGCGCGAAGGCCTGAGCCATGGCCGACGCCTACGACTACATAGTGGTCGGCGCGGGATCGGCGGGGGCGGCCGTCGCCGCGCGCCTGTCCGAGGATGGAACGCGGCGTATCGCGCTGGTCGAGGCGGGGGATGAGGACGCCAATATCTGGCTGCACGTCCCCCTCGGCGTCGGCCGCGTGCTGACGAACCCCGACTGGGTCTGGCCCTATCGCAGCGCCCCCCAGGAGCATCTGGCCGGTCAGGAGATCTATTCCCCCCGCGGCCGCGTGCTCGGCGGGTCTTCGGCGGTCAACGGCATGGCCTATATCTGGGGCGAGCCCGCCATCTTCGACCGCTGGGCAGACGAGGGACTGGACGGCTGGTCCTGGCGCGACGTGGCGCCGTGGTTTGGCCGGATGGAGAGCGCGGCCTTCGCCACGCGACCCGAGCGAGGCAAGGAGGGGCCGGTGCGCATCACCGATCTCGGCCGGCGCGACCCCGATCCGCTCTCCGACGCCTTCGTTGCAGCCTGCCGCAGCGTCGGCATCCCCGAGACCGACGATTACAACGCCGGCCCCTACGAGGGTGTCCGTTACCTCGAACAGACCGCCTTTCGCGGGCGGCGCTGGTCGTCGGCCGTGGCCTACCTGCACCCGGCGCGCACCCGGTCGAACCTGCGGGTGCTGACGGGCGCGCGGGCAACCGGCATCGTGTTCGACGGCAAGCGCGCCGTCGGGATCGACTGCCTGACGGCAGGCGGCCCGCAACGCCTCGCCGCGCGGCGCGGGGTCGTCCTGTCGGCGGGCGCGATCATGTCGCCGCACCTGCTGGAGCTGTCGGGCATCGGCGACGGCGCGCGGCTGCGCGGCCACGGGATCGAGACGGTCCATCACGCCCCGGCCGTGGGCGAGCACCTGAGCGACCACCTCCAGGTGCGCCGCACCTACCGCGCGCGGCGAGGACCCACGATCAACGACCTGATGCGCGACCCGCTGGTCAAGGTCGTGGAGGGGCTGCGCTATGCCGTGACGCGCAAGGGGCTGCTCGCGGGCACCTCGTCGACCGCCCATGCCATCGCACGCACTTCGGCCGGTCTCGCCCTGCCGGACGCCATGATCCGCCTCTACAGGATCAGCGGAAAGGACCGCTATGCCCGCGACGCCGAGGGCGGTATCGACCGCTTCGCGGGCGTCACCCTCGGCGGCTTCCAGCTTCACCCGCGCTCGCGCGGCTCGGTCCACCTGCAGAGCCCGGACCCCGAGCACCTGCCGCTCCTCCAGCCGAACTACTTCGCCGACCCCGAAGATGCCGCCTGCGCCCTGCAGGTCCTGCGCCTGCTCGACCGGGTGGCGCGCGACCCCGCCATGGCGGGCGTCATCTTGCGCGAGGAGTTGCCCGGCCCGGGACACGACGACGACGACGCGCTGCTCGACTATGCCCGCCGCAGCGGCCAGACCGCCTGGCATACCGTCGGCACCTGCCGGATGGGGCCGCCAGAGACAGCGGTGGTCGACACGCGCCTGCGGGTGCATGGGGTCGAGGGGCTGCGGGTGATCGACGCCTCGGTCTTTCCCGACATACCGTCGTCGAACACCAATGCCGCCGCGATCATGGCGGGCGAACGGGGCGCGGCCTTCATCGCCGAGGACGAACGGGAAAGGACCCACGCATGACCGACGCCGCCGAGCCATATCCGCAGACCCGCGCCCACCGCGAGGCCGGCGACTGGAACCCGCTGTGGGAGAAGTTCCGCGAGTTCGATCCCGATTTCCTCGAAGCTTACCTCGCCTTCCGGGCGGTGCCGCAGACGAAGGGCCCGCTCGAGCGCAAGCACAAGGAGCTGATCCTGATCGCCGTCAACGCGGCCACGACCCACCTCTACGGGCCGGGCGTCCGGCGGCATATTCGCAACGCGCTCGAGGCAGGCGCCACGGCGGAAGAGATCCTCGAGACGATCCAGCT
Organism: Rhodobacteraceae bacterium HLUCCA09; assembly: GCA_001314685.1. Lineage (GTDB taxonomy): Bacteria > Pseudomonadota > Alphaproteobacteria > Rhodobacterales > Rhodobacteraceae > HLUCCA09. The sequence goes on from LJNT01000172.1 coordinate 16,588, forward strand.
CACCTCGATCATTGGCATCCACGCCTGCAACCTTGCACTGCCGATTCTCGAGGAGGAAATCCGGTTCGCATCGCGCGATGCGGATTGCGGCCCGGCCGACCCGGCCGTGAGCTGACCGTTCGGAGCGCACCCGGTCCTGCACGAGCCGAGCCGGACAGATCCGACAGCTTGTGCTCTCGGCATGCGCTTGCGTGCCTGTTGCCTCTGCATCTCGGCTTCGGGCCGTGCGCGAAGATCAGGCACCCTTCGGGAGAGGGGTCGCGGATGGGCGGCCCGTGCGCCACCGGGAGGCCGAGGTGAAAGAGTCGGCGCGGTCGGCAGTCGGTCGGTCTGCGTTTGGCTCCGGCCGCGCCGCTTCATCGGCGCGTTTCTCGACCCGGGATGGCGCTCTCACGGATGTCGTGGTCAGCGAGCCGAGGGACGGCACGTCTGTTCAGCCGGCGCGACGTAGGGCAAGGTCAGTCTCACGGGGCAGGAGCTGGACGCAGGGAGCCTTCGCCATGTCGTTTCGCAAGTCACGGAGCGGGCTCGCCGTCTGCGCGGCTGTGGGCATCGCGCTCTCCGCGCCCGCCCATGCCCAGTCAGAGCCGCTCTCTGCGCAGGAGTCCGATCCGCGGGTGATGGGCTGGATGGACGGGTTTCCGCCGCGCGAGGACAAGATCATCACGCAGCCCGACTCGGTCTATTTCAGCTTTCCACGTCTGCGCTGGTCGGTCTGCCACCTGCGCGAGTTCCTGCCCACGGAGCAGATCGGCCGCGGCCTCGGCGCGCCGAAGCCGCTCGACTACGTCGCCCCCCACATCTTCGCCGACATGCGCGCGGAGATCGACGCGCTCACCTTCACGCCGCTGAACAGCGACGCCGGGATGACGTGGGAGCAGTCCCTCGATGCCAACTATACCGACGGGATGCTGATCCTCCACGAGGGTCGCGTGGTCTACGAGCGATATTTCGGCTGCCTCGAGGAGGACGGCCAGCACGCCGCGATGTCGATGACAAAGTCGGTCACGGGGCTGCTGGCCGAGATCCTCGCGGTGGAGGGCGCGCTCGACGACATGGCATTGGTGCGCGACATCATCCCCGAGATCGAGGGCAGCGCCTTCGCCTCCGCCACCGTCCGGCAGGTGATGGACATGACCACGGGCGTTCAATACTCCGAGGACTATTCCGACCCGAATGCCGATATCTGGCTCTATTCCGCCGCGGCGAGCCCCCTGCCAAAGCCCGACGGCTACGAGGGCCCCGACGGCTACTGGGAGTATCTGCAGCAGGTGCAGCCCGAAGGCGCGCATGGCGACGCCTTCCATTACAAGACAATCAACTCCGACATGCTGGGCTGGATCGTCTCGCGCACCACCGGCAAGGCGGTGACCGAGCTTGCCTCCGAGCGGCTGTGGCGGCCGATGGGCGCCGAGCAGGACGCCTACCAGACGGTCGACGGCAAGGGCGTTCCCTTCGCCGGCGGCGGCATCAGCGCGGGCCTGCGCGATCTGGGGCGGCTGGGGCTGCTGATGCTGAACGGGGGCGAGATCTTCGGCGAACGGCTGTTCCCCGCCGAGGTGGTGGAACGGATCCGCGCGGGCGGCGACCCGGCGAAGTTCGCCGGCTTCCCGACGATCCCGAACGGCAGCTACACCAGCCAGTGGTGGGTGTTCCACAACGAGAACGGCGCCTTTGCCGCGCGCGGCGTGCACGGACAGACGATCTATGTCGACCCGACCGCGGAGATGGTGCTGGTGCGCTTCGCCTCCTTCCCGCAGGCGCAGAACGGCTCGATCGACCCCACCTCGCTGCCCGCCTACCAGGCGGTCGCCGATTACCTCTCGGCACGGTGAGGCGACGCCGCCGGGCGGTCGACGACATGGGCGGGGGCACGGGGCCCGCGCGCGCGCGCGTGCCGGGCAGGCCCAGGCGAGGGCCTTCGCCGCAGCGGAGACCGCACCACGCGCATTCCGCCTGTTCGGCGGGCGGGCGCAGCCCCGGCTCCGTCTCTTGCGGGTCTCTTCCGGCCCGTGTCGGTGCCCTTGGCCGCGGTCGCAGGTGACACGGCGCACGTCGGCCCGTGGGCCAGAGTGAAGGCAAGGGCCGTGCCCCGGCGAGCCTACGGTCGACGGGCGGCATCCTCGGGCTGTCGGCCGGCGGGTTCGGCCGGGGCCGAGGGGCGCGACATCCACACCGCGCGCTCGGAGAGCATGCGAGCGGGCGCGCGCCGGATTCCCCCGAGCCTCCGGTCGGCTCTCCGTCAGACGGTCCCGCGGCTCGTGCCGCGCCGTGTCGGGCTGCACCGCGTTCGCGTCGCAGGGTGGCCGGATCTCGGCCGTGCCGTCGTCACCGCCCGATGCGGCGGCATCGGCGCGCGCCGGTCCGGCCCGGCACGCAGGTCTGCCCGCGACCGTCGGCGGCGGCCTGCACGGTCGTGGTTCCGAACCGGATCCGCGGCTCCCTTTGACTCGACGAGCACGCGGGCGAGAGGGGGCCGCCACCGCGACGCCGGGTCCGGCCCGGCCCGCCGATCCCTGCCGCAGGGAGCGGCCCGCGCGAGACAGGCGCACGGGGCCGGTTGATCCGGCCGGGCGCCCCGGTCGTAGATATCGAGACACACTCGGAGGCGACCATGGATTTCGACATCGATACCCTGGGTCTCGCGGCTGCCGGTTTCGCCACGGCCTTCGCCTACCTGATCGTGCGGGCGAGCCTCAAGGCGCGGATCGAGAGCCGGCCGCGGCGCATGCTGCAGACCGCTACCTCCCGGACCCGGTGAGGCGCCTGTCGCGCGCGTGGCACGGGAATGACGGCCGGCATGTGACCGGAGGCGGAGCGCCATGAAGGCGATCACGCTCGTCGCGCTTGCAGTGGGTGTCGGCGTGGCCGCGCTCGTCGGGCCGTCCGTGCAGCCTTCGGGCCGCTGTCGCGATGCATCTTCGCCCGCGACCGGGCCGGCGAGAAAATCGCCATGACGGCGCCCGTCACCCAGGAGCCGGCCGCATCGGGATGGGCCGTCTCCTTCATCATGCCCGCGGGGGGCACGATGGCGGATCTGCCCGAGCCGGCTGGCGACGTGCGCCCGGTGGAGGCGAACGCGCGCCTCGTGGCGGCAGTGCGCTTCTCGGGGCGCTGGACGGACGTGCGCTTCGACCGTTTCGCCCGGCAACTCGACGAGTGGTCCGGGACGCGCAGCCTCGCTCCCGTCGGGCCGCCCGAATATGCCTATTACAATGGCCCGTTCACGCCCGGCTTCCTGCGGCGCAACGAAGTGCCGCTTCCCGTGGCGGAGTTGCGGCGTGCATCATGGCGGTATCGCCGCCGGCAGACCTTGCGGCGGATCGGGACGACCGCGAGCGCGGCCTTGCCACGGCGGGAGTCGGCGTTACGTCCCCGAATGATCAAGGAGATGTGAATGCAGGATGCACAGGCCCCCGCCGGGCCGCCCGACACGGCCGATACGGATGTCAGCCAGCCCTGGGACAAGGACAATCAGGCCTGGTGGGACTGGTATGTGAGCCTTGCCGACAATGACGGCGAGATCACCGCCTTCGAGGCGGCGCCGCCCCTGCCAGACGTGCCCTTGCCATCCGACGAGGCGGTGATCGCCGAGCTGGCAGAGCCCTATCCGCTGTCCGGGGCCGACATCGACTTCTTTCAGCGCAACGGGTTCATCAAGCTCAAGGGCGTGTTCTCGCCCGGCGCCGTGCTGAAGCTGCGCGCCGAACTCGTCCGCCTGCTCGAGGCCGAGTTCGACGCCGATATCGACGGCGGCGTGCAGGACAGGTTTCTCAGCCTCGAGATGGTGTGGCCCGACAACCCGCTCCTGCGCGCCTACGTGCTCTCGCCGCGCGTGGCGAAGATCTGCGCCGACCTGCTGCGCGTGCCGGCGGTCCGGCTCTACCACGACAACATCCTGTCGAAGGAGCCGGGCTGCGGCCGCACGCCCTGGCACTTCGACGACCATCACTTCCCGCTCGACACCCACGACGTCGTCACCGCCTGGGCGCCGGCGCAGCCGATCCCGCTGGCGATGGGGCCGCTGGCCTTCGCCCATCCGATCGACATCTGGAAGCTGGTCGACGCCGTGGCCTTCGAGAAATCGGGCACGAACTACGACCGGGGCGTCGCCGAGACCTTTGCCCGGCATGCCGTGGCTGTCGACGAGACGCCGTTCGAGATCGGCGAGGTGAGCTTTCACCACAACCTCAACTTTCACACCGCCGCGCGCAACCGGACCGATCGCAGCCGCATCGTGCTGGCCAACACCTACTACGCCGACGGTGCGCGGATCGTGGACTCGCCCACCATGGTCTCGGGCGACTGGCAGAAATTCATGCCCGGCGTCGGCCCGGGCGACGTGGCGGCCAGCCCGCTCAACCCGGTGTGCTGGCCAAGCGCCGGGCCAGCCGCCGAGCCAGTCGGCGGGCCGCACGATGAGTGACCTGCTGGCGCGCAGCTCCGCCCACTGGTCGGAGGCGGGGCGCGCGGGGATGGAGGCGTTCTACCGGCTGGCCACCGACGATTACCGCCACCTCGCGCTGGCGCGCGACTGGCGCGCGCTGTTCGAGGCGGCGCAGGCCCGCGCCGGAGAGCGGCCTTTGCGCCTGCTCGACGTGGCCTGCGGCTCGGGCAAGTTTCCCAACGCGCTCGCGCGTCATGCCGGGCTGGCCGAGGCCCGCATCCACCCCGTCGACACGGCGCTGCTCGACCCGTCGGCGTTTTCCATCGCCGAGGCGCGGGCCGCGCTGCCCGCCCCCTTCCGTGCCGTGGCCGAGCACGAGACCACGCTTCAGGGCTTCGCGCCGCCGCCCGAGGGCTACGACCTCGTCTGGGCGACCCACGCGCTCTATGCCATCCCGCAGACCGAACTCGCAGCCGCCATGGAGCGGTTCCGCGCGGCCATCGCGCCCGGCGGCACGGGCCTGATCGCCCACAGCGCCGAGGCCGGCCATTACATCGGCTTCCACCGCCGATTCCTCGCCGCCTTCGGCCCCGAGAGCGCGGCGCCCTACGCCTCGGCCGAAGCGATCGCGCAGACCCTCCGGGCACAGGGCGCGGAGGTCGAGGTGCAGGAGGTGGCTTACGACAGCGCCGCCGGGCCGGACGAGACGGCGGCCGTCGAGGGCTACCTGCAACGCTGCGTCTTCGACGAGCGCGCGAGCCTTGCCGAGATGCAGGCCACTGCGCCGCTGGCCGACTACCTGGCCGGGTGTCGAGGCCCAGAGGGCTGGCGCTTCCCCCAGCGCGTCTGGCTGATGACCGTGACCGCCTGAGCCGGCGCGCGCCCCCCCTTTCCCGAACGCCCGAAAGGCCTGCCATGACCGACGTGCCCCTGCGCACCGACTGGACCGATACGCTTGCGCGCGGTGCCGCCCCCGATGCCGAGGCTTTGCGCGCCCACCTACGCACGATCCATCACGATCATGCGGGCTTCACCGAAAGCTGCGCCATGCGCTGCCACGACGCCGAGGGGCGCACGAGCTACGCCTGGCTCGCCGAGGCGGTGGAGCCAGACCGCCACCGCGTGCTGCTCGACCTGGCCTGCGGGTCGGGGCCCCTCCTGCATCTGTGCCATGCGACGTTTCCGGCAGAGATGCGTCTGATCGGCGTCGACATGTCGCCCGACGAGCTGGCGCTCGCGCGCGCGCGGCTGCCTGTGGGCCGGGCGCAGCTGACCGAGGCGCAGGCGCAGCGGCTCGACGCGATCGGCGACGGCTCGGTCGATGTGGCGCTGTGCCACTGGGCGCTGACGCTGATGGACCCGCTCGCCCCCGTGCTGGAGGAGGTCGCCCGCGTGCTGGCCCCCGGCGGCCGATTCGCCGCGCTCGTCGACGGGCCGGCCGAGGCGGCACCGGGCTACGCCGCCGTGCACGACCTGATCTACGGCCATGTGCAGGCCGAGCTGCCCGCCTACGGCACGGTCGATCTTGGCGACCCCCGGGTGCGCAGCTCGGCCGACCTCGTGGAGTTGGCGCGCGCGGCCTTCCCCGGCGCGTCCGTGCGCGTCGAGACCGGCGTGGTGGCGATGTCGGGCCCGGCCGAGACGCTGGCGCAGGAGGCGGCGGGCTTCTTCTATGCCGCCTTCGTTCTGGCGCCCGCGGCCCGCCTGCGCATGCTGGCCGATCTCGCCGGCCTGTTGTCAGACAGGGCCGTCGCCGGCCCGCCGACCTTCGCGATGCCGATCAACCGGCTGGTCGTCGATCTCGCCTGAAGAGCGGCATCAGGCGGCCGCTGCCCGGCCGCGACGCGCGATCCCTCACGGCCGCGCGGGGGCCGGGTTGCGAAGCATCACCGACAGGTTGAGGGCGAGGGCGAAGCTGCCCCATGCAAGATAGGGGACCATCATGAGGGCCGCGAGCGTGTCATGCGCCGCGAAGGCCAGCGTGGTGGCCAGCACCGCCAGCCAGAGCAGGCCGATGACGACCGCTCCGGCCCGGATGCGGTGCAGCCCGAAGAAGACCGGCGACCAGAGCGTGCTGATCGCGATCTGCAGCGCCCAGAGACCAAGGGCGACCTCGCTGCCCGGCTGCCCCGCCACGCGGGCCGCGGCGAGCGACATCAGGACGTAGAGCGCCGCCCAGATCACCGGGAACAGCGCGTCCGGCGGCGTCCAGGGCGGCTTGTCGAGCGCCCGGTACCAGGTGCCTGGCTTGAACAGGATGCCCGCGGCGGCCGGAACGGCGCAGATCGCGAGGTAGAGAGGGAACAGCGCCATCGGGGCCTCCGCGATCCGTGTCCGGTTGCCGACAGGGGTAGCGGCGTTCGCGGCGCGGGACAATGCCTGCCGCGAAAGGCACGGCCCGCGCCGCGTCAGCCGACCCTCGATCGCACCCGGCCCGGCCGCTGCCGTCGCGGGCGCCTCGATACCCCGGCTCCCCGGCAGGCGCGCGTCGCCCCCCTGCCGGCGGGGCGCACGGCCCCGGCATCGCTGTGACGACCAGCCGTTTGTGCAAGGCGGGCCGACAGAGCGACCGGCCGGTGGCCGAACAGTCCCGCCCGGACCGGTGCAACGGCGCAACTGGCCCGCAGACGAGACCGCCGGCGTGGCTGCCCACCGAGCCGGGCACCCGGCCGGAGAATGCGGCGCCGTCGCGTGTGACCTGTCCGGCAGGGCGATCGTTCGCCCATCGACAGAAAAATCCGCGCAACGGGTTGGAGGGCGTCGCCGTCCGCGAGAGTATCCCGCCGACCGCGACGCGCCGGGCGGGCAATCATGGGCGAACCGATGTCAGACAAGGCCGAGCTCGACCGCGAGGAGGAAGAGAAGGCGGAGCAATACGCCAAGGTCCCCTCGTCGGTCATCTTCGAGGCGATCCGGCGCAATGGCGAGCACGAGCTGTCGCGGCCCTTCTCGGCGCTCTGGTGGTCGGGCGTGGCGGCGGGGCTCGCGATCAGCGCCTCGGTGGTGTGCAAGGGGGTTCTCGCATCGATCCTGCCCGAGGCGGAGTGGGCGCCGGGCATCTCCAACATCGGCTACACGATCGGCTTCCTGATCGTGATCCTCGGGCGGATGCAGCTGTTCACCGAGAACACGATCACGCCGATCCTGCCGCTGTTTATTGCGCCGACGCGCACGAAATTCGCCCAGACTGCGCGGCTGTGGGGCACCGTGCTCGCGGCGAACCTCGCGGGGTGCGCGGCGGCGGCGATCGTGCTCGCCTACGGCGACATCCTGCCCGAGGCGCGGTTCGAGGGGGTGCTCGCCGTGTCGCGCCACTATGCCGAGGCCACACCGCTTCAGCATTTCGCCTGGGGCATTCCGGCCGGGTTCATCATCGCCGCGCTCGTCTGGACGCTGCCGCGGATGGAGAGCGCGGGCGAGGTGCTCATGATCGTCCTGCTGACCTACATGATCGGCGTGGGCGGCATGTCGCATGTCGTGGCCGGCGCGACCGAGCTGTTCCTGCTCGTGGCGCTCGGCGAACTCGGGCCGGGCGCGGCGCTCCTGGGCGGGGTGCTGCCAGCTTTGGCCGGCAACGTGCTGGGCGGGACCGGCATCTTCGCGGCCCTGATCTATGCACAGGTGCGTAACGAGATCTGATCGGGGCACGCCCCCGACACAGTCGGCCGACACCTCGTCGTCGGCGTCGCTCGATGCCCGGGAGAGCGCGTCCCGCGCATCGAGGACGCCGGTCGCCTGCGCGCCCCTCGCGGGGTCGCCGGCCTCGCGCTGCGCCTTCCGCGCCACCGCAGCCTCGTCGATCTGCCTGCGGTGCCCGCTCGCGGCGCCGGGCTGGACCTCACCGGGCTTCGCCTGCATCCTGACTGCCTCGGCGTTCCACTGGTCGAGCTTCTGCGCGGGCGTCTCGATGGACAGGTCTTTGTGCGACACCTCCTGCAGGCCGTGGTGCCCCGCCCCCGCCGCGCCGGGTTGTCCTGAGTTCGCCAGGACGAACGGCGCCCTGACCGCCCCGTTGCTCCGCCCCGGACATGCGTCTCTCGACGCACGATCGGCGCGTCCGGCCGTTGACCGCGGTCACGGCCCGTGGGCGGCGGCGCGTCCATAGGACGGGAATGGACGACATCGAGATCTTCCGCCGACTCGGGCTGGCCCTTGCCATCGGCCTGCTGCTCGGTCTCGAACGCGGCTGGCACGGTCGGGACGAGGCCGAGGGACGGCGCATCTCCGGCATCCGGACCTTCACCCTCGCGGGGCTGCTGGGCGGTCTCGCCGCCTGGCTCGCCGACCTCACCGCGCCGATCGTGCTGGCTGTCGCGCTCGCCGGGCTCGCCGCGCTGCTCGCTGTCAGCTACGTCGTGCGTCTGCGCATCGACGACGATCTGGGCCTGACGACCGAGGTCGCGCTGCTGCTGACCTTCGCCCTCGGGGCCGCGTCGGTGCTGGGCGAGATGGCGCCGGCCGCCGCGGTCGCCGTCGTGGCGGCGCTGCTGCTGTCGATGAAGGCCCGGCTGCACCGCTGGGTGGCGCAGATCCGCCAGCTCGAGCTCGAGGCCCTGCTCAAGCTCGCGCTGATCTCGGTGGTCGTCCTGCCCCTCCTGCCGAACACGGGCTACGGCCCCGGCGGAGTGCTCAACCCCTACGAGCTGTGGTGGGCGGCCGTGGTGGTGGCCGGGCTGTCATTCTTCGGCTACGGCGCAGTCCGGCTCGGCGGCGCCGGCCTGGGCATACCGCTGACCGGCCTCTTCGGCGGCCTCGCCTCGTCGACCTCGACCACGCTGGCCCTCGCCCGCCTGGTGAAGGCCCACCCCGCGATCGCGCCCCTCGCGGCGGCCGGCATCCTCGTCGCGGGGTCGGTGACGTTCCTGAGAATCCTCGTGCTCGTCGCGGTCTTCGAGCCCGGCCTCGTGCTGCCGCTGGCGTGGCCGATGGGCGTGATGGCGGCGACCGGGTGCGCCGGCGCCCTGCTCGTCTTCACCCGTTCGGACATGGGGCCGGAGGCGAGCGACGCGGTGGAGGGCATCGCCAACCCGCTGGAGCTCACCGCCGCGCTGTCGTTCGGGGCGGTGCTCGCGGTCGTGCTCCTCGCCGTCCACTATCTCGACCTCTGGCTCGGCACGGGGGGCGTGTATGCGGGGGCGGCCCTGTCGGGGATCACGGATGTCGACGCCCTTACGATATCGGTGGCAAAGCTGGTGGGCAACGATCTGGCCGCCGCGAGCGGCGCCATCGCCATCTTCATCGCGGTGTCTGTCAACACCGCCGTGAAGGGGGCCATCAGCGCCGTCGCGGGTTCGGCGCGACTGGGCCTGCTGGTGTTTCCGGTCTACGCCGCCGTCATTGCCGTGGGCGCCGCCGCCGTTTGGCTCGGATGAGCGGGCGGCACGCGCCGACAGAGACCGGACGGCGCGACCCGACCGGGCAGCGGCGAAAGGCGCGCAGCCTCCCGGATGGCCGAGCCGGCCGCGCGCTCCGCCGTCTGCACGATCGGAAGCGCGCGAACGCCGCGTGGACCGACCGGCCGAAAGACGCGGGCGCGCTGGCCGTGGGGGGCGATCAGCCAGCCACTACAATATATGTTGATCCCATTCAGGGTCTCCCGTAGCCTCTACGCCCAAGCCGCAATGGAACTTGGGCGTTGGCGCAGAGCGGGACGAGGACGAAGGGGAGTAGCGCTCCGAAGAAATCTTCGGGAGTTTTGCGGCGTCGCCTACCCAAGACCGTGGGCGGGTTCACCGTTAACTTCTGTCGCGATCCGCACTGCTCTGCCTTCGCGGTCTCTCCGGACCCTTATCCCGCAGTATTCACCGAATACGTCTGAGCGGCGGGCTTTGGGGGTCGTGGGCCGGTCGTGAGGACCGGTTGAGGGTTGTGCAGGCCCTCACGAGCG